>JAJZRQ010000082.1 GCA_021802585.1 Chloroflexota bacterium
CCCGCCGGAGCCCTGCCCGAGATGTCGCGCGAGATCGCACGGCGGCGACCCATCGTCTGCGCGATTCGCACGCCACCGACCCCGTGGGCACGAATGTCGTTGACACTCGGCGGGGAGCCGTGGCACGATCCGCGGGTCACGCGTTCCGCTCGGCGGAACACCCCCTCGAGCCGCCCGGTCCTCGATGGCTGCCCCGCGCCCCGGGGCGCCCGCCCGCCGGGAGTGGACGAACCACGGAGGAGCCATGGCGCCCGAGCCCGTCGTCACCCGCCCCGTCCGCGACGCCCAGGTGGCGATGTACCACCGCGCGCGCAGAACGCTCCCCGGCGGCGCAAACTCGAACTTCCGTGCCTGGGGCGAGGACACGATCTACGTCGACCGGGGCAAGGGCGGTCGCGTCTGGGACCTCGACGGGAACGAGTACATCGACCTCCGGATGGGCTACGGGCCGGTGATCCTCGGGCACGCCGACGAACGCGTCGACGACTACGTCAACGAGCGGATGCGGCGGGGCGTGAGCTTCTCCCTCACCTCGGAGGACGAGGTCCGGGCGATGGAGCTCCTCGTCGAGCTGACCGGCTGGGTCGAGATGGCCCGGATGACGGTCTCCGGGACGGAGGCGACGATGCACGCGATGCGCGTCGCCCGGGCGTACACCGGCCGCGACAAGATCGTGAAGTTCGAGGGGCAGTACCACGGCGTCCACGACTACGCCCTCATCAGCGTCCTCCCCAACGACGTCGCCGACCTCGGCGACGCCGACAGCCCCGTCCGCCTCGCCTGGGGCCGGGGCATCCCGGGGCCGGTCGCGGAGACGATCATCCCGGCGCGCTACAACAACCTGGAGATGCTCCGCCGCCTCTTCGAGCGCCAGGGCGAGGAGATCGCGGCGATCATCGTCGAGCCGGTCCTCGGCAACGCGCAGGGGATCATGCCGCGGCCGGGCTTCCACCAGGCGATGCGGGCCCTCACCGAGGAGTTCGGGATCCTCCTCATCTTCGACGAGGTGAAGACCGGCTTCCGCTTCGCCCGCGGCGGCGCCGCGGAGTACTTCGGGATCCGCCCCGACCTCGCGACGTACGCCAAGGCGATGGGCAACGGCTACCCCGCGGCCGCCTTCGGCGGGCGCCGCGAGATCATGAGCCTCCTCCCCGACAAGGTGAGCCACGGCGGGACGTATGCCGGCAACCGGGTCGCCGCCGCCGCGGCGGTGAAGACGCTCGAGATCATCCGGGATACGCCGGCCCTCGAGACGATCCGGGCCACCGGCGAGCGGATCCAGGCGGGCATCCGGCAGGTGCTCGACGCGAAGGGGATCCCGTACCAGGTCACCGGCCACCCGGCGATGTTCGGGATCATGTTCACCGACCGGACGCCGAGCGAGTACCGCGACTGGGCGACGACCGACCACGCCCTCTACGACGCGATCGCCGTCGGGATGCACGCCCGGGGGGCGATGCCGGAGCCGGACAGCCGGGAGCCGTGGTTCGTCTGCGAGGCGCACGCCCGGGGCGACACCGTCGACCGCGTCGTCTCGATCTTCGCCGACGCGTTCCACGCGGCGCTCGAGGCGCGAGCCCACGGTGCGGGGGCCGTCGCCGCGGCGTCCGGCGCGGCCGGCGCGGCGGCAGGCTGACGATGGCCCTCGACATCCCGCCGCTCCCCGGCCCCGCGCCGGCCGTGACCCTCACCGCGGGCGGGGCCCTCCCGGTCGCGCCCCTGCCGGCGACGGCGCCGCCGCCGCCCGCGCCCCGCCCGCCCGCCGGCGAGGCCCTCGACGGGAACGCCGTCCGCTCCGTCGACCGGGCGGCGACGCTCCTCCTCGCCCTCGGGGAATGCGCCGGCGAGGTCGGCGTCACCGAACTCGCCCGCCGGCTCGGGCTCCACAAGAGCACCGCCTCGCGCCTCCTCGCGACGCTCCAGCGCCGCGGGCTCGTCGAGCAGGACGAGGAGACGGGGAAGTACCGCCTGGGGCTCGTCGTCATCCGCCTCGCCGAGCGGGCCGAGCAGACGCTCGACCTCCGGGCGCTCGCGATGCCCGAGCTCGAGCGCCTCGCGCGGGCGACGCGCGAGTCGGCGACCCTCGCGATCCTCCGCGAGGATGGCTGCCACACCGTCGCCCAGGCCGACGCTCCGCACGTCGGCGCCTCCCCCGACCTCACCGGCCGGACGACGCCCCTCCACGGCGTGGCACCGGGCAAGATCCTCCTCGCCGCGATGGCCGAGCGCGACGTCCTCCGGATCGCCCGGCCCGGCCTCCCTGCCCGGACCCCCCGGACGATCACCCGGCTCGAGACGCTCGTCGAGGAGCTGGCGCGGGTGCGCCGGCGGGGATACGCGACGGCGTTCTCGGAGTGGATCGAGGGGACGAACGGGATCGCCGTGCCGGTCGTGGACGCGCGCGGCCGCGTCGCCGCCGCGCTCGGCGTCGGCGGACCGGCGTTCCGGGTGACCCCCGGCCGCGTGCCCGAGATCGTCGCGGCGGCGCGGACGGCGGCGGCCGCGATCTCCGCCCGCCTCGGGGGCGCCGCCGCGTAGCCCGGCCCGGCGGCGCGTCGCGATCCCGCCGCGCTACCCTGTGCGTCGTGCAGGACCTCCTCGACCGGATCGCCGCCGCCCTCGTCGCCGGAGGCGAGCGCCTCTTCGCGACCGCGCTCGCGATCATCGTCCTCTTCGTCGCCTACCGGGTCGGCGTCGCGATCGCGCGGCGCGTCGCCGACGGGGCGGCGGCGGCGCCGCTCCCCGGCGAGGCCGGGCTCCCGGCGGAGGATCGCGCCCTCCAGGTCGCGGCCCGCCGGCGCCGGCTCGACACGCTCGTCCTCTTCGCCACGAAGCTCGGCCGGGTCGTCGTCGTCGCGGCCGCGGTGCTCGTCGCGATCGCGATCCTCGTCCCGGAGCTCATCGCCGCCCTCGGGGCGCTCGGCGTGGCGCTCGGGGTCGCGGTCGGCGGCGCGATCGGGTTCGGCGCCCAGCAGCTCGTCCGGGACTACCTCAACGGGATCCTCATCCTCGGCGAGAACCCGTTCAGCGTCGGCGACGTCGTCGCCCTCGCCGGGGTCCGGGGTACCGTCGAGGAGGTCGGCCTGCGGCGGACGATCGTCCGCGACGGCGACGGGACGCTCCACTCGGTCCCGAACGGCGCGATCGCCGTCGCCTCGAACTTCACCCGCACGTTCGCCCGGGTGAACGAGCGGTTCTCGATGGCGGCGGGCACGGACATCGAGCGGGCGGTCGCGGTCCTCGCCGACGCCTGCGCGGCGTTCGCCGACGAGGAGGCGTGGCGTGGCCGCTTCCTCGAGCCGCCGCGGGTCCTCGGGATCGAGGCGGCGGCCGCGGGCGAGCCGGGGATCCCGATCCTCGTCTCGGCGACCGTCCGCCCCGGCGAGCAGTGGGAGGTCGCCGGCGCCCTGCGCCGTCGCGCGATCGAGGCGCTCCGCGCTGCCGGGATCGACCTGGCCCTCGGCCGCACGCTCCTCGTGGCGGCCGGCCGGCGGCCCGACCCCGCGATCGCGGCCGAGGCGGAGGGCGGCGCCGAGTTCACGTGACCCGGCCGCGTCGCGGCTGCGTATGATGCGGTCATCCCGCGAGACGACGGAGGTTCCCCGCGTGCAGCCCGATCCGACCTCGTCCCAGCCCGAGATCGAGGCCCTGCTCGTCGAGCAGCGCACGTTCCCGCCCGATCCCGGGTTCGCGGCCCGGGCGAACGCGACGGCCGACCTCCACGCGGAGGCCGAGCGCGACGTCGAGGCCTTCTGGGCCGCCCAGGCCCGCGAGCGGATCAGCTGGTTCACCCCGTTCGAGACGACCCTCGAGTGGGACCTCCCGTTCGCCCGCTGGTTCGACGGCGGGACCCTGAACGTCGCCTACAACTGCGTCGACCGCCACGTGGAGCGCGGCCTCGGCGAGAAGGTCGCGTATCACTGGATCGGCGAGCCGGGCGATCGCCAGACGATCACGTACCGCGACCTCCAGGCCCGGGTGAACCGGGCGGCGAACGCCCTCCGCGAGCTCGGCGTCGCGAAGGGCGACCGGGTGGCGATCTACCTCCCGATGATCCCCGAGCTGCCGGTCGCGATGCTCGCCTGCGCGAAGCTCGGGGCGCCCTTCACCGTCGTCTTCGGCGGGTTCTCGTCGGAGGCCCTCGCCGACCGGATCAACGACGCCGGGGCGAAGGTCCTCGTCACCGCCGACGGCGGCTGGCGGCGCGGCCGGAAGGTCGGCCTCAAGCACCACGCCGACGCGGCGGTCGCGAGCACGCCGACGATCGAGCACGTCCTGGTCGTCAGCCGCCTCCGCGACGGCTGCCACATGGTCGAGGGACGCGACCACTGGTGGGGCGAGACGGTGGACCGGCAGTCCGACCGGTGCGACCCGGTCCCGGTCGAGTCGGAGCACCTCCTCTACCTCCTCTACACGTCGGGGACGACGGCGAAGCCGAAGGGGATCGTCCACACGACGGCGGGCTACCTCCTCGGGACGAGCTTCACCCACCACGCCGTCTTCGACGTGAAGCCCGACGACGTCTACTGGTGCGCTGCCGACATCGGCTGGGTCACCGGGCACAGCTACATCGTCTTCGGCCCGCTCGCGAACGCGACGACGGGGATCATCTACGAGGGCGCGCCGGACACGCCGGCCTGGGATCGCTGGTGGCAGATCGTCGAGGAGTACGGGGTGACGATCCTCTACACCGCGCCGACGGCGATCCGCTCGTTCATGAAGCAGGGCGAGGCGTGGCCGCGCGGCCACGACCTGTCCTCGCTGCGGCTCCTCGGCTCGGTCGGCGAGCCGATCAACCCGGAGGCCTGGCTCTGGTACCACACCCATGTCGGCGGCGGCCGCGCGCCGATCGTCGACACCTGGTGGCAGACGGAGACGGGAAGCATCCTCATCAGCCCGCTCCCCGGCGTGACGACGACGAAGCCGGGCTCGGCCACGTTTCCCCTCCCGGGGATCGGCGCCGACGTCGTCGACGCCGCCGGCGTCCCGGTGCCGCCCGGGGGTGGCGGGTACCTCGTCATCACTCGCCCGTGGCCCTCGATGCTTCGCGGGATCTACGGCGACCCGGAGCGCTACCGCGAGACGTACTGGAGCCGCTTCCCGGGGCGCTACTTCGCCGGCGACGGCGCGAAGCGCGACGAGGAAGGCTACTTCTGGCTCCTCGGCCGCGTGGACGACGTCATGAACGTCGCCGGCCACCGGCTCTCGACGATCGAGGTCGAGTCGGCGCTCGTCGACCACCCATCGGTCGCCGAGGCCGCCGTGGTCGGCAAGTCCGACGAGGTGACCGGGCAGGCGATCTTCGCCTTCGTCATCCTCCGCGCCGGGCACGAGCCGTCGGACGCGCTCGCGCTCCAGCTCCGCGAGCACGTCGCCTACGTCATCGGACCGATCGCGCGCCCGAGGTACCTGCTCTTCACGCCGGACCTCCCGAAGACGCGCTCCGGCAAGATCATGCGGCGGCTCCTCCGCGACATCGCCGAGGGCCGGCCGCTGGGGGACACGACGACCCTCGCCGACGCGACCGTCGTCGACACGATTCGCGAGAACACCGGCAGCGCGGAGGACTGAGGTCGTGCCGTTCGGCTTTCTGCGGCGGGGAGCGAAGCGGGGCCCGGCCGCGGCCGCCCCGGCGGGCCCCCGCGGCGAGGCGCCGGGGCTCCGCGGCATCCCGTTCGACGGATTCACGGAGGAGTGGCGCCTCGTCGGCCGGATGGAGCTCGAGGGCCGGCTCTCGGACGCCCTGAACCGCCGCGAGTCGATCGCGATCTCGGGCGTCCGCTGGGCCCCGATCGACCGGCCGGCGGAGCTGACCCCGGCGCCCGGCCTCGAGAAGGTCGACCCCTTCGATCTCATCGCGGTCCTCGCCGGCCCGGCGACGCTGCCCGCCTTCTCCGAGGCCGAGCGGGCGGCCCACAAGCTCCACAAGGTGCCGTACGACGTCGCCCTCGAGGTCCCGCCGTTCCGGGTCCTCGGGACGGTCTACCTGTTCCCGGGATCGGAGCCGGAGCGGCTCCTCGACCGGAGCACGGAGCTCTTCGTGCCGGTCGCCGACGCCGTCGCGCTCCTCGGGGATCGCCCGCTCAACGAGCCTGACATCGATGTCGTCCTCGTGAACCGCTCGTACCTCCGGGGGGTGGAGCAGATCGATCGGCGGCTCCTCGAGGCGACGCGCGCGCTCGTCGGCCGGCCGGAGCCCGGATGACCGCGGCCGCGGCCGCGGCCGGCTGACCCGCGCCGGGGTCAGGCCCGGACCGCCTCCCGCCGACGCCCGAAGAGGGCGCCGAGGCTGAGGCGCGACGCACCCTCGGGCTTCGCCCGCGGCACCCCGACGACCTGTTCGGCGAGGACCCGGAAGTCCTCCGCCACCTTCTCGCGGGGGAAGAGGTCGATGACCGTGCGGCCCTCGTTCGCCGCCTTCACGAGCTGGAGGCCGGCGGAGCGCACGAGGGCGAGCGCAGGCATCCCGATCGTGCGCTCGATGTCGGCGACGGAGACCCCGCTGTTCGCCCGGTTCACGACCATCGCGAGCCGGTCGGCGAACCCGAGCGCGGTCGCCACGTCGCGGAGCTGGACCGCGGCGCGGAGCGCGGGGACGTCGGGCGTGACCGGCACGAGGATCCGGTCGGCCCGCTCGAAGACGGCGCGGTTCAGGGCGTCGTAGTCGGGGTGGAGGTCGACGACGACGACGTCGTGGGTCCGCCGCCCGGTGTCGATCGCGGCCGCCACTCGGGCCGGGTCGAGGAGCGACGTCCGGAGCGGGCTCGAGGAGAGGACGAGGACCTGCATCCCCGACGGGTGGGCGGCCAGGAGGTCGTCGAGCGCCTCCGGCGGGTCGACGCCCGCCTCGTGGGCGTCGATGACCTCGTCGACGAGGGTCCGGACGTGCTCGAGGCCGAGCGAGCTCGAGATGTGGCCGGTCACGGTGTCGCCGTCGACGAGGAGGACGCGACGCCCCATCGCGGTGAGCGCCGCGGCGAGGTTCACCGCGATCGTCGTCTTGCCGACGCCGCCCTTCGGATTGAAGACGGCGACGAACGTCCCATTGCGCGACCAGTCGTCGAGGGAGAGGGGGCCGGTCTGGATCACCGAGCCGCTCCCGTCGTCGACGGCGAGGCGCCGGATCATCATCGCCTCGACGCGCCAACGGATCGATTCGACCGAGTAGGGGCGGGTGAAATACTCGTCCTTCGACCCGGCGTGGGTGACGCCGACGCGCTCGAGCGCCCGGGGCGAGAGGACCATGAGGGCGGGGATGTCGCGCCCGCCCTCGTGGAGGAGGGCGTAGTACTCGAGGGACGTGTCGAGGTCCTGCTCGCCGTCGAGGATCGCGACGGCGATCTCGCGGCCCGCGCCGAGGAGCGCCTCGAGCTCCTCCGGGCGGCCGATGGCGATCGGCTCGAGGTCGGCGGCGTGGAGCGCCTCCGCCACGGGCTCGCGCTCGTCGCGGGGGAGCGCGATCGCGATCGCGGGACGGGCCATCCGGGTCTCCTTCGGGCGGGCTGGTGGACGTCAGTCCTGGGGGTCCTGGGCGCTGACCTGGAGGATGTCCTCGCCGGAGCCGACGACGCGGGCGGCGAAGCCCGGCAGGGTCGGGATGAGCTCGCGGAGGGAGGTCTCCGGGCCGTGGGCGACGGCGAAGACGAACTCGCCGTCCGGACCGGAGGAGACGCCGACGTGGGCGACGCCGGCAAGGCGGCCGAGATGCCGCTTGAAGCTGGCGATGCTCGCGACGCTCACGAGGCCGGTGACGACGACCTGCGTCGGGACGGTCGCCGCGTCCGGCGCCGGCGCCTCGCCGGGGACGAGGCCCGAGAGGCGCGCGGCGAGGGCCTCGCCGCCGATCTCCGGGACCGCGTCGAGCTCCGCCGCGGCCTCGGCCGCCTCGGCCTCGGCGGCCGAGAAGTCGGGCGTGAGCCCGAGGATCGCCACGCGCGGGTCGACCCCGGCCTCGGACGGCGGCTCGGCGACGGCCTCGGAGACGGCTTCGGCCGTCCCGGACTCGGCCGGCGGCTCGGCGGCCTCGGACGAGGCTTCGGCGGCCTCGGCGGCAGGCGGGGCGTCGGCCTCGGCGGTCGTGGCGGCGGCCTCGTCCTCGGACGAGGCGGCCTCCTCGGCCGCGGCCTGGATCGCGGCCATCGCCGCCTCGCGGTCGAACGCGGCGGCCATCGCCGTGGCGACCGGCTCGGCCGCCGGCGCCTCCGGGGCGGGCCCGTCGGCGGGCGTGGCGACCACGGGCTCCGGCACGCCGATGCCCGGCTCGCGGAGGAGCGACCCCTGCGCGTCGTCGTCGGGGTCCTCGAAGGACGGGGGCTCCGGCAGGCTCGCGGCGCGGGCGGCGAAGAGCGCCGGGTCGTCCTCGCGGAGGAGGTCGTCGAAGAAGCGGCCCATCTCGCCCTCGAACGCGGCGATCCGGCCCCGGACCTTCTCGATCTCGTGCTCGATGAGCGCCGCGTGCCGCTCGAGCTGACCTTCGAGCTGCTCGCGCCGCGCACCGACCCGGTGCTCGGTTTCCTCGCGGATCCGGGCGATCTCGGCCTTCGACCACTCCTTGATCGAGGCGACGTCGTCGTCGGCGCGGCGCCGGAGCTCGGTGGCCCCCGTCGCCGACCGGGCGTGGATCTGCTCGATGACGGAGGTGCCGTCGGCTCGGAACTGGTCGAGGGTGCTCGCCCGGGCCTGCTCCGCGGCGGCCTGCATCGCCCGCGTCAGGTCGGCGAGGAACTTCGTCGGCCGCCGGCCGCCGCCGGTGGGCGCCGGCCAGGCCCCCGGGCGCTGGGCCGCCGCCGGGAGCGACTCGGCCGGGCTCCCGGCCGGGGCGGGGTGCTGCGCCGCGTCGGGCGCGACGATCGACACGGAGTCCTCCTGCTCCCGGATCGCGTCCGGGTCGTCCGGGGTGGCGGCGCCCGGCGCGGGTCGCGCGTCGGCGTCGAGCTGGGCCGCTGGCGTCTCGTCGGCGGGCGGATCGGCGTCGGCCGACGCCTCGCGGGACGCCGCCCGGTCCGTGCTCCACGGAAGGCGGAATCCGGTGCGGGAATCGGTGGTTGCCATGGTGCTCATCCCCTGTTGCGCGCTCGGCCTCCGCCGATGACGCCTGCGGTGGATGCTAGGAGCGCGGGGTGGTGCGGTGGAGTTGACTGGTGGTACCAGCGGGCACCGCCGGTGGTACCGGCGTGGTCTGCGCGGTGCGGCGTCGCACCGGCGGTGCGCCGGCCGCCGCCGGGCCGCCCGGGGCGTCGACGACCCGCCCCGGCTACGATGTCCCGACGATGCGAGAGCCCCGAGGTGACGACGGCGGCCCCCCGGCGGCGGCAGCGACCGCGCCGGCCGGCGTGCCCGCGCCAGGGGCCCGCGCCGCGACCCGGCTCGACCGGCTCGGGCGCCGGATGCACGACCTCCGGATCTCGGTGACGGACCGCTGCAACTTCCGCTGCACGTACTGCATGCCGGCCGAGGTCTTCGGGCGCGACTACGCGTTCCTGCCGCGCCGCGAGATCCTCACGTTCGAGGAGATCGCCCGTCTCGCCCGGCTCTTCGTGGGCCTGGGCGTCGAGAAGCTGCGGATCACCGGCGGCGAGCCGACCGTCCGCCGCGACCTGCCGGACCTCGTCCGGATGCTCGCCCGGATCGACGGGGCCCGCGACCTCACGCTGACGACGAACGGCTCGGCCCTCCGGCGCCTCGCGCGTCCGCTCGCCGACGCCGGCCTCGCCCGGATCAGCGTGAGCCTCGACGCGCTCGACGACGCCGTCTTTCGGCGGATGAACGGCGCCGAGTTCCCCGTCGCCCGGGTCCTCGGAGGGATCGCCGCCGCCCGGGCGGCCGGCCTCGCCCCGATCAAGGTGAACACGGTCGTGCGGCGCGGGATGAACGAGGAATCGATCGTGCCGCTCGCCCGC
>JAJZRQ010000083.1 GCA_021802585.1 Chloroflexota bacterium
CCCGCGGCCGCGATGTCGAACGTCATGACGCCACCTCCGGGGGAGTTCATTCTCGCCCTGCCACGGCGCGAGGGCATCCGCCGCTCCACCCGACGGCGCGGGCCGAACGGCCCCTGCGTCGCCTCCTCCCGCGGCTGCTAGGCTGTCGCGCCGTGACGCCTGTCGCACGCCTTCGCGACCTCCTCCTCGGCGACCCGCCGGCGTGGCCCCCGAGCCCGCGCGACCGCGTCGAGGTCGACCTCCTCGGGCTCCGGGTGCCGGCCCTCGCGACCGGGCTCCTCGTCCTCGCCTGCATCCTCCTCATGCTCGACCGGAACTACGACGTCCTGCCGCGCTTCGGGCCGATCGACCCGCGGAGCCTCCGCAACCAGGGGATCGAGCGCGTCGTCCTGTTCGGCCTCCTGCCGCTCGGGCTGCTGCTCGCGCTGCGCGAGGACCCGCGGAGATACGGCCTCGGGCTCGGCGACCGCCGGCGCGCGTTCGCGCTCGGCGGCCTCGTCACCGTCCTGACGGTCCCGGTCATCGCGCTCGTCGCGGCGGTGCCGGCGATCCGCGACTGGTATGCGCCGTCGATGAGCACGGCGTCCGGGGTCCTCCTGACGAACGTCCTCGACCTCGTCCCGAGCGAATTCCTCCTCCGCGGGGTCGTCCTCTTCGCGCTCCTGCGGGCGATCGGGCCGTTCGGCGTCGTCGTCGCACTCGTCCCGTTCGTCATGATCCACATCGGCAAGCCCGACGTGGAGGCGGTCTCGACGTTCGGCGGCGGGCTCGTGTTCGGCTGGCTGAACTGGCGGACGCGGTCGATCTGGGCCTCGGCCGCGTACCACGTCGCGATCCAGACGACGGTGATCGTCGCCGCGGGGGCGTGGGCCGCGGCAGGCTGAGCGCGAGCGTCCCGACCTGCGCGTCGGTCAGCCGCGGACCGCGTCAACGATCCGCGCAACCGCCTCGAGGACGAGGTCCGGGCGATCCCACTGGACGTTGTGCGAGGAACCCGGGGCGAGCGTCAGCGTCGTCGCCGTGGAGAACGAGGAGAGGCCCCCGCGCCAGGCCGCGGCGAGGGGCGCCCGCAGCTCGTCCGGGATCGCCGGGTCGAGGTCGAACGGCTGGGGGACCGCGACGACTTCGATGGGGAGCGAGCCGAGGGCGCCCGCCGCGAGCTCGCGCTCCGAGGCCGGCCAGTCGAGCCGCTCCGTCGCCTCGACCGCGGCGATGTCGCCGTCGAGGTCCGCCTGCCACACCGCGGCGAGGGCGGGCGGCGCAAGGGCGACGAGGCGGCGGAAGCGGTCCGGCGCGAACGGGTCGAGGAGGACGAGCCCGGCGACCTCGCCGGAACGGGCGGCCGCGAAGACCCGCACGTACACGTCGCCGAGCGAGTGGCCGACGAGGACGAACGGCGCCCGCTCGCCCGCCGCGGCGAGGGCGGCCCGGAGGTCGGCCGCGGCCTCCGCGACGGTGTGGCGGTCCCGGGGATCGCTCCCCGCGCGGTTGGCGCGACTGTACGCGCACGTGCGGGTCGTGGCCGCGAGCCGCGGGAAGACGGGACCCCAGGAGCGGGCGTCCATCCCCATCCCGGCCTCGAGGACGACCGTCGGCGAGCCGGAGCCGCGACAGTCGAGCGAGAGATGCCGCCCGTCGAGGGCCGGGACGGCCGTCCCGAGGGCCGCGTAGCCGGCGACGATCCCCCGCCGCGCGAGCCAGAGGTCCCAGCCACCAGCGGTGGCGACGCTGAGGAGGAAGCCGATCCCCAGCCCGATCGCGACCGCGCCCGCCAGGCGGGCGCCACGCCGGCGCGCCCGCCGCGGCGCCCGGGGAGCGGCCGCGGAGGCATCCACACCGGCACCGTAGCACGCGCGCACCCGCCCGGATGCCCCTCCTCCGATATGCCGCGGATACCCCCTTCCCACGGCCGCGGGGATCAGGTACTGTTTCCGTGCACATCCCCGCATGGTGCGGGGCCATACGCTCGGCAGCACACGATCGCTCCCACTCTCACGGGCTCCCGCGAGGAACAACGGTCAAGGGTCGCGGAAGCCGGCGAGAGCAAGGAGCGATCTTTCTTGTATTCGGACAAGGTCCTGACCTGCGCCGACTGCGGCCAGGAGTTCGTCTTTTCCGCGCGGGAGCAGGAGTTCTACGCCACCCGGCAGTTCAGCGAGCCGCGTCGGTGCGGCTCCTGCCGCGCCAGCCGCAAGGCGTCGCGCGGTGATTCGTCGGGCATGGGGTTCGGCAACCGCGGCGGCTACGGCGGCGGCTCGAGCTACGGCAACGGCGGCAGCAGCTACGGCACCCGCGCCCCGCGCGAGATGTTCACGGCGACCTGCTCGTCCTGCGGCAAGGAGGCCCAGGTCCCCTTCCGCCCGACGAGCGGCAAGCCCGTCTACTGCAGCGACTGCTTCGCCCTCCGGCGCGCCTGAGCGCCGACGCGACGTCGCACCCACATCGGCCCCGGGCTTGCCCGGGGCCGATGTGTTTCACCGGGCCCATTCGGGCCGTCGGACTCTGGCGGCGGCCGCATCCCCGCTGCGACGCTCCGGGGGTCGGACCGTCGCATGGAGTGGAGCCCGATGACCATCCACGACCCCGAGCGCGCGGTCGCCCTGAACGTGAGTCGCGCCGAGCTCGAGCTGTTGAAGGTGGCTGTCCGCCACCTCCTCGCCTCCGAGGACGACGCCGAGACGATCGCCGAGCTCAAGGCGCTCCTCGCCCGGCTCGCGCAGGCCGTCGAGCCCGAAGCCGACTGACGTCCGCCGGCGCGGGAACCGCGTCTCCGGGTGCCCGCCCGTCCGCGCCCCGGGTAGACTGCCCGGCACGATGGCGCGTCCCCTCCCGCTCCCGCCCGACGACCGCGCCGTCACGGCGCGGTCGGTCCTCGCCGTCCGGGACGGGGCAGCCCGGCGGGGCCACGACCGGCTCGCCGGCGAGGAGCCGATGGCGATCCGCGTCGCCGGGCCCGGCCAGGCGCCCGTCGATGTCGCGGTGACGATGCGGACGCCCGGCCACGACGCAGAGCTCGCGGTCGGGTTCCTCGTGAGCGAGGGGCTCCTCGCGCCGCGCGACCTCGCCGGCGTCCGCGTGGAGGCCGGCGATCCCGGGGCGATCGCCACCCCGGAGAACGAGCTCCTCGTGCGGATCGGCCGCCCGATCGATCCAGCCGCGGTGCCGGCCCGCGCCTTCGTGGTCTCGGCGTCGTGCGGGATCTGTGGCACGGCCTCGCTGGAGGACGTGGTCCAGCGCTGCGAGCGGCTGCCGCCCGGCCCGCGGGTGGCGATGTCCGTCGTGGCGGCGCTTCCCGATCGCCTCCGCGCCGGCCAGGCCGTCTTCGAGCAGACCGGCGGCCTCCACGCCGCGGGCCTGTTCGATGCCGCCGGCCACGCACGGGTCGTCCGCGAGGACGTCGGCCGGCACAACGCGGTCGACAAGATCGTCGGCGCTGCCGCGCTCGGCGGTGAGCTGCCGCTCCATGACAGGCTCCTCGCCGTGTCGGGTCGGGTCAGCTTCGAGATCGTCCAGAAGGCGGCCGTCGCCGGGATCCCCATCGTCGCCGCCGTCTCCGCGCCGACCGATCTCGCCGTCGAGGCGGCGGAGCGCCTGGGGATGACACTGCTCGGGTTCGTGCGGGACGGCGGCTTCAACGTGTACGCCGGCGAGGAGCGGATCGCGCTCGCCTGACACGCGCGAGGCATGCCGCCGCCGCGGCTCCCGGCCTCAGGCCTCCGGGATCACTTCGAAGCTCTCGGCGCCGAAGTCGGGGTCGAAGGTGAACGCGCGGCGGATGCCGTGCCGGCGCATGACGAGGAAGCTCGTCCAGTCGACGAGGGAGACGTTCTTGCGGCCAGCCGCGAGCAAGGCCTCGCGCGCCTCGACGTGGAGCGCCTCGTCCACCCAGGCGACCTCGACGACCGGCAGGAGGTCGTCGACGAACCGCCGCAGCGCGCCGAGGCCAAGCCGCCGCTGGATCAACGCCGTGGCCTCGACGACGACGTACTCGTGGGTGACGAGCTCCTCCTCGGCGGCCTCCAACAGGCTGAGCGCGGCGACAGCCCGGGAGTGGCTCGGATCGCGGTCGTCGATCAGGGCGTAGAACGCTGCAGTGTCGACGAAGATCACGAGGCGTAGATCTCGTCGAGGTAGTCGTCGTGGTTCTCGGCCACGTTCGCGCCGTCGCCGTGCCCGCACCCGACCGCCGACATCGCCCGAGCCCACAGCTCGGCCCGCGTCGGGGCCGCCAGGGGGCCCCCGTAGGTCCGCTCGATCGCCTCGCGGACCAGGTGGGCCATCGAGACGCCGCGTTCCTTCGCCAGGCGGCGCAGCCGCTCCGCCTGCTCGGGCTCCAGGGAGATCTGGGTCCGCTCCATGGGCCAGATGATACCATCTTCGCCTTGGTGATGTAATCCCGGGCGGACCCTCTTCCGCGCCGGCCGGCCCGCGTGTCCCGGGCCCGCCCCATGGGGCCTACCCCGTGGGGCGCTCCTGGACGAACGGGAAGCCGAAGCGGCCCTTGATGCAGAGGTGGCCCTCGCCGACCGCCGAACCCATCGGCGACGTCACCGTCACGACCGCACCGTCCTGGACGTGGAGGGTGAGCGTGCACCCGACGCCGCAGTACGGGCAGATCGTGTCGGTCGTCACCTGGCGCGCCTCATTCCACGTGCCGGCGGCCCGCATCTCGAACTCGGAGCGGAACATGAGGGCGCCCGTGGGACAGACCCCGATGCAGTTGCCGCAGTAGACGCAGGCCGAAGAGGGGAGCGGCGCGTCGTACTCGGTCGAGATCCGGGCGTCGAAGCCGCGCCCGGCGACGGCGATCGCGAACGTGTTCTGGGCGTCCGTGCCGCACGCCTCGACGCAGCGGTAGCAGAGGATGCAGCGGCTGTAGTCGCGGACGTAGAGGTCGTTGTCGACCTTCACGGGCAGCGCCACGATCTCCGCGGCGGCGCCGTCGGGGGGCTCGTGGTGGCCGGGGTGGCGGGCCTCGCGCTCCCCGGCTGCGGCGGCCGGCGCCGACGGCCCGAACCGCAGGGGGTCGGCGCCGTACGCGTCGAGCATCTCCGCGACGCCCGGGGCGAGCGAGAGGTCGACCGCCGAGGCGAGGAGCTCGAGGACGATCCGCCGGCCGTGGCGCACGCGCTCCGACGCGGTGAGGACCTCCATCCCCGGCTCGACCCGGCGCGAGCAGGACGGGACGAGGACCCGGCTCCCCGTCACCTCGACGACGCACACGCGGCAGACGTTGACGGGCGTGAGGCTCTCGAGGAAGCAGAGCGTCGGGATCTCGATCCCGGCCGCCCGGCAGGCGTCGAGGATCGTCGAGCCGGCCGGGACGGTGACGGCGCGCCCGTCGAGCGTGAGCTCGACGGCGGGCTGGGGCTCGGCCGGCGGGGCCTCCGGGATCCGCGTCGGGCGGGCCGGCGGCTCGTAGAAGATCCGCTCGATCTCGGTGCTCACGGGCGGCGCCCCCCGAGGTCGACGAGCCCGGCGCGGATCGCCGATTCGACCGCGCTCGACGCGGTCTGGCCGAGGCCGCAGATGCTCGCGTCGCGCATCCCCTGGCCAAGGTCGGCGAGGAGGGCCAGCTCGTCCGCCGCGCTCCGCCGCGGCCGTCCCGCCGCGAGGCGCGCGAGCAGCTCCTCCTGGCGGACCGTCCCGATCCGGCAGGGGACGCACTGGCCGCACGATTCGTCGCGGAAGAAGGCCGCGATCCGGAGGAGGGCCCCGACGAGGTCGGCGGACTCGTCGAACACGATGACGGCGCCCGAGCCGAGGGTCGCCCCGGCGGCCCGCGTCCCCTCGAACGTGAGCGGGAGGTCGAGCGCGTCCGGCCCGACGAAGACGCCCGCGGCGCCGCCGAGGAGGACCGCCCGAAGGCCCCGCCCGCCGGCCACGCCGCCGGCGAGGGCGAGGAGCTCGCCGAGCGGCGCCCCGAACTCGACTTCGTAGACACCGGGCCGCTCGACGTGCCCGGAGAGGCAGAAGAGCTTCGAGCCCGCGCTGCCGGGCGTGCCGATCGCCGCGAACGCCGCCCCGCCGTCGGCGACGATCGCCGGCACGTTCACGAGGGTCTCGATGTTGTTCACCGCGGTGGGCTTCCCGAAGAGCCCGACCTCGACCGGGAACGGCGGCTTGTTGCGCGGCTCGCCGCGCCGCCCCTCGATCGACTCGAAGAGCGCGGTCTCCTCGCCGCAGACGTAGGCCCCGGCGCCGCGACGGATCTCGATGTCGAACGAGAGCCCGGAGCCGAGGATGTCGTCGCCGAGGTAGCCCGCCCCCCGGGCGACGGCGATCGCGTGGGCCATCCGTGCGGCCGAGAGGGCGTACTCGGCGCGGAGGTAGAGGAAGCCGCGCGCGGCGCCCGTGGCGAAGCCCTCGATCGTCATCGCCTCGACGATCGCGAACGGGTCCTCCTCCATGAGGACGCGGTCCTTGAACGTGCCCGGCTCCGACTCGTCCGCGTTGCACACGACGTAGTGGGGGCGTGCCGGCTGGGCGGCGACGGCGGCCCACTTGCGCCCCGTGGGGAACGCGGCCCCACCACGCCCGAGGAGCCCCGAGTCCGTCACCTCCGCGATCACGCCGGCCGCCCCGAGCTCGAGCGCCCGCCGGAGTCCGCGGTAGCCGTCGCTCGCGAGGTAGTCGTCGAGGCTCCGCGGGTTCGTCACTCCCGCCCGGCGGAGCAGGCGGAGGCCGGGCCCGCCGGCCTGGGGGATCGAGCGCCGGACGTTCGCCAGCCGCTCCTCATCCGGCTCCGGGGGGAGCGGCGGGGGGACGAGCTCCCGTCCCGCGAGCGAGCGTGCGAGCTGGTCCACGATCGCGGCGGCGTCCACCGGCGCGGCGGCGATCGTCTCCGGCACGAGCCCGGCGACCGTGAAGAGGGCCGTCGGGCCGCGCTCGCAGCGGCCGAGGCAGGGCGTCGGGAGCCACGTCGCGTCGCCGCCGAGGGCCGGCGCCCCGGCGGGCCCGAGCATCCGCTCGAGGTCGGCGTGGACCTGCCCCGCCCCCTTGAGACGGCAGGCGACGTCCTCGCAGACGTGGGCCACGACGGGTGGTCGCGGCGTCGTCGAGAACATCTGGTAGAACGCCGCGACGCCGTGCGCCTCGGCCGGCGGGATCGTGAGGCGGCGGCAGGCGTACTCGAGGGCGGCCTGGCTGATCCAGCCGACCCGGGCCTGGATGGCGTGGAGGACGGGGAGGAGGAGGTGGCGCCGCTCCCGGGCGGCGTGCCCGCCGAGGGCGAACCGGTCGTCCGTGGGGACCATGCGGTCGCCGCCCTCCCAGCGGCTCGTCGCCGTCCCGAGGACGCCGTCGACGGCGGCCCGCTCCTCGGCCGAGGCGCGCGGGGCCAGGGTGACGAGGTCCACCGGCGGAGCCTACCGACCGCCCCGGGCGCCGACGATGGCGCGCGATCGCCGCGGACGCCGGGCCACCGGTCGCAGCTTCTCGACCCGGATCGCCGTCGCCTTGAACTCGGCCGTGCCGGACTTCGGGTCGGTGGCGTCGATCGTCAGGAGGTTCGTCGCGACGTCGTCGGGGAAGTGGAAGGTCATGAACGCGAGGCCGGGCCGGAGCCCCTCGTCGATCCGCACCGGCGCCTCCACCGCGCCGCGGCGGCTCACGACCCGGACGCGCTCACCGTCGGCGACGCGGATCCGGGCCGCGTCCTCCGGCGCGAGGTCGATCGTCTCGCCCCGCCGGAGCGGGGAGCGGAAGCCGCCGGACTGGACGCCCGTGTTGAACGAGTCGAGGCGCCGGCCGGTCGTCAGGCGGATCGGGAAGTCCGCGTCGAGGCGGTCGACCGGAGGGTCGTGGTCGACCGGGACGAACGGGGCCCGGGTGCCGGGGACGGGATCCTCCCAGAGGCGCGCGTGGAGGAACAGCTCGCCGGGGTGCTGCTCGTCGTAGCACGGCCACTGGAGGCCGCCCTCCGCCTCGAGGCGGGCATAGCTCATCCCCGCGTGGACGGGCGAGAGGCGCCGGACCTCGTCCCACACCGCCTCCGCCGAGGGCTCGCCCCAGTCCGCCCCGAGCCGCGCCGCGAGGTCGAAGATGATCGCGAGGTCGTCGCGCGCCTCGCCGGGCGGCTCGAGCGCCTTCCGGACGCGCTGGACCCGCCGCTCCGAGCTCGTGACCGTCCCCTCGGTCTCGGCCCAGGCGGCGGCCGCGGGGAGGACGACGTCCGCCATCGCGGCGGTCTTCGTGAGGAAGATGTCCTGGACGACGAGGTGCTCGAGGCCCGCGAGGGCGCGGACCGCCTTCCCCTGGTCGGCCTCGGACTGGGCCGGGTTCTCGCCGATGACGTAGAGAGCGGTGAGCTCGCCGCGCTCCATCGCCGAGAACATCCCGGTGAGGTTCCAGCCCCGCTTCGGCGGGACGGTCACGCCCCAGGCCGCGTCGAAGCGGGCCCGGAGGGGGTCGTTCTCGACGTGCTGGAAGCCCGCCAGGCGGTCGGGGAGGGCGCCCATGTCGCCGCCGCCCTGGACGTTGTTCTGGCCGCGGAGCGGGTTGAGGCCCGAGCCGTACCGGCCGACGTGCCCGGTGAGGAGCGCGAGGGAGATGAGGGCGATGACGTTGTCGACGGCGTTGTGGTGCTCGGTGATCCCGAGGGTCCAGCAGATCATCGCCCGGGGCGCCGTCGCGTACGCACGGGCGAGGTCGCGGATGAGCGCGGCCGGGACGCCCGTCTCCCGCTCGGCGTACTCCAGGGTGTACGCGTCGACCCGGGCCCGGTACTCGTCGAACCCGGTCGTCGCCCGGCGGATGAACTCCTCGTTGGCCAGTCCCGCCGCGATGATCTCGCGCCCGATCGCGTTCGCGAGCGCGATGTCGCTCCCGACATCGAGGCCCAGCCAGGCGTCCGCCCACTGCGCGGAGCTCGTCCGGCGGGGGTCGACGGCGTAGAGGCGCGCCCCGTTCCGGACCCCGCGGAGGACGTGGTGGAAGAAGATCGGGTGGGTCTCGCGCGCGTTCGAGCCCCACAGGACGACGAGGTCCGTCTCCTCCACCTCGCGGTAGGAGCTGGTGCCGCCGCCGGCACCGAAGATGGTCGCCAGACCGGCGACCGACGGGGCGTGTCAGGTCCTGTTGCAGCTGTCGACGTTGTTGCTGCCGACGACCGCCCGGGCGAGCTTCTGGGCCGCGAAGTTGACCTCGTTCGTCGCCTTCGAGCACGAGAAGCAGCCCCAGGCCGTCGGGCCGTGGCGGTGGATCGCCTGCCGGAACCCGCCGGCAGCGCGGTCCAGGGCCTCGTCCCAGGTCGCCGGGCGGAGGACGCCGGTCGCCCGGTCGCCGTCGCGGACGAGCGGGCGGGTGAGCCGGACGTAGCCCTTCGCCATGCGTCGAGCCTCCGTGGCGGGCGGATGGAGTCCCCGCCCTCGTCCAGCGAGTGTAGCCCGTCGCGCGGTCCGCGACCTGCCCGCGACCTGCCCGCCGCCCTGTCCCGGTCGAGGGCTCCAGCCGCGGATCGGCCGCCGTGCCGGCTTCGACGAGGGCCTCGAGCACCTGGAGGACGTCGGTGACGTACCCGGAGGGGAAGCCGAGCCGGAACCACGAGCCGTTCGCCGTCGCGTTCCCGTCGCCCATCGGGTAGTCCGTTCAGGCAATGGACGACGCTCGAGGGCGGGCGATGGGCCTCGCGCGCGACCCCCGACGCGCCGAACCCGCCGCTCGGCGCCTGCGCGTGGGCGAGGACGCAGGCGCAGGAGAGCGGATCGCCCCGCAGCCGTGCGCGCCAGTCACCCATCGGCCGCCTCCCCGCGAAGCGTCGGCGCCGCGGAGCAAGGGCCGTGCGGTCCGAAGTCAGGCGAGGGCGACGCCCCCGCCCGACTCGACCCGGCCGACCCGCCAGGACGGGACGCCCGCCGCCGCGAGCGCCGCCTCGACGGCCTCGACG
>JAJZRQ010000084.1 GCA_021802585.1 Chloroflexota bacterium
GCGCGCCTCGTCGACCGCCTCCGGGACGCGCCCTGGCTCGTCGGCTTCGCCCTCGCGACGGAGGTCGTCCTCCTCGACCTGCGGGGTCCGTGGCCGACCCGCGCCGGGGCGAGCCAGGCGATCGCGTCGGGCCCGCGGGTGCGCGCGCAGGCCTGGAGCCGCGCGATCCACGCCGCGATGCCGGCGGTGGACGGCCTCGTCTACGCGTCGGCGATGGCGGGCTCGCTCGCGAACGTCGCGCTCTACGAGCGGGCCCGGGCGAGCCTCCCCGCGCACCCCGCGGTCCACGTCCCCCTCGCCCATCCGGGCCTCGAGGCCGCGCTCGTGCGGATCGCGACGCGCTACGGCTACGGGCTGCGGTAGCGGGCCCTCGGAGCGCCGCCGCCCCGGCTCACCCGCGCCAGGCCGCGGCCGTCACCGTCAGCCGTCCGACGACGCTCCGGTGATAGACGCCGGGCCGCTGCGGATCGAGGACCGCCGTGGCGCCGGGCGTCCGCACGGAGGCGAACGAGCCGCGGTACGACCACGTCCGATCCGGCGCGGCCCAGAAGATCTGGCCCATCGTCTGGTCGGTCGTGAAGAGCGCGTCGATGAGGTGGGACGCGTCGCCGAGGGTGGCGAAGACGGCCGCCGCGCCCGCCCGGAGGAAGCCCGCAGCGAAGTTGTCGACGCGCTTCCGGGCCACGGTGACACTCGGGTTCGGCCGTCCCGGCTCCGAGCTCCCGGCCGAGTAGCAGGCGTGGTTGAGGATGACGACCGCGTTCGGGGCGAGGGCGAGGTACCGGGAGACGTAGGACTCGCCGTAGTACGCGGTCCGCGTGTTGCCGCTCCCCGCGTAGGGGTTGAGGCCGAGGCCGTCCACCTTCCGAGGGTCGAGGGTCGCCGAGTACGGGTTCGGGAAGCCGTTGCCGTGGCCCAGGTAGATGAGGAGGTTCGCCCCCTGCACGGCGGAGCGGACCCGGGTCCACGTGGCGTTCGGGGTGTAGACCTCGACGACGGTCGCGCCGTGGGCGCGGGCCCGGTCCGCGTACGACCGGGCGCTCGCGAGGTACCTGCTCGTGAGGGAGCCGGCGGGCCCGACGACGATTGCGACCTTGATGCCGGCGGCGGCCGCGGGGGCCGGGGCGGCGGCGAGCGTGCCGGCCGCGAGGAACGCGGCGACGAAGGCGCCGAGGAGGCCGCGTCGCGACGGCCGGCTCGAGCGGACGGGATGGGGAACGGCCGCCGTCAGGGCCGCGGGATCACCTGCCGACATCTCGCTCCTTCCTGCCGGAACGCCGCGGGGGACCGCGACGACGAAGGGACTGCGGCGCCGGACCGGGAGGTGGGGACACCCGCGGGGATGCGGGCAGGCGGAGCGGCGCCGGCGCGGCCGCCCGTGGTGCCTCGAACCTTCGCCGATCGGCCGGGTCGCGTCCATCCGCCGATCGGCACGGGCGTAGGCGGCGAATCGTCCGGTGCGCGGTCGCGCGCGCCGGCTACCGATCGACGCCCGGCGTTCCCCGGATGATCGTGAGGAACCGCAGCACGTCCGGCCGGTCGTCGGTGATCGGCGCGACGCCATCGGCGCGGACCGGCTCCCAGCCGGCGGCCGAGAGCGAGGCGAGGCTCGCGCCGTCGCGGGCCAGGACGACCCAGATGGATCCCGTCGCACCCATCTGCCCGGCGGCCGGCGTCGGCGCGTAGATCCGCCGGAGCGAGGCGAGCCCGAGCTCGCGCCCGGCCGCCGCGACCGCGGGGGCGAGGTCGTAGTACCGGTTCGAGACGTGCACCGCGAGGAGCCCGTCGGCGGTCACCGTGCGCATCGCGTCGCGGATCGCCTCCACGGTGAGGAGGTGGACGGGGATCGAGTCCGAGCTGAACGCGTCGAGGACGAGGAGGTCGTGGCTGGCGGCGGCCGCGGCCTCGAGCTCCAGGCGTCCGTCGCCGACGCGGACCTCGGTCGGCGCGGGCATGTCGCGGAGGTACGTGAAGTACGTCGGGTCGCTCGCCATCCGCACGACCACCGGATCGATTTCGAAGAACGTCCACCGGTCGCCGGCCTCGGCATACGCCGCGAGCCCGCCGGCACCCAGGCCGACGATCCCGATGGACGGGCCGCCCCTCCGATCCGCGACGCGCCCGGCGCGGAGGTGCCGGAAGACGTCGCCGATCGGCCCGTCCTCCACGTAGTACGTCGCGGGGCGGAGGCGGCGCGCCGCGTCCACGTACTGCACGCCGTGGAGGGTGGTCCCGTTGAGGATCTCGAGGCGCTCGCCGTCGGACGAGGCGAGGACGGTCGTCACGCCGAAGAAGCTCCGGTCGCGGACGAGCGGCGCGGGCGGCAGGACGATGACGGCGAGCACGAGCACCGCGGCCGTGGCCACGGCGAAGAAGCGCGGGACGCCGCCGAGGAGGAGGACGAGACCCCCGACGAGGAGCCAGCGAATGCCCGCCTCCGCGGCGAGCGGCCCCGTGGCGACGAGCGCCGCGCCGAGCAGGCCCGCGACGACGAGGTAGGGGCCGCCGCGGGCGACGGCCCCGGCGACGAACGGGCCGAAGTCGATCGCGGCGGTGGTCCCGGAGGTCCGGGGGCGCGGCCCGCCGCGCACCGAGCGCGCCGCCGGCTCCACGGTGAGCGCGAGCGCCGCGACGGCCATCCCGACGAGGAGCGGGTACTCCCAGACGTCCGGGAACGCGACCGGGGCGACGAGGGCGACGAACCCGCCGGCCACGACGCCCGCGAAGGCGATGACGAGGTAGAAGTCGGTGAGGTGGGCCGCGGGCGGGCGATCGGCCGCCAGCCGCCCGTGGAGCGCGGCCGCCACGACCGCGTAGCCGCCGAGCTCGACGGCGACGAGGGGGAGGAGGGGCCAGATGCCACCGCTCCCGAGAGGCACCCACAGGAGCGTCGCGGCGGCCGGAGCGCCGACCGTCGCCCACCGGACCAGCGCCGTGCCGCGCCCCGAGAACGCGACGACGAACGTCGCCAGGTAGATCGCGAGCGGGCCGACCCACAGGAGCGGAGCGCTCACGAGGTCGGTCGCAACGAACGTCGTGACGGCGGTGAGGAGGCCGGTGGGGATCGCCGCGAGCGTGAACCACCGGAGGCGGCGCCGGAGGCCGATCGGCTCACCGGTCCCGACCGCCACGGCCGGCTCGACCGCGGCGCCCGCGCGCCCGCCGGCCGCCGGGACGGCGATGCGCACCCGCCAGGCGGCCGCGGCGACGACGAGGACGAAGGCGCCGATCGCGGCCGTCCAGAGGACGCGCTGGGCCGCCAGGCCGATCATCGATTCGATGAGCAGGGGATAGGCGAGGAGGGCGACGAGCGACGCGCCGTTGCTGAGGGCGTAGAGCCAGTAGGGGTCGACCGCCCCGGGCGTCTCGGCGTCGCGGACGGCCGCGTACCAGGCCGAGAGGAGGGGCGTCGTCGCGGTGAGGAGGAAGGCCGCCGGCCCCACGGTCACCGCGATGATCGCGAGGAGGTTCAGGGCGGGAGGAACCGCCTCGTCGCGGAGGGGGGTCCAGTCGGCCGGTGCCGCGAGGAGGAGGCCGAGGGCCGCGACCGCGACGCCGACGTGGACGAGGGCGCCCCGCCGGAGCCCGAGCCGGGTGACCGAGAGGTGGCCGTAGAGGTAGCCGACGAGGAGGACGCCCTGGAAGAAGGCGAGGACGGTCGCCCACGCCGCCGGCACGCCCCCGAAGACCGGCAGGGCGAGGCGGCCGACGAGCGGCTCGACGGAGAAGAGCAGGAACGCCGACAGGGCGATCCCGCTCCCGTAGATCGCGAGCGTCGCGATCCGGGGCCGCTCGACGTCCCGGGCAGGCACGGCGGTTGCCACGACATCCATGCTCGTATCGTGGCGGCCGCCTGCTCAGGGCCCCATGACCCGATCGTCCCGCCCAACGGTCGCCGGGCGGCCAGCCCGCCGGGCGGCCGGTCCGCCGGGCCGTTGCGCGCGCAACCGGTGCTATCCTCGGCCCCCATGACGACCGCTTCCCCGGACCTCGACCTCCCGTGTCCCGTCGCGCCCGCGGGGGACGCGGGCGCGCACGGAGCCGGCGAGCTTCCGGCCGCGGCCCCGGGGACCCTCCTCGCCGCGCGGCGCCCGTTCGGAGCGATCGACCGCGGGACGTGGGACGCCCTCGCCGCCGCATCGCCGTGGGCGACGCCCTTTGCCCGCTGGGGCGTCCATCGCGCGTGGTGGGACGCGTACGGCGCGAACGCCCACGAGCAGACGCTCGTCGTGACGGACCCGGCGGCCGCGGATCCCGGCGCGCCCGTCGCGATCGTCCCGCTCATGCACCGCCACGAGGTGGAGCCGGACGACGCGATCCTCCGCACGTGCCTCCGCGGCGACCAGCGCTTGCCGTTCACCCCCGTCGCGCCGACCGCGAAGGCCGTCTTCTTCGGGGCGAGCTACCACGCCGACTACGCCACCCTCCTCGCCCGGCCGGGCGACCTGCCGGCGGTTGCCGCGGCGCTCGCCGACGCGCTCGGCTCGCCCGACTGTGCCGTCGACCCCGACCACCCGGCGCCGTGGGACGTCATCGACCTCCGCCGGCTCCGCTGCGGCGACCCCGCGGCCGACGCCCTCTCCGCTGCGTTCGGGGCGCGGGCCGGCGCGGGCTGGACGGTGGTCCGGGAGCAGGAGGAGGTCTGCCCCGTCATCACGTTCGAGCCGGGGACGGACTTCGACGGCTTTCTCGGGACGCTCGGGAAGAAGGAGCGCCACGAGATCCGGCGCAAGCTCCGGCGGGCGGAGGCGGCGGGCGACGTCCGCCTCGCGCGCTCGACCGACCCGGTCGCCGACCTCGACGCGTTCGTCGACCTCCACCAGCGGCGCTGGGGCGAACGCGGCCTGTTCCCGGCGACGCCCGGCGGCGACCAGAGCCGCACGTTCTTCCGGCGGCTCCTCGAGCTCCTCGCCGACGACGGCACCGTCCAGCTCCACTTCACGACGGTCGCGGGACGGCGGGTCGCGGCCGGGATCTGGTTCGAGGACGCGACCGCCTGGTACCTCTACAACGCCGGTGTCGACCCCGACGCGCGCGAGCTGTCGCCGGGCGTCCTCATGAGCGCCAAGGCGATCGAAGGGGCGATCGAGGCCGGCCGGCGTCGCTTCGACTACCTCCGCGGCGACGAGCCGTACAAGTACGAATGGGGCGCCGTCGACGAGGCGATCCAGCGCCTCCTCGTCGTCCGCACCGGGGAGGCCTGATGGGCGCCCCCCTCCCCGGGGATCCCTGCCTCGAGCCGAAGGTCCGCGGCCCGCTCCCCGGCGGCCGGCCCGTCCGCGTGGTGGAGATCCTCGCCAGCGGGACGAACGGCGGGGCCCAGGAGCACGTCTACTCGCTCCTCTCGCGCCTCGACCGGACGCGCTACGAGCCATCGGTGATCTCTCTCTCGCCCGGGAGCGCGGTCCGCCGGATCGCGCGCCTCGGGATCCCGGTCCACGTGGTCGACGAGGCGGACGACGCGATCGCGGTCGGGGCCGCCGCCGTCGTCCTCGCCGACCTCCGGGCGGAGGTCGTCCACAACCACATGTACCGCGCCGAGCTCGTCGGCACGCGCGCCGCGCTCGCCCTCGCCGAATCCGGGCGGCTCCGACCCTACGTCGTGGGGACCGTCCACTCGAGCCGTGTCCGCTCCGCGGAGGACCGGGCAATCCTCGCCGCGCTCACGCCGCGGATGGACCGCCTCGTCGCCGTGAGCCGGGCGATGGAACGGAAGATCGCCGAGGAGCGCCCGAGCGCGACCCCCGTCTCGCTCATCTACAACGGTGTCGACCTCGTCCGCTACGACCACCAGGAGCCCTGCTGCACGCTCCGCGAGGAGTACGGGATGCCGGCGGACGCCCAGGTCGTCGGCATCGTGGCCCGGCTCGAGCCGGAGAAGGGCCACCCGACGCTCCTCGACGCGTGGCCGCTCGTCCTCCGCCGCGTCCCGTCCGCGCGGCTCCTCGTCGTCGGCGAGGGGAGCCGCCGCCCCGCGCTCGAGGAGCAGGCCGCCGCGCTCGGGATCGCCGACCGGGTCATCTTCACCGGCCGCCGCGACGACGTGCCCGCGGTGACGGCCGCCCTCGACATCGCCGTCCTGCCCTCGTACCGCGAGGCCCAGGGGCTCACGATCCTCGAGGCGATGGCCCTCGCGCGCCCCGTCGTCGCGTCAGCCGTCGGCGGGATCCCCGAGACGGTGGAGGACGGCCGCACGGGGCTCCTCGTGCCGCCCCACGACGCGGAGGCCCTCGCCGCCGCGATCGTCCGGCTCCTCACCGACCACGCCTACGCGGACGCGCTCGCGAAGGCCGGCCACGACCTCGTCCACGACCGCTTCTGCGTCGAGCGGATGGTCTCCGCGATCGAGGACATCTACGACGAGGGGGTCCGCGCCGTGCGCCTCGCCGGGGTCGCCGCCGCGAGTTGAGCCGGGCCGGGCGGTCGGCGCGGTCCTCGGGGACTTGATGCCGGCGTGCAGGATGTCGTGGTGAGCCGCGACCGACTCTGGCTGGCCATCGCGATCCTCCTGCCCGCGCTCGCGGCGACGATCGCCCCGCTGTCCACGGTGGACCTCGCCTACCAGGTCCGCGCAGGCGAGCTCATGCTCGCCTCGACGTCGGTCCTCCGGACGGACCCGTTCACGTTCACCGCGTTCGGCGCGCCATGGCTCGACCAGCAGTGGGCGGCAGGGGTCGTCTTCGCCCTCGTCCACGGACTGGCGGGATGGGGCGGGCTCGTCATCCTCCGCGCGGTCCTCGTCGCGGCGGCGGTCGGGCTCACGGCCGCGGGCGCGCGGCGCTGGCTGACGGGGCGAACGGCGACGCTCGCGGCCCTCGCCGGGTTCCTCGTCGGGATCGCCTCGCTCGGGCTGCGGGCCCAGCTCTTCGGCGTCGCCCTCTTCGCTGCGGTCGTCGCGATCCTCGCCTGGCGGGACCGGCGGCCGCGCCTCGCCTGGGCGATCCCGCTCCTCGTCCTCGCCTGGGCGAACCTACACGGGAGCTTCTTCCTGGGGCCCGCGGCTGTCGCCGCCGCGTTCCTCGCCGATCTCGTCGCCCGGCGTCCGGGGCTCCGCCGCCTCGGTGCGGTCTTCGTCCTGTCGCTCGTGGCCGCCTGTGTCACTCCATTCGGCCCCGATGTCTGGGGCTACGCCCTCGGGATCGCCACGAACCCGGAGATCGCCCGCCTCGTCACCGAGTGGCAGCGGACATCGCCGTTCACCGTCACCGGCGCCGTCTTCTACGCATCGGTCCTCGGGGTCGCATGGCTGCTCGTGCGGGCGCGGCGGATCGACGCGCTCCCCGCCTGGCCGGTCCTCGCGTGGCTTGCCGGGCTCGCGGTCCTCGGGGCGTGGGCCGAGCGGGGGGTCGCCTGGTGGGCGTTCGGGGCGCCGGTCGCGCTCGCGCCGACGGTGGCGGCGCTCCTCGGGTCGCGGCGGGTGCCGTCCGGCGCGCAGCGGCATGGCCAGGCAGCCCCGGCGGGGAGCCCGCCCCCGGGGACGCGCCGCCTCCGGCGCCTGAACGTCGTCCTCGTCCTGCTCCTCGGCGCGCTCGTCGTCGCGGCGCAGCCGGCGTGGCGCGGCGGCGATCCGGTGACCGGGCCCGCGGGGCTCCTCCGCGACGCGCCGGCCGGGGTGGCGCGGGCGCTCGCCGCGCTCGCGGGGCCGGCCGACCGCGCCGTCGTGCCGCAGCCGTGGGCCTCGTGGCTCATCTGGGCCGCCCCCGGCGTCCCGGTCATGATCGACTCGCGGATCGAGGTGGCCCCGCCGTCGGCGTGGACCGACTACGCGATGATCGTCGGCGGGGGCGCGGACACGCTCGCGACCCTCGACCGGATCGGGGCGACGGTCGTCGTCGTCGATCCGGCGACCCAGCCGCGCCTCGAGCTCGCCCTCCGGACCCCCGGCGGCGGCTGGCGGGAGGTGTACGCGGACGGCGATGGCGTCGTCTTCGCGCCGGCTCCGTAGCGGCGCCGCGTGACGTTCGGGGGATGTGGGGCATCCGGATGGGCTGGTACGCTCGCCGACGATGAGGGACCCTGCCCCGGCGCCCGCCTCCGCGCCCGCGTCCGACCTCGACGTCGTCGTCCTCGGCGGCGGCGGCCATGTCGGCCTTCCCCTCAGCCTCGCGCTCGCGGAGAGCGGCCTGCGGGTCGGGGTGTACGACACGAACGCGGCGACCCTCGACCGCATCGGGCGGGGCGAGATGCCGTTCCGCGAGGGCGGCGCGGACGAGCTGCTCCGGTCGCTCCTCCCCACCGGCCGCCTCGAGCTGTCCGCCGACCCGGCGACGGTCGGGCGCGCCGCGACGCTCGTCATCGTCATCGGCACGCCCGTGGACGAGTTCCTCGGCCCCTCGATGACGCTCTTCGAGAAGACCGTCCGGCAGGTCGCGCCACACCTCCGCGACGGGGCCCTCGTCGTCCTCCGGAGCACCGTCTACCCCGGCACGACCGCCTACGTGGCGCAGGCGCTCGCCGACCTCGGGCGGCAGGTGGCGGTGGCCTTCTGCCCGGAGCGGATCGCGGAGGGGCACGCGCTCGAGGAGTTCCGGACGCTGCCCCAGATCGTCGGCGCCGACGACCCGGCCGTCGGCGATCGCGCGGCGGCCCTCTTCGCCCGCCTCGGCG
This sequence comes from Chloroflexota bacterium, assembly GCA_021802585.1. Classification (GTDB taxonomy): domain Bacteria; phylum Chloroflexota; class Limnocylindria; order Limnocylindrales; family CSP1-4; genus CTSoil-043. The sequence continues at coordinate 8,608 of JAJZRQ010000084.1, forward strand.
GGGAGATCGTCCGGACGAGCTCCAAGGAGGCCGAGCTCGCGAAGCTCCTCACGAACGCGTGGCGCTACATGAAGTTCGCGATCGCGAACCAGTTCCTCATGGTCGCCCACCAGGCCGGCGTCCAGTACGCGAACGTCCTCGAGGCGATCCGCCACGACTACCCGCGCGCCGCAGACCTCCCCGGGCCCGGGTTCGCGGCCGGGCCATGCCTCTTCAAGGACACGATGCAGCTCGCGGCGTTCACGAGCGACCACTTCCCGATGGGCCAGGCGGCGATGCAGGTGAACGAGGGGATGCCCGCGTACATCGTCAGCGAGCTGGAGCGGCGGCACGGGACGCTGCGCGGGCAGACGGTCGGGATCCTCGGCATGGCCTTCAAGGCGGATTCCGACGACAGCAGGGCGTCATTGAGCTACAAGCTCCGGAAGCTCCTCGCCTGGGCCGGCGCGACCGTGCTGTGCGCCGACCCGTACGTGCGCGACGAGCGCCTCGTGCCGCTCGAGGTCGTCCTCGCGGAGGCGGACACGCTCGTCCTCGGGGTCCCCCACCGCGCCTACCGCGGCCTCGACCTCGGCGACCGCGAGGTCGTCGACGTCTGGGGCGCGCTCGGCCGCGGGATCGTCCTCTGATGCGGATCGCCTCCTGATGCGGGTCCTCGTCACCGGCGCGGCGGGCTTCATCAACGGCTACCTCGTCCCGGAGCTCCTCGAGCACGGGCACGAGGTCGTCGGGCTCGACAACTTCAGCAAGTACGGCCCGACGCGGCGCAGTTACGACGACGATCCGCGCTTCCGGCTCGTCGAGGGCGACGCGAAGGACACGGCGCTCCTCGGGGAGCTCGTCCGGGGCTGCGACCAGGTCGTTGCGGCGGCGGCGATGATCGGCGGGATCAGCTACTTCCACGCGTTCGCCTACGACCTCCTCGCCGAGAACGAGCGGATCCTCGCCGCGACATTCGACGCCGCGATCGAGGCCCACCATCGCGGCGAGCTGCAGCGGATCGTCGTCCTCAGCTCCTCGATGGTCTACGAGTCGGCGAGCGTCTTCCCGACGCCGGAGGGCGCCCAGCTCACCTCGCCGCCCCCCGTCTCGACGTACGGCTTCCAGAAGCTCGCCTCGGAGTACTTCGCCCGCGGCGCCCGCGAGCAGCACGGCCTGCCGTACACGATCCTGCGGCCGTTCAACTGCGTCGGGATCGGCGAGCGGCGGGCGGTCCGCGACGCGGCCATGATGAGCGGGAAC
>JAJZRQ010000085.1 GCA_021802585.1 Chloroflexota bacterium
GGGCCGGCAGTTGGCCGGGGGCCGGCGGATGGCCGGGGGCCGGCGGACGGCCGGGAGCCCGCGGTGGTCCCGGGAGGCGCGCGACGAGCTCCGCGAGCGCGGCGCGCGCCGCGGCCGGGTCGGCGGCGGGCGGGAGGTCGCCGGCGAGCCGGCACCCGAGCCGGGCGGCAAGCGCCGGGGCGAGCGCCGCGGCGGCCGCGGCGACGGACGCCGTCGTCGGCGGGGCGTCCGCGTCGGCGCCGGGGAGGCCTGCGCGGGCGCGCTCGCGCGCGAGCGACGTCGAGCGGAGGCCGGGCATCCCGCAGGGGTCGATGAGGTCGAAGTCGGCGAGGGACGTCGAGACGTTGAGGGCGATCCCGTGAAAGCTCACGCCCCTCGCGACGCGGATCCCGAGGGCCCCGACCTTCCGCGGCAGCGGTCCGCCGGCGTCGACCCAGCAGCCCGGGTGCCCGGGGCGCGCCCCCGCGGCGACGCCGGCGGCGGCGCACGTGTCCGCCAGCGCGCCCTCGAGCGACCCGACGAAGCGCCGGACCCCGGTCGCCGCGAGCGCCACGATCGGGTACGCGACGAGCTGCCCGGGGCCGTGGTACGTCACCTCCCCACCGCGCTCGACCCGCACGACCTCGATCCCGCGGGCGGCAAGGAGCTCGGGGAGGGCGAGGACGTGGGCCTCGCTCGCGTGGCGGCCGAGGGTCAGGACCGCGTCGTGCTCGAGGAGGAGGAGCTGGTCCTCGTCGAGGTCGCCGGCGGCGCGCGCCGCGGCGAGCGCCTGCTGGAGCGCCCATGCCTCGCGGTACGCGATCCGGCCGAGCCAGCGGGCGCGCAGGACCCGGGGAGGCGCCGGGTGCTCCTCCATCGTCACTCGCTCCACGTGCCCACGATACCAGCGCCGCGTACACCCGCGGTCCACGGGCGCCCCGCCGCGCCGTCCGGCGTCCTTCGGGCCGGCCGGCGCGGCCCGACGGCGGCCCGCCCGCCGTTTCAGGATTGTTTCAGGCGAAAGGAGTCGAATCCACGTCACGGACCTCGGCTCCCTCCCCGAGTTCCCCCGCCGGACGGCCGACCTCCTCCCGGCCCGACGGCACCGAACACGGACCCGCGCCGCCTTCTCCCTCTCTCGGGCGGCCCGGGTCCGTTTCGCGTCCGGCGCGGCGAAGGATCCGGTGGCCGGGCGGCGGCCGGGGCGTACAATCGCCCCCAACTCCCGTCGTCGGCCGGGATCCCCATGGCAGGTGCAGTGTCGATGGCCCACGCGCGCCGCTCCGCGGCCTGGCTCGCGCTCCTCGTTGCCGTCTCGCTCTTCGTCCCGGCCGGCGCGAGCGCGGCGCCACCGCACCGGGGGACGCTGGGGACCGGCCTGCCGGAGGTCGCCGCAGGCCGCGCGCCCGGACGCGCGATCCTCCAGCACGCCCGGGGCGGCGTCCGCGAGATCGGGGTCAGCGTCGAGCTCGCCGCGCCGCCCGACGGGGCTGCCCGCGGCCGCCTCGCCGCGGCGGGGATGGACCTCCGCGGCGCGTGGCGCACCTCGATCGAGGGCTACGTCCGGCCGCGGGACCTCGCCGGCCTTGCCGCGACCCCCGGCGTCGTCGCGGTCCGGGCGCTCCGGGCGCCTCTCCCGAGCGCCTTCGTCGGCCCCGGCCCCACCCTCCAGGGGGCGGCGCCGTGGCAGCTCGCCGGCTACACCGGGGCCGGGGTGAAGATCGGGGTCCTCGACGTCGGCTTCGACGGCCTGCCGGTCCGCCTCGGCGTCGAGGCGCCCGCGACCGTCGAGGCCCTCTGCTTCACGGACGTCGGGATCTCCTCGTCCGACCTCGCCGGCTGCGCCACGGCGGGCGACACCCATGGCACCGCCGTCGTCGAGTCGATCGTCGACATGGCGCCGGGGGCGCAGCTCTTCGTCTCGAACGCCTGGTCGCAGGCCGACAAGGCCGCGGCCATCACGTGGATGACCGGTCACGGCGTCCGGATCGTCAACTACTCTCAGGTGGGCGCGCTCCTCCTCCAGGGGATGGGCGACGGGACGAGCGAGTACGCCGATTCGGACTACACCCTCGTCGACGCCGCGGTCGCGGGCGGCGCCCTCTTCGTCGCCTCCGCCGGCAACTCCGGGGAGTCCGCCTGGGCGGGCGCCCCGACCGACGCGAACGGCAACGGCTGGATCGAGTTCGCCGGCGCCGACGAGTCGAACGCGGTGACGCTCGGCTCGGGGGAGGTCATCGCCGTCGCCCTCCGCTGGCCGAGCGCCGCGTCCGACTACGACCTCCTCCTCTACGACGGCGACACCGTCGTCGCCTCGTCGGAGGATGCCCAGGCGGCGACCGGCGACCCCTACGAGTTCTTCGTCTTCCAGGCGCCGCACGCCGGCGCGTACGACCTCGCGGTGTGGCACGCGGCGGGGCCCGAGGCGGGGGCGATGCGGCTCCTCATCCACGCGCCCGGGCCGGCGACCCTCGCCCACGTCACGGTCGCCGACTCCCTGCCGACGCCGGCCGACGCCCGGAACCCCGGGATGGTCACGGTCGGCGCCGTCGACTACCGGACGCCGACGGCCATCGAGCCGTACAGCTCGCAGGGCCCTACGTACGACGGCCGGGTGAAGCCGGACCTCGTCGCCGCCGACTGCGCCCCGACGACGATCGAGGCGGAGTTCTGCGGCACGAGCCAGGCCGCGCCGTTCGTGAGCGGGGCGGCGGCCCTCCTCCTGGAGGCCGACCCGGCGCTCACCCCGACGACGCTCGCCGCGCGCCTCCGGGAGCGCGCCGTGCCCCTCGGCTCGCCGGTCCCGAACAGCACGTTCGGGCACGGACGCCTCTCCCTCGGGACCGTCCCCGCCGAGGCCCCGACGGCCGCCGCGTTCGTCGCCCCGCCGGCGTCCGGCACCGCGGCGGCGCCGCTCCTCGGGCAGCCGGCGGTTGCCGTCGTCGACGCGAACGGGCGGACGATCGTGGCCGGGCCCGGCGCAACGCTCCCGGTGACCCTCGCGCTCGCCACGAACCCCACCGGGGCCGCGCTCACCTGCGCGGGCGGCCTGACGCGGGCCGCCGTCGCCGGGGTGGCGTCGTTCGACGGCTGTTCGATCGACCGCGCGGGGAGCGGCTACGTCCTCCGCGCCGAGGTCCCCGGGCTCGCCGCGGCGACCTCGGCCCCGTTCACCGTCGGGGCGCCGGGCGATCCGCCGCAGGTCAGCCTCGCGATCGCCCCGCCGACCGTCGTCTTCGGGCGGTCCGTCGCCGGCACCCTCGGCGCCGCCGACCCGGGTGCCGCGAACGCGCCCGCCGTCCTCGAGTGGTCGCGCGACGGCCGGACGTGGGCGACCGTCGCGAACGTCGCGCTCGACGGGTCGGGCGCCGCCCGGCCCACGGCCGCCCCGACCGTCCACGGTCGCTACCGGGCCCGCGTCTCCCTCGCCGACGGGAGCGTCGCCGTGAGCGCCTCTGTCTCCGTGCGGGTGAACGCGGCGGCGACGCTCGCCTCCTCGGTCCCCTCGGGCCGCACGATCACCCGGCGGACGCGAATCGCACTCACCGAGACGATCCGCCCGTTCGGGGCCGGCGTCGCCCGCGGCCGGGCGCGGTTCGACCTCTACCAGCTCGTCGGGTCGACGTGGGTCCGGCGGCGGACGATCTACGCGGCGGCGAGCACGACGACGGGTCGCGCGCGGGTCACGACGACGCTCCCCGCCGGCCGCTGGTGGATCCGCTCGCGGGCCGAGTACACGACGACGAACGGCTCGTCTGCCTGGACCTCGGGGGTCCGCTACCGGGTCCCGTGATCGCCGCGCCGCGGCAGGTCGGGGTGGGCGCGCGCGTCGCTGCGGCACCCCGCCCGGTGCTGGTCGCGGACTTGCGCAAGCACGCAACCCTTTGGTACGATCCGCATGACCCGCCGGAGGCCGGCGGGACACGACCACCGCACCAGGAGTCCGCGCGCGATGAGCCTGAACCCCGCCCCCGGCGGCACCACGAAGACCCACCGGGTCGTCGTCTTCTCCACGCCCACCTGTCCGTGGTGCACGCGGGCGAAGACGTACCTCCGCGGTCGCGGCATCCCGTTCCGGGACGTGGACGTGAGCCGGGACCCCGCGGCGGCCCGCGACCTCGTGCGCCGGACGGGGCAGATGGGCGTGCCCGTCATCGAGATCGACGGTCGTCCGATCGTCGGCTTCGACCAGGCTCGCATCGATGCGGCGCTCGGCCTCCGCGCCGCCCACTGAGGAAGATCGAACGATGTCCGACCAGGTCCAGCCCCTCGGCAGCCGCGTCCTCATCCGGGTCATGCCCGAGGAGAACGTGACGAAGTCGGGCCTCTACGTCCCCGACACGGCGAAGGAGAAGCCGCAGCGCGGCGAGGTCGTCGCGGTCGGCGACGACACCGAGACGATCAAGGTCGCCGTCGGCGACCGGGTCCTCTTCCCGAAGTACACGGGGACGGAGATCCGGATCGACGCCGCTGACCACCTCATCATCGACAGCACGGAACTCCTCGCGATCGTCCGCGAGGCGGGCGAGGCGGCCGCCGCGGCCTGACCCCGGCGCCGCCTCGTCGCGGCGCCCCGTACTCAGCAGGTGACGTGGAGGATCGCGGCCGTCGCGGCGAGCCCCGCCCGGTCGAGCCCGGCGAGGAACGCGCACGCCTCCTCGGTCGGGAGCACGATGACCTCGATGCCGCGCCGGCGCGCCTCCACGAACACCGCGTCCTCGATCGGGAGGGCGCCATCCACGCCCGTCCCCACGACGAGTCGCGGGTACTTCCAGGGAATCCGCTCGAGGAGGCTGAGCGGCGTGTGACCGTAGCGGTCGTGGAGCGGCTTCGACGCCTTCTTGTCCCGCTTCCCGATCCGCCCCGCCTCGATGACGAGGTCCTGGTCGTACCGCCGCCCGTCGATCTCGACGAGCCCGAACCCGACGAACCGCACGTCCATGGGATCCCCTCCCGGCTCCTCAGGCCCCGACGACCGGGTCGATCGGGTACGGCTGGAGGATCGCGCCGCCGGCGGGCGTGACCCGGTAGACGTCCTCGTGGCGGACCCCGCCGAAGCCGGGGATCGCGAGGACCGTGTGCCCGATCGTCACCGTCATCCCCTCGCGGAGCGGCACGTTCCGGTGGGGCGGGATGATCGTCGAGGCCGGCGTCTCCTCGAAGCGGAGCCCGAGCCCGTGGCCGATCCCGTTCACCTGGTACGCCCGCAGCCCGTGGCGCTCGAGGACCGCGCCGGCGGCGTCGTCGAGATCGGCCATGGTCGCGCCGGGGCGCATCGCATCGCGCGCCGCGGGGATCGACGCGGCGTACGCGTCGAGAAGGGCCTGCTGGCGCTCGTCGGGCGCGCCGAGGACGAACGTCCGGGCCAGGTTCGCGCAGTACCCCTCGACCTGCGGCGTGAGGTCGACGACGACGAGCTCGCCGGCCCGGAGGGGGGCCGGGCTGAGGCGCCCGTGGAGCATGCACGTCTCGACGCCGAACGTGACGTAGACCGGGGTGCTCGTCCGCTCGGCGCCGGCCCGCATCATCGCGTACGTCGCCTCGGTCGCCACCTCGCGAGCCGTGACGCCGGGCCGGAGGAGGGCCCGGGCGCGGTCCATCCCGATCGCGGCGACCCGCTGGGCCTCGACCATGAGGGCGACCTCGGCGTCGTCCTTCACCATCCGGAGGGGGTCCATGACCGGGTCGGACGAGACGAGGTCGACCCCCGGGTTCACCTTCCGGAAGAGGTCGACGAGGAACGCCGGGGTCTCGAACCACATCTGCATCCCGACCTTCGGGCGCCCCGCGCGGGCGGCCACAGTGGGCGCGGCACCCCCGGCGGCCGGGGCGGCAGCCCCGGCGGGCGGGGCGGCACCAGCGGCGGTCACGATCTCCCGGATGAGCCCGGTGATCTCGTGGATCTGGCCGCCGACGGAGCCGAACACGTGGACCCCCGGGTCGGCCCCGCCCGCGGCACCCGCGGCGAGGACGGCCTGGATCTCCGGCTCCTCGCCCGAGAAGGCGATGATCGTCGGCGGCCCGGCCACCGGGACGACGGCGCGGGGCTGCGTCCGGTCGGCGCCAAAGAGCCAGCGATAGTCGTCGTGGTTCATGACGACGATCGCGACGAGGCCTTCCTCGCGCATCCGCGCCTGGACGCGGGCGATCCGGTCGTGGCGGACGTTCACGCACCCCTCCTGCTGCGGTGACATGGTGCCACGACTCCGCAGGCGACTCGATTCAGGCGAGATTCAGGCCCGCCGGCGATCCTTCGGGCATGTGGAGCGTCCCCTCATGAAGCCGTCCCCCCGCCGTTTTGGCTGGATCCTCGCTCTCGTCGCCGGCCTCGCCGTCCTTGCCCTCGGGGCGCTCTGGATCGGGGCCGCGATCGGCCACGGCCGCGTCGTCGACGGCATGCCGATGCGCGCCTGGGCGTTCGGGTGGAGCCGGGCCGGCGGCCTCCTCGGGCTGCTCTGGATCGTCGCCGTCCCGGTGCTCGTCGGGGTCGGGATCGGCCTCCTCGTCGCGGTCGCCCGCGGGCCGTCCGCGACGCCCCCGCCGCCGGTGGGGCCGCCGGTCGGGCAGCCGCCGGTCGCTTCCGGACCTCTGGGGCCGCCGCCGGACGCGGCACCGGGCGCCCCTCCGGCCGCCGGGCCCGCGCCCGCAGCTGACGGCGCCGCACGCCTCGAGCAGCTCGCCGCGATGCACGCGGAGGGGATCCTGAGCGACGAGGAGTTCGCCGCCGCGAAGCGCCGGCTCCTCGGGCTCGACGCGGGCTGACGGGGTCGACGCCCCGCCGCGCGACCCTCGCCGCGGTCCGCCCCGCCGGCCGACCGCCCCGCGACCCCCGCCGGCTACACGCGCTGGTCGGTGCTCGGCTTCTCCCAGAGGTTCACCCCGCCCTCCACCGCGAAACGGTCGATCTCGGTCAGCTCGTCGGCCGTGAAGGCGAGGTTCGCGAGCGCCCCGACGTTCTCCCGGATCTGCTCGGGCGAGCTGGCGCCGATGAGCGTCGTCGTGACCCGCGGGTCGCGGAGGACCCAGGCGAGGGCCATCTGGGCGAGCGACTGGCCCCGCCGCCGGGCGATCTCGTCCAGCCCGCGGACCCGGGCCAGGTTCGCGTCGGAGAGCATCTCCCGCCCCAGCGAGTCGCCGCCCGGCCGGTTGACCCGGGCGTCGGCGGGGATCCCCTCGAGATACTTGGCGGTGAGGAGCCCCTGGGCGAGCGCGGTGAACGCGATCATCCCGACGCCGAGCTCCCCGAGCGCGTCGAGGAGGTCCGGCTCCACCCAGCGGTTGAGGAGGTTGTAGCTCGGCTGGTGGATGAGGAGCGGGACGCCCTCCGCCTGGAGGAGCGCCGCCGCCTCGCGCGTCTTCCGCGCCGAGTACGACGAGACGCCGACGTAGAGGGCCTTCCCCTGGCGGACCGCCGTCGCGAGGGCCGCCATCGTCTCCTCGAGCGGCGTGTCGGGATCGAAGCGGTGCGAGTAGAAGATGTCGAAGTACTCGACGCCGACGCGGCGGAGGCTCTGGTCGAGGCTCGCGAGGACGTACTTCCGCGACCCGCCGCCCTGCCCGTACGGGCCCGGCCACATGTCCCAGCCGGCCTTGCTGCTGATGACGAGCTCGTCGCGGTGGGCGGCGAAGTCCTCGCGGAGGATCCGCCCGAAGTTCACCTCGGCGCTCCCGTACGGCGGGCCGTAGTTGTTCGCCAGGTCGAAGTGGGTGATCCCGAGGTCGAAGGCGACGTGGACCATCTCGCGCTGCCGCGCGAGCGGCGTGTGATCGCCGAAGTTGTGCCAGAGCCCGAGCGACAGGACGGGCAGCCGGAGGCCGCTCCGCCCGCAGAAGCGGTACGTCATGGCGTCGTAGCGATCGGGGGCGGGCAGGTAGGTCACGGGGCGAACTCCCGGTTGGCGGGCCAGGGTGGCAGGTGCTCGGGCATATCATCGCGCCGCCGCGCCGAGCCCGCCGAGCCCGACCGTCCGCCCCGTGGGCGGTGGCCCGCGGCCTGCGCGGTCCCGTCGTCCGCCGCGCGCCCGCGACGCCCGGACGCAGGGGAGCCGGCGCCCCGCGCGATCCCCCGTCGAGGGGGGCGAGGCAGCCGGCTCCGACGTTCGGATAGATCGGGCGGACGGGCCGCGCTCAGCGCGTCGTCCGCCCCGGGAGGCCCGCGCGGGTGTCGCTCGAGAGGTTCCCGGCGCGCGGGCGGGTCAGGAGATTCGCGGTGCCACGCGATGCGTCGGCCGTGGCGAGAAGCGCCAGGCGCACGTGCCTGCGCCGCCGCGGGACGGGCCCGATGGCCCATGGCATCGTCACCGTTCCACCTCCGAGACGTCGGCCCGGCTGCCCGGGAGAGGAGGTCGATATGCGGATTGTGCCACGCCGGGGCAAGGGACGGCGCCGGCGGGGGAGGCGACCCGGTGCCGGCGGGCGCCGTTCGGCCGGCGCCCGCGCCGTTTGACAGGCCCGGGCGCCGGTGCATGCTGTCAGGCATGGCGATCACCACGAAGCACGTGCGCGTCCACGCCCTCGTCGGCCCGGTCGAGGGGCGGCCCGACGGCGCGTGGATCCTCGAGTACCGCGGCCAGGCCTTCCTCATGGATCCCGGCGGCGGCCGCCCCGAGCCGTTCACCGACGACGGCCGGGAGCGCCGGCCGATCGAGAGCCGCGTCCGCGCCAAGGCGCCGGCGCCCGGCTTCGACGTCATGACCCGCGAGGACATCGCCCGCGCGCTCCGCATCAACCCCGCGCTCGTCGACTTCGTCGCCCACCAGGAGCCCGGCTTCCCGGCGCCGATCCTCCGATTCCGCGAGGGCCCGGTCTGGGACGCCGAGGCCGTCGAGCGGTGGATCCCCACCCGCCAGCCGCAGGACACCCACCGCACGAGCGTGCCGCCCGGCTGATCCAGGACCGCCGGCCCCCTGCCGCCACCCGTGAGGAGGCCGCTTCGTCGTGGGTGAAGCAGATCCGCAGGGCGGGCGGCGCGAACCGGCGTGCCGACGGGCCCGAACCTGCTCGTCCGTCACGCGCTGAGACCTTCGCCCCCGCAACCCTCCCGCCCGGAGAACCCGCCACCGAAGGCCGCCAGCGAGGCGTTCCTCCGGCGAGGCCGATCGACACCGGCGAGGCCGATCGGATTGACCGCGCCCGGGTCGCTGGTAGAATGGCCTCCTCCCGAGCGGGAGTAACTCAGCTGGCAGAGTGTCTGCTTCCCAAGCAGAATGTCGCGGGTTCGAATCCCGTCTCCCGCTCCAAATTCCCGATCCACGCCCAGGACCGCACGGTAATTCGGCGGTCCTTCCTGTTCCTGCGGACCCGCCTGGGTGGCGCCACGATGCACCGCACGGTAACTCGGCGACGCCAGGAGCCCTCCCGTGCCCCTGTCGGACCCCGGGACCGCCGAGTACGTCGAGGACGTGATCCGGCGCAGCCGGATCGTCCTATGGGCGGCGGAGGAGGGCACCGGCAAGAGCTTCGCCGTGGATCCACCTACGGGATCCTCGCCGGCGGCGCGACGCTCGCGCTGGGCGGCCTGCAGCTGATCAGGACGCGCACGACTCGTTGACCCGATCCCAGTGATCCGGAGCACCGGCACCGCAGCCGCAGGAGGCAGCCACGGCGACACTCGTGCCGGGGATGCCGGGTCGGCGAGTGGACGCGACGTTGCTGACCATGGCCCCGCGTGGGGTGCCCTATTCGATCGAG
>JAJZRQ010000086.1 GCA_021802585.1 Chloroflexota bacterium
GGCGCTGCGCTCGCGGGCGCGCCGGTGACCCGCGCGGCCCCGCGCCGGGCGGGTCCCGCGGCCGGCCCCCGGTCCGGCCGGGTGACGACCGCGCGTCCGGCCACGGCCGGCGGGAAGTCGCAGGCATGGGAGATGCCGACGAGGTCATCGATGAGGCCGAGGGCGCAGACGATCTCGGTGGCGGCGGGCAGGAGCGAGACGATCCGCATGGCCGGTGATGGGCCTCAAGCTCGGTGGCGGCGCGCGGCCGCGGTGGCGGAGACGGAACGACCGGCCGCCCGGGGCGGGGGCCGGTCGTCGCGGGCGGGCCGGGCGACGCCCGGCGGGGGCGGTGCCCCGGTCAGGCGGGCTTGATCGCCTCGAGCGCGGCACGGGCCGCGTCCTTGTCGGAGAACCAGTCGGCGTTGATCCGCGTGTACGCGGCCCACTCCCCTGGCAGGGACTCCTCGGGGAAGATCGCGTTCACCGGGCACTCGGGCTCGCAGGCGCCGCAGTCGATGCACTCGTTGGGGTCGATGTACAGCATCCGGTCGGCGCCCTGGTCGAAGTGGATGCAGTCGACCGGGCAGACCGCCACGCACGCCTGGTCCATCACGTCGACGCACGGCTCGGCGATCACGTAGGCCATCTCGGGAGATCCTCCGTCTGAGCTCACCAGGGCGCCGGGCCGCACCGATCCCGGGCGTCGGGCGCCTCGCCCGCAGCGAGGAGGGTACCACCCTGCGGGACGGACCGGGGTCCCCCGGGAGCCCGGATGCCCCGCGCCGCAGGGGCGTCGCGCCGGCCGCCGGCTACGGCGCAGGGGTCCCGAGCGGGGCGCCCCCGGGCCCGACGAGGCGGACGGCGCCCGCCATCCCGCGCTGCCAGTGGTCGGCGATGTGGCAGCCGAGGAGGAGCTGCGTCGTGAGGTCGGCCGGCATGGTGAGGGTGACCGTGCGGGTGGCGCCGGACGGGACGACGACCCGCAGGCCGGCGACGCCGGGGGGCACCGCCACGGCGGGCGTCGGCCCGGGGGGCGGGTTCGCGGCGGGGGCCTCCGCCGCCGCCCAGGCGTCCTGGACCGCCTGCGGCCCGAGGACGAGCTCGTGGACATCGAGGCCGCCGTTCACGACGTTGAGGGTGATCGTCTCGCCCGGGACGAGGTCGACGATCCCCGGCACGAACTCGTAGTCCTTGAGGATGACGTTGACCTCGCGCGGCGCCGCGACCGTCCCGGGCGTGATCGCCGGCGTGGCCTCCACCGAGGATGCGTCGCAGGCCGCCACGGCGCCGCCGACGCCCGCGACGGCGAGGGCGAGGACGAGGCGGGGGAGCGGCCGGGAACGGCGGGCGGCGACGGTCACGGCCGCGAAGTCTAGCCGGGGTCGTGCCGCGCGCCGGGACACTCGGCCGGGGGAGGCGGGGACGCCTTGACACCCCGTAGGGGCGCGCGGCATGGTTCGGCCCCGGCCGCCGCGCCGCGGCGCCCACGCGGGCCGCGACCGGCGGGCGGCGGGGCGGAGGGAGGCGTGGCGATCGACAGCTCGGCGGGCCCGGAGGCGCGCGCGAGAGCCGGGGGCGGCGCCCCCGCCGTGCGCCTCGTCGGCCTCCAGAAGCGGTACGGCGACGTCGTCGCGGTCGCCGGGATCGACCTCGAGATCGGCGCGGGCGAGTTCTTCTCGATGCTCGGGCCGTCGGGCTCGGGGAAGACGACGACCCTCCGGATGATCGCCGGGTTCGAGATCCCGAGCGGCGGCCGGGTGGAGCTCCACGGCAGCGACGTCAGCGCGCTCCCCCCGTTCGAGCGCGACGTGAACACCGTGTTCCAGGACTACGCCCTCTTCCCCCACATGTCGGTCGGGGAGAACGTCGGCTACGGGCTCATGGTCCGCAGGGTCGCCCGGCCGGAGCGCGAGCGGCGCGTCGCCGACGCCCTGGCGATGGTCCGCCTCTCCGGCTACGAGAAGCGCCGCCCGGCCCAGCTCTCCGGCGGCCAGCGCCAGCGGGTCGCCCTCGCGCGGGCGCTCGTGAACCGGCCGCGGGTCCTCCTCCTCGACGAACCGCTCGGCGCCCTCGACCTGAAGCTCCGCGAGGAGATGCAGATCGAGCTGAAGGCGATCCAGCGGGAGGTCGGGATCACGTTCGTCTACGTGACCCACGACCAGGAGGAGGCGCTCACGATGAGCGACCGGATCGCCGTCTTCAGCCACGGCCGGATCGAGCAGGTCGGCTCGCCGGCCGACGTCTACGAGCGGCCGGCCACGCGCTTCGTCGCCGGCTTCGTCGGGACGAGCAACCTCCTCTCGGGGCCCGCGGCCGCGGCGATCGTCGGCCGGGAGGGGACGTTCACCGTCCGCCCCGAGAAGATCCGGATCGAGCGGCCGGAGGGCCCGCTTGCCGCCGACGAGGCGACCGCCCCCGGCACGATCGCCGAAGTCGTCTACCTCGGCGCCGACACCCGCTACATCGTCCGGCTCGACGCGGGCCCGACGCTCGTCGTCACCCAGCAGAACCTCGCCACGACGTCGACCGAGGCGCTCGCCCAGCAGGGACGAGCCGTCCGGCTCGTCTGGCAGCGCCAGCACAGCCTCCCCGTCGACGAGGGCGGGGATCGCACAGGAGGAGGGATCGCATGAAGACCAGGCATCTCGCGGCGGCGATCGCGTCGCTCGCCCTCGTCGCCGGGGCCTGCGGCGGGGGTGCCACGAGCGCTCCGTCGGCCCCGGCCTCGGCAGCGCCCGCGTCCGCCGCGCCGAGCGCGAGCGCCGCGGCCACGCCGGCGCCGACGCTCACCGGCTCCACGTACGGCACGATCTCCCCGCTGAAGCCGGCGCTCGACCTCGCGGCCGTCGGCGGTCCCGGCGAGGGCGCGCTCAACCTCATCATCTGGGCCGGCTACGCCGAGGACGGCGCGAACGTGACGGAGTACGACTGGGTCCGTCCCTTCGAGGAGGCGACCGGCTGCAAGGTCGAGACGAAGGTCGGCAACACCTCGGACGAGATGGTGACCCTCCTCCGCCAGGGCGGGGGCTCCGTGTACGACGGCGTTTCGGCCTCGGGCGACGCCTCGAACCGGCTCATCGCGAACGGCGACGTCGCGGCGATCGACCCGGCCGAGATCCCGGGCTTCGGGGATGTCGCGCCGTTCCTCCAGGACGCCCCTCACTACGTCGTGAACGGCACTCACTACGGCGTCCCCCACGGGTGGGGCGGCAACAGCCTCATGTACCGGACGGACATCGTGGCGCCGGCTCCGACGAGCTGGAACGTCGTCTTCGACCCGACCGCCTCGGCAGCGTACCAGGGGAAGATCACCGCGTACGACAGCCCGATCTACATCGCCGACGCGGCGCTCTACCTCAAGGCCACGAACCCGTCCCTCGGCATCACCGACCCCTACGAGCTCACCCAGGAGCAGCTCGACGCGGCGGTCGCCCTCCTGAAGCAGCAGCGGCCATGGGTTGGGAAGTACTGGGCGCTCTACTCCGACGAGATCGACAACTTCAAGAGCGGCGCGACCGTCGTCGGGACGACCTGGCCGTACCAGGTGAACGCCCTCAAGGGGGAGGGCGCGAGCGTCGAGGCGGTCGTCCCGACGGAGGGCATGACCGGCTGGGCCGACACCTGGATGATGTCCTCGAAGGCCCAGCACCCCAATTGCATGAAGAAGTGGATGGCCTGGATGATCACCCCGGAGGTCCAGGCGCAGGTCGCCGAGAACTTCGGCGAGGCTCCCGCCAACCCCAAGGCGTGCAGGTACCTCGACGCCGGCTACGGGCCGTACACCCTCAAGGACTTCTGCACCCTCTACTCGGTCAACGACCCGGCCTTCTACGGCAAGATCGCCTTCTGGAAGACACCCCTCCCGGACTGCGGCGACAGCCGCGGCCAGACCTGCACGGACTACTCCGTGTGGACCCAGAAGTGGACGGAGATCAAGGGCTGACGCGGCGCGTCGCCTGACGGCGAACGCTCGCTCCCCGGCGGCGGCCCGGCCGCCGCCGGGGAGCGGCCGGGCCCCCACCGATGGCATCGCCCACGCTCGCCCCGCCGCCGCCCCCGGCCTCCTGGCGGCGCCGCCTCCAGGCAGCGCTCTACGGGCACCGGGCGGCCCAGCTGCTCCTCCTGCTCCTCCCCCCGGCGGGCTGGTTCGGGGTCGTCTACCTGGGGTCCCTCGCGATCCTCTTCGTGGCGGCCTTCTGGTACCTCGACCCGCTCACGTCCGCGGTCCGCCACGACCTCACCCTGCGGAACTTCGAGCAGATCCTCGCCGTGCCGGTCTACCGGACGATCGTCCTCCGCACGGTCGGGGTCGCGACGCTCGTGACGCTCCTCGACGTCGTCCTTGCGTTCCCGGTCGCCTACCTCATGGCGCGGGTGGCGGCGCCGCGGACCCGGGCGCTCCTCTTCGCGGCGGTCCTCCTGCCGCTCTGGACGAGCTACCTCGTCCGGGTCTTCGCCTGGCGGACGATCATCTCGAAGGGCGGCCCGGTGGACTGGCTCCTCGCCCAGGTCGGCCTCCCGGGGGCGAGCCTCTACAACACCGAGATCGCGATGGTCATCGTGTTCACGTACCTCTGGCTCCCGTACATGATCCTGCCGATCTACGCGGGCCTCGAGCGGATCCCCGCGTCGCTCCTCGAGGCCTCGGCGGACCTCGGCGCCCGCCATGCCGCGACGTTCCGGCGCGTCGTCCTGCCGCTCGCCCTTCCGGCGGTCGCCGCCGGCTCGATCTTCACGTTCTCGCTGACGCTCGGCGATTACATCACGCCCCAGCTCATCTCGAACAGCCAGTTCATCGGCAACGTCGTGTACGACAGCCAGGGCGTGGCCGGCAACGTCCCGTTCGCCGCGGCGTTCGCCACGGTCCCCGTCCTCATCATGGGGATCTACCTCCTCGGGATGCGCCGGCTCGGCGCCTTCGAGGCCCTGTGACGGCCATGTCGCGGTGGGGGCTCCGGATCGCGACGGGCGTCGTGCTCCTCTTCCTCTACGTCCCGATCGCGATCATCGTGCTCTACGCGTTCAACGCCTCGCGCGACCAGACGTGGCCGATCACGACATGGACGACGAAGTGGTTCGGGACGGCCCTCGGCAACCCCGACCTCCACGAGGCGCTCGTGCTCTCGCTCGAGGCCGCCGTCGGGGCGACCGCGGTCGCCCTCCTCCTCGGGACGCTCGCCGCCCTCGCCGTCCACCGGTTCCGCTTCTTCGGCCGGGAGACGGTCTCGTACATGATCGTGCTCCCGATCGCGCTCCCGGGGATCGTGACGGGCATGGCCCTGAACGCGACGTTCAACACGTTCCACGTCCCGTTCTCGATCTGGACGATCGCCGTCGGCCACGCCACGTTCTGCGTCGTGACGGTCTACAACAACGCGATCGCCCGGATGCGGCGCTCCTCGCGCTCGATCGAGGAGGCGTCGATGGACCTCGGCGCGACGACGTGGCAGACGTTCCGCCACGTCACGTTCCCGGTCCTGCGGACCGCCCTCGTTGCCGGCGGCCTCCTCGCGTTCGCCCTCTCCTTCGACGAGGTGATCGTCACGACATTCACCGCGGGCACGCAGGAGACGATCCCGCTCTGGATCTTCAACAACCTGAAGCTGCCGAACCAGCGCTCGACGGTGAACGTCGTCGCGGTGTTCCTGATCCTCCTGTCGCTCGTCCCCGTCTACCTCGCCCAGCGGCTCGCGAGCGACGGCTCGGGGGGCGGCGGGCGGACCTGAGGCGCGGCCGGCGGCGCGGCCGGCGCGGCCGCGCCGCCGTCACATCCCCTGCGGCTCGTACCCGGGGTCGAGATACGTGGCGGGGTCGTCGTCGAACTCGAGCTTGCAGCCCTTCCCGCAGAAGTAGTAGACCGTCCCCTCGTGCTCGGACGTGAAGGTCGCCTTCTCGGTGTCGACCTGCATCCCGCAGACGGGATCGATGGCGATGGCCATGGCGGCGTGGCTCCGTTGCGCCCCGGCACCCGCCGGGTACTCCCCAGGAGTATACGGCGTCGCTCGCCGTCTCGACGAGATCGCTAGGATGATGTCATGGACACGGTCACCGACCTCGACGCGGCCCGGGCCCGCCTCGCGGAGGAGCTGGCGCGCGTTCGCGCGGAGCTCGGCGAGGAGATCGAGGCGCCCGGCCAGGTGACGTACGGGTCCCAGGCGGCCGCCGCCGCCCAGGTCTTCGCTCAGCAGCGCGACCTCGCCTTCCGCGAGCAGGCCGAGCGCCGGTTCAAGGCGATCGAGCACGCCCTCGCCCGGATCGACGCCGGCACGTATACGATCTGCGAGCAGTGCGGCGGACCGATCTCCGCCGAGCGCCACGAGATCGTCCCGTGGGCCACCACGTGCGTCGAGTGCGGGCGGACCCGTCGCTGACAGCCGTCCCGCCCGGATGAGCGCCCCCGACCCCCCGGCCCCCCTCGTCGACCTCGCCCGGATCCGCGCCGCGGCGGAGACGCTCCGCGGCGTCGCGGCGCGGACGCCGCTCGTGCCCCTCGGGGACCCGGCCGCCGCCCGGCTCCTGAAGGCGGAATCGCTCCAGCCGATCGGGGCCTTCAAGATCCGCGGCGCGTACGTGGCCGCCGCGGCGCTCGCCCCGGCGGAGCGCGCCCGCGGGCTCATCACGTACTCCTCCGGGAACCACGCCCAGGGCGTCGCCCGCGCCGCCCGCCTCCTCGGCGTGCCCGCCGTCATCGTCATGCCGGCGAACGCCCCGCCGATCAAGCGGGCTCGCGTCCTCGCCGACGGCGCCGAGGTCGTGACGGTCGGCGAGGCGAGCGCCGAGCGCCAGGCCGTCGCCGAGCGCCTCGCGGCCGAGCGCGGCCTGGCGATGATCCCGCCGTTCGACGACGACCGGGTGATCGCCGGCCAGGGGACGTGCGGGCTCGAGATCGCCGAGGACCTGCCGGATCTCGCCGCCGTCCTCGTGCCGGTCGGCGGCGGGGGGCTCGCCTCGGGGGTGGCCGCGGCGGTGAAGGCGCTCCGGCCCCGCGCGCGGGTCGTCGGCGTCGAGCCGGAGCTCGCGGCGGACGCGCGCGAGTCGCTCCTCCAGGACCGGATCATCGAGTGGTCGGCCGCCGACGTCTCGCGGACGATCGCCGACGGCACGCGGACGCAGGCTCTCGGCCGGCGGACGTTCGCGCACCTCCGCGCCCTCCTCGACGACATCGTCACGGTCCGCGAGGACGAGATCGCCGCGGCCGTGCGGATCGCGGCCGAGGAGGCGCGGCTCGTCGTCGAGCCGTCGGGCGCGCTGCCGATCGCCGCGCTCCGGTTCCACGCCCTCGAGGCGCGGGTGGCGGATGCGGCCGGGCCGGTGGTCTGCGTCGTCTCCGGCGGGAACGTCGACCCGGCGCGCTACCGGGCCCTGCTGGAGGCGCCGATCCCCTCCGCCTGAGCGAGCGCGGCCTCGACCGGGAAGGCGGACGCGCGATCCGGGATCGGGACGCGTGCCGCGCGGGCGTCCTCGGCCGCCTCGCGACGGCGGGTCGCCTCCTCGTCGTCGCGCATCCAGGCGGCGACGAGGAGGAGGATCGCCGCGAGGAACGCCGCGTCGCCGATCCCCCACATCATCGCCCCGGCGAGCTGCTGGTCCTCGATCGGGGAGGGCGGCCAGGGCCGCCCCGTCGTCAGGTAGTGGGGGTAGAGGACCCGATCGGAAAAGAGGATCGCGACGCCGAGGAACGAGTTGAGCGGCATCTGGAGGAACACGTAGAAGAGCCGGGCGGCATACGGCAGGCGCCATGGGCTGGGGTCGCGGCCGACGACCGGCCACCAGAAGAGGAGCGCGGTGGCGAGGTAGAGGGCGTGCTCCAGGTCGTGGAGGAGGGGATCCTCGAGGGCGGCGTCGAAGAGCGGCGAGACGTGGCTCCCCCACATGACGAACGTGAAGAGGAGCCACGCCACGAGCGGGTGCGCGAGCACCTTAACGAGGCGCGACCGGAGGATCGGGAGGAGCCAGCGCGTCCGGACCCCGGGCGACGCGACGCGCAGGGCGAGGGTGATCGGCGCCGCGAGGGCGATCGCCGGGGCTGCCCCGAAGACGAGGAGGAGGTGCTGGACCATGTGGTCGGCGAAGAGCTCCGTGTCGTACCGCCCGACGCCGGAGAGGAGGGCGACGGCGATGGACGCGAGCCCGAGGAGGAAGAAGACCGGTCGGTCCGGAGGAACGGGGTTCGCCGGATGGGACGCGTTCACCCGGCGCACCGCCCAGAGGTAGGCGGCCGCTGCGGCGAGGAGCGGGATCGCGACCTGCGGGTGGAGCGACCACGAGAGGAGGAAGGCGGCCGGGTCGGGCGGCGGGGGGACCGCGTCACCGTGGGCCAGGGCGGCGGGCGCGGCGAGGAGGGCCGCGACGGGCAGCGCGGCGAGGAGGCCGGAGGCCGACGCCGCGGGGCGGCGCGGAGCGTGGCGGCGGTGGATCACGGACCCCCATCCCGGTGCCTGCGCAGGCCGGGGCTGTTGCGCCGGCGGCAACCCGGCGCGCATATGCGCATGTTCGCACGAGGTTCGGGTATCATGCGCGCGCTCCCGTCCGAGCGTCCCCGGCGCGGAGCGAGAGGAGTGGGCTGCCCGTCGCCCCGTCGGCGGCGCGCGATGGGCGGTAGTGGTCTCGGTGGGGAGGCTCGATGACGTTCACCCGGAAGAGGGCGTGGCGCCGCCCGGCGCTCCTGCTCGCCCTGGCCGGCGCCGGCCTCCTCGTGGCGGGATGCACGGACTTCAGCATCCGGACGGCGATGCCCCCCGACGCGGCGTCGACCCAGGGCCAGGCGATCCGCAACCTCTACGACATCGTCTTCGTCATCGGCGTCGCGATCTTCCTCCTCGTCGAGGGCCTCATCCTCTACGCGGTCCTCCGCTACCGGCGCCGGAGGGGCGACGACGAGCTGCCGCCCCAGATCCACGGCAACAACAAGCTCGAGATCATCTGGACGGCGGTGCCGATCGCGATCGTCCTGGCCCTCTTCGTCGTCTCCTGGCAGACCCTCAACGCGATCGACACGCGGAAGCCGGACCCGCCGCTCCGGATCGGCGTCGTGGCCTACCAGTGGCAGTGGCAGTTCGTCTACGCCCCGTCCGACATCCGCTGGGAGGACTGCGGGCTCCCCGCGAACAAGGGGAAATGCGTCACGGTCATCGGGGTCGCGCCGCCGAACGGCGACCGGACGAACTGGACGCCGCCGCAGCTCCACGTCCCGGTCGGCGAGACGGTGGAGCTGCAGATGCACTCCGTCGACGTCATCCACTCGTTCTACGTCCCGGCGTTCCTCTACCAGCGTGACATCACGCCGCGGAAGGACCAGGTGATCCAGTTCCTCGCGGACCGCGAGGGGACGTACCGCGGCCAGTGCACGCAGTTCTGCGGCCTCCGCCACCAGGAGATGGAGTTCGAGGTCGTCGTCGAGTCGCGGAGCCAGTTCGACCAGTTCCTCCGCGACGCCCTCACCCCGCCGGCCACGCCGGCCCCTGCCTCGGGGGCCCCGTCGGCGGCCCCGTCCGGCTCGGCGGCCGGGGAGAGCCCGGCCCCCGGGGCCGTCGTCCTGCGGATCAGCGCCCAGGGGATCGCCTACGACACGAACG
>JAJZRQ010000087.1 GCA_021802585.1 Chloroflexota bacterium
ATCGTCGGGGAGCGGCGGGGGCCGGGTAGGCATGGCTCGGCTTCGGCAGTCCGCCGCTCCCCGGCACCTGGCCCCCGATCCGGCATGGTTGGCCGCGACGCTGCGCGGGCTCGACGAGCTCCTCGCGGCGGGCGAGTACCAGCGCGCCGAGGAGACCGCTCGCGCGGTGGTCCTGCCCGAGCGCGCATGCGGTCGACGTGGCGCGTGGGCCGACGGCTGCCCGGCTTGCCAGGCGGTCGACGCGGTGGGCATCGAGCTGGCGATGCGCGAGATGGCGGCCAGGATCGGCGTGCCCGTGAGGCATCCATCCGATTCCCGGCGGTGGGCCGGCACCCTGCCAGAATCGCCGGAGAGGCCCCTAGAACAGCCGTGGCGGCCCGGAGGGGCCGAAAGCCGCTGAATAGACCGCCTGTTCGTTGACAGGGCCGTCTAGCATGGTCAACGGAGACCTGTGATGGCGGCCTCCTCTTTCATGCCCGGCTTGGCCGCCATCACCGGCTAGCCGGGCGCCTTTATGTCCGGGGGGCAGGAACCGGCCAAGCCGGGCAAGAGCCTGTGATGGAGGCTCGGAAGTGGTGTTCCTCGTGGCGCTCGGGCTGCTCATGGCGGCCCTGTTCCTGGTCGCGTCCGGCATCGTCGGCATCCTCGCCTGGGCCGGGCTGCTCGACCTCTCCGACTACCCCCTCGAGCTGGCACCGGGTGAGTCGGCCCGCGTCGACGTCGCAGGCCCCGCCGTGGGCATCGTGGCGGCCGCCTTCGGCGCCCGGGCGACCGCCGGCGGAGAGACCGTCGGCGTCGTCCTGCGGGCGCCCTTCCGGCCGACTGCCGCGCGGCCGGGCGGTCCGCTGCCCGTCCTGCCGATCACCCTCGGCGTGGCGTCCTTCCTGGCGGCCCTGGCGGCCCTGTGGGCCGTCCGGCGGAGGGTCCGGCCGTGATGGACTCCCGAGACCTCGACTCCTGTCCCAACTGCGGGCACTGGTGGCACCCGACCGGCAACGCCGGCTCGTGCAACGTCGTGTGGATGGGCGAGTGGTGCGGATGCCGACGCATGACCCGCCCCGATCCCCACGCCTACCGCGCCGAGCTGTTCGGCTCGTCATGGACCAGCGGCCCGACGACAGATCACCCCACGATCGGCGCCGCCCGCCGCTGGGCGGAGAGCTTCGGCACCACGGCGGACCTGTGCGTCATCCGCGACCGCCGCGGCCGCGAGGTGGCGCGCCACGTCCGGGACACCGCCGGCGACGGCACGCGCTGGCATCGCGGGGCGACCGCATGACGCCCGAGGATATCCGGCTCGCGGCCGACGCCGACCCCGGCGAGCGCGGCGAACCGGCGCTCTGTCCGTGCGGCGACGGCTACGTGGGCCACGCCGACCACGGGTTCATCGTCCAGGTCGTCGCCGTGGAGCCACCCGAAGTGAGCACCTTCCGGCCCCGACCCGACGGCACCTGCGCCGCGTGCGGTCGGCCCGAGTGCGACCACGACCGACGGCACGACCTCCCCGGCGCCCCGGCCTACTGTCTCGTGCAGCCGTCCACCGTGACCGTGCTGCACGCCTTCACCCTGCCGGGCGAGCCCGTGCGCGTCGCCGCGGAGCCTCGCCAGGCGGTCGAGATCGCCGCGCGGCTGGCGGCCGATGGGCACCCCTGCTACGCGGTGGTGGAACGCTGGCAGATCATCGGGGGCGACGATGCGCCGGCCGTCTGAGCCCGAGAGCGCGCGCAAGTGGCCGCCGATCCCCCTCTCTCACGAGGAACGCGTCGCCCTGGCGACACTCCGGCTACTCGTCACCTGGCGAGTGATCCGGCCGGCGCCGCCCGTCCAGTAGCCTCACCACGGCCCCCGGCTCCGCACCGAGCGCTCCGCTCTCTTCGGAGGATGGGACGCGCACCGGGCGACCGGGGGCCGTTTGCGTGTCCGGCAGCGTTCGTGGCAGTCTGCGCCGACGTCCGCCGGTCCCGCCGCCGACCCTACTTTCAGTAGTCCTGAGATCAAACCGGCCATCCGCGGACGCTGGCGGACGCTGGGGGGACAACCTGGAGTAGGGGAGGGGCCGGTAGGTTCGGGCCCGGGCGAGGGCGGGGCCTGCCATTCGGCCCTCGCCGGCGCCTCGCCGCGTTCCTAGGGTGCCCGTCAGCGGGAGGCCAGGACGCGCGGTCCACGCTCCGGCCGCCGGGGCCACGCCGATCAGCTGGCGAGGCCGCCCCCCGCGAAGGCGTCCCGATGGGAGGAATCGAGGGGTGTGGCGTATGAGGCGCGCCCGGGCGCTGGCCACGGCCGCCGGGCCCGTTCCGTCTGACATCGCCAGGAGACGTCCCCGGGGCTCGCTCGCGATCATCGTCGGCGCCCTTCTCGCAGGCTCCTGCTCAGCAGGGGCGGAACCCTCGCCGACTTCCTTCGTCGAATCCCTCGACGACATGACCGTGGCCGAGCTCACGGCCATCCTGGCCGATCCGGTCGCGGCTACGGACTGCGACGCCCATGAGGTGCCCGCGGTCGTCGAGTTCCTGTGCCGGTCGTACCCCGAGCACGCCGCGGAAGCCCTGGGGGAGCGCGGCGACCCGGCAGCCGTTCCCGCCCTCGTGGCCGTGCTAGAGGATCCTGATCGTTCCCACGGGGTCGAGCAGGCTTCATGGGCCGCGCTCGAGAAGATCGGCGGCCCCGACGTGATCGCGTTCCTCGACGAGTGGGTCGCCACGAATCCGACGCGCTCGAGTGAGGCCACCGGGATCCTGGGGCGTCTCCGGGGGCCGACGCCGCCGCCAACGCCCGCGCCCGAGGTCGAGCTGATCGGGGCCTGCTACGGGAAGCCCGTCCCGTGGGCCGCTCCCTACGCCGGGAAGGTCCACCCCCTGGTGATCGCCGGGCCCTGGGGATCGCCCGGCGTGTGGGACTGGCTCCCCGACTTCGACATCAACGAGAAGTGGCGCGATGACGAGTGGACGAGCCCGATGATCCAGCTGGTCGTCTGCCCCGAATCAGCACAGCCCAAGCCCGGCGGCTCGTGCGGGACCTACACGAGAGGCGACGGAGTGAAGGGCGAGCTCATCCGCTACAGGGACGTGCTGAAGGTTCGCGTCGTCGTCGCCCGGACCGGCAAGACGCTCCAGTCGACGACGCTGCTGGGCCCCAAGACGAAATGCCCCGCGAGCAGCGGCATCAGCCTGGGGAAGGAGCCGCCGTGGACCTTCCTCGCGGATTTGGTGACGTTCGAGCAGATCGACGACTACGCGACCAAGGTCTCAAAGCAGCCGCTGAACTAGCCCGCCCGCCGCCACCGTCTCGTCGTCGCCGGGCGTCGCGCCGGCGGAGGACGGCCTTCTCGATCTCCACGGCGACGAACGCGGCGGTCGCGGCCACGAGGACGATCGCGAGCTCCTCCGGGCCGAGCGCCTCCGTGAGGAAGACCGGCTGGAGGGCGGGCACGTAGATCAGGGCGAGCTGGACGAGGAGCGTCCCCCCGACGGCGACCGCGAGCGGCACGTTGGAGCGCAGCCCGAGGACGAACGTGCTCGTCCGCTCCGAGCGGATCGCCAACGCGTGGCCGAGCTGGAGCAGCGCGAGCGTGGTGAAGACCATCGTCTGCCAGTGCCAGCCGGCCTCGATCGCCGCCGCCTGGAGGACCAGGACCACGGCGCTCATGAGGAGCCCCACCCAGAGCGCGTGCTGCCAGAGCCCGGCGCCGAGGATCGACTCTCCCGAGGGGCGCGGCGGGCGGCGCATCGCGTCCGGCTCGACCGGCTCGACGCCCAGGGCGAGCGCGGGCAGGCCGTCGGTCACGAGGTTGACCCACAGGATCTGGACCGCGAGGAGGGGCACCGGCAGGCCGAGGAACGGGGCGAGGAACATGACCCACACCTCGGCCGAGTTCGTCGTCAGGAGGTAGCGGACGAAACGCCGGATGTTGTCGTAGATCCGGCGGCCCTCCTCGACCGCGTGGACGATCGTCGAGAAGTCGTCGTCGGCGAGGACCATGTCGGCGGCTTCCTTGCTCACCTCGGTTCCCGTGATCCCCATCGCGACGCCGATGTCGGCGAGCCGGAGCGCCGGCGCGTCGTTCACGCCGTCGCCGGTCATCGCGACGACGGCGCCGCGTCCGCGCCAGGCCTCGACGATCCGGAGCTTCTGCTCCGGGTTCATCCGGGCGTAGACGGCGACACGCTCGACGCGGGCGTCGAAGGCGGCGTCGTCGAGCCCGTCGAGCTCGGCGCCGGTGAGGGTCTCGCCACCCGGGCCGAGGATGCCGAGGCGGCGGGCGATTGCCGCGGCGGTGAGGGGGTGGTCTCCGGTGATCATGACCGGGGTGATCCCCGCGGTCCGGCACGCGGCGATCGAGCCGGCCGAGGCGGGGCGCGGCGGGTCGGCCATCGCCACGAGCCCCGCGAGGCGGAGGTGCGCCTCGGCGCGCTCGAGGTCGGCGGGGACGCTCGGGATGTCCCGGTGGGCGAGGGCGAGGACGCGGTACCCCTCGGCGGCGTAGGCCCGGGCGACGGCCTCGGCGGCGGCGAGGACCGGGGCGTCGACCGGGTCGAGGAGCGGCGCAAGAGCCTCGAGGGCGCCCTTCGAGGCGACCCGCACGTGGTCCTCGAACGCATGGAGCGTCGTCATCCGCCGCCGCGCGGCGTCGAACGTGATCTCCTCGACGCGCGGATGCTCCGCGAGGAGGTCGGCGGCGAAGATGCCACGCTTCCCGGCGAAGGCGAGGAGGGCGCCCTCCGTCGGGTCGCCGGTGATCGCCCAGTCGCCGCCGGCGCGGTCGGGGGCCCGGAGGGTGGCGTCGTTGCAGGCAGTGGCGATCCGGGCGAGGCGGTCGAGGGCCGCGTCGAGGGCGGGCGCGTACGGTACGACGGGCGACGGCAGGGCGGGGTCGGGCTCGATCGCCCCGTCCGGCGCATACCCGTCCCCGCCCACCCGCACCGCGCCCGCCGGCGTCCATGCCCGCTCGACGAGCATCCGGTTCTCCGTGAGCGTGCCCGTCTTGTCCGAGCAGATCACGGTGACCGACCCGAGCGTCTCGACCGCGGGGAGCTTCCGTACGAGCGCGTTCCGGCGGGCCATCCGCCGGGCGCCGAGCGCGAGGGCGACGGTGACGACCGCCGGGAGCCCCTCGGGGATCGCGGCGACCGCCAGGCTGACCGCGACGAGGAACATCGTCTCGGGCGATTCGCCGCGGGCGACGCCGGCGGCGAAGACGAGCGCGCAGACGACGAAGGCGAGCCCGGCGAGCCCCTTGCCGAGCGTCGACAGCCGGCGCTGGAGGGGCGTCTGCCCGCCGGCGTGCTCCTGGAGGAGCTCCGCGACCCGGCCGAGGGCGGTCGCCATCCCCGTCGTGAGGACGATCCCGGCGCCGCGCCCGTAGACGACCGCGGTGCCGCTGAAGGCGACGTTCCGCTGGTCGGCGAGGACGCCTTCGGGAACGTCGGGGAGCGCGTCGGTCACCTTCTCGGCCGGCTCGGATTCGCCGGTGAGCGCCGCCTCGTTGATCCGCAGCGCCCGTGCCTCGAGGAGCCGGAGGTCGGCGGTCACGATGTCGCCGGCGTCGAGGCGGACGATGTCGCCCGGCACGACCTCGGGGGCCGGGACGAGGATCGTCGCGCCGTCGCGGACGACCCGCGCCGTCGGGCTCGCCATCCGCTTGAGGGCGTCGAGCGCCTGCTCGGCCCGGTACTCCTGGACGAAGCCGACGATGCCGTTGAGGACGACGATCGCGAGGATGACGACGGTGTCCTTGAGGTCGCCGAGGAGCGCCGTGATCACGGCGGCGACGATGAGGACGACGATCATCGCGTTCGTGAACTGCTCCAGGAAGAGGCGCCAGGGCGGCTTCCGCCGGCGCTGGACCAGCTCGTTGCGCCCGACGCGGCCGAGGCGCGCCGCGGCCTCGGCGGTCGTCAGGCCGCGCTCCGCGTCCGTGCCGAGGGCGGCCGCGACCTGGGCCGCCGGGACCGCCCAGGGTCGGGTGGCGGCGGTGCCACCGGGGGACGCGGTCGGAGCGCGGACGCCTGCGGCGGGAGCGAGGGGATCCATGCCCCCACAGGATGGCGTGGCGGCGCGGACGGGGTGAGGTCGTCCCGTCCCGATCGCCCGGGGCCGAACGGCCCGACCGGACGGCACGCGCGGTCGCCCCGCCGCGCCCGCCGACGCGTGGCACGATGGCAGCATGCCAGAGCCCGACGCCCCGTACCCGATCCGCGCCGGCACGCCGAGCGGCCTGAAGCCGCTCGCGAGGCCCCTCATGGTCGCCTTCGGCGAGGAGATCACCCACGCCGAGCTGGAGGAGTGGCAGCACACGTCCGAGGCGGACCGCTGGCTTGCCGCGTACGAGGGCGAGACGCCGATCGGGACCGCGGCCGCGTTCACGTTCCGGCTCACCGTGCCGGGCGGGGAGGTCGCCGCCGCGGGCGTGACTGCCGTCGGCGTCGAGCCCGGCCACCGCCGCCGGGGCGTCCTCCGGTCGCTCATGCGTCGCCAGCTCGACGACGTCCGAGAGCGGGGCGAGCCGGTCGCGATCCTCTGGGCGTCGGAAAGCGCGATCTACCAGCGTTTCGGGTATGGGCTCGGCGCGTTGAACGGGCAGTTCGAGATCGATCGGGCGCGGACCGCGTGGCTCCGGCCGGAGGAGCCGGCGGGCCGGATGCGCCTCGTCGACCCGGACGAGGCGCTCGCGACGTTCCCCGCGGTCTACGAGCGGATGCGCGCCGTCACGCCGGGCGCCCTGAGCCGGACCGAGGACTGGTGGCGGTGGGCCATCCTTCATGACGCCGAGCACATGCGCCGCGGCTCCGGGCCGAAGTTCCGCTACCTCTACGAGGTCGACGGCGCCGCCGAGGGGTACGCCCTCTACCGGGTGAAGGGCGACTGGGACGAGCGAGGCCCCCGAGGCCAGCTCCTCGTCGTCGAGGCAGTCACGCCGACCCCGCGGGCGCTCCGCGGCGTGTGGAGCTTCCTCTTCGGCGTGGACCTCGTCCGGACGATCCGGGCGAGCCGCGAGCCGGTGCCCCATCCCCTCCAGCTCGCGCTCGCGGATCCCCGGGCGCTCGGGATGACGGCCGGCGACGGCCTGTGGGTGCGGCTCGTCGACCTCCCCGCGGCGCTCGCCGCCCGGCGGTACGGCGCGGTCGACGCCCTCGTCGTCGAGGTCGCCGATGCCTTCTGCCCGTGGAACGCGGGGCGCTGGCGGCTCGCGACGGCCGGTGGCACCGGCGCCGCGGTCGCGACCGTCAGTCGGACCGACGGAGCGCCCGACCTCGCGGTCGACGTCGCCGACCTCGCCGCGGTCTACCTCGGCGCCTTTCGCCTCTCCGACCTCGCCCGGGCCGGCCGGGTCGAGGAGCGCACGCCGGGCGCGATCCGGCGCGCCGACGCGCTCTTCGCCTCCGACCGCGCGCCGTGGTGCTCGACGATGTTCTGAGCGGTCGGCCGCGACGGCTTGACGCCAGCCCCGCGGGAAGGCTAATATAATCGCCACGTTATGAAACACGGTGGTTATCGATGACCGGCGACCAGCTCACCGCGGTGTTCGGCGCTCTCGCCGACCCGACGCGCCGGGCGATTCTCGCCCGGCTCGCCGACGGGGACGCGAGTGTCCACGAGCTCGCGGCGCCGTTCCTGGTCTCGCAGCCGGCCATCTCGCGCCATCTGAAGGTCCTCGAGCAGGCGGGGCTCATCTCGCGCCAGCGGCGGGCGACCGTCCGCCTCAGCCACCTCGAGGCCGAGCCGCTCCGCGAGGCGACGGCCTGGCTCGGCCGGTACCGGGCGCACTGGGACGAGCGCTTCGGGCGCCTCGACGAGCTCCTCGCATCGCTGCAACGGCCCGGGGTGGGGGATGCCGGAGAAACCGGCGTCGAGCCCGGCGCCAGGAGGGGGAAGCACGATGGGAACGACACGGATCATCGCTGAGCCGGGCCTCCCGTTCATCGACATCGAGCGCGAGTTCGACGCGCCGCGGGAGCTCCTCTTCCGCGCCCACGTCGAGCCCGAGCTCCTCGTCCAGTGGCTGGGTCCCGCGAAGTACGAGATGCGGATCGACCGGATGGACGTCCGCGACGGTGGGTCGTGGCGCTACGTCCACGTGGACGCCGACGGGACCGAGCACGGCTTCCGTGGCGTCTTTCACGGCGAGCCGTCGGTCGACGGGATTCTCCAGACCTGGGAGTACGAAGGGATGCCCGGCCACGTCTCGCTCGAATCGCTCGCGTTCGACGGGCGCGACCGCCGCACGACGCTCCGCATCCACGCCGTCTACCAGTCGGTCGCCGACCGTGACGGCCTCATCGCGAGCGGGATGGAGGGGGGCATGAACGAGGGCTACGCGCGCCTCGACGGGCTCCTCGCCGGCCGCGTCCCCGTCGCCTGACGCGTCCGTCGCCACGCGCCCCGGCACCACCGCCCCGGGCCCGCCCCGGCCGCCGCTCGCGGCCGCCGCCCCGTCACCCGAGAGGAGCCACCGATGCCCGCAGCCACCCGGATCACCCCGTTCCTCTGGTTCGCCCACGAGGCCGAGGAGGCGGCCGCCCTCTACACGTCGATCTTCCCGAACTCGCGGATCACGAACGTCGCGCGCTACGGCGAGACCGGCGAGGAGGTCACGGGCGGGACGCCGGGGTCCGTCATGACCGTCTCCTTCGAGCTCGACGGCCAGCCGTTCGTCGCCCTCAACGGGCGGGCCGGCTTCGACTTCACCGAGGCGGTCTCGTTCCAGGTCGCCTGCGCCTCGCAGGCCGAGCTCGACCACTTCTGGGACCGCCTGTCCGCCGGCGCCGACCCGGCCGCGCAGCAGTGTGGCTGGCTGAAGGACCGCTTCGGGGTCTCCTGGCAGGTCGTCCCGACGCGGCTGTTCGAGCTGCTCGCCGACCCGGATCCCGGGAAGGCGGAGCGGACGACGACGGCGATGCTCGCGATGAAGAAACTCGACATCGCCGAGCTCGAGCGCGCCCACGCAGGGTAGCGGCGCGCCGGCCGTCACCTGGCGGGCGGTCCCCCGGCTGGCATCTCGCCCGGCCGGCGGTCCACCCGGCGGGCGGTCACCCGGCTGGCATCTCGCCCGGAGCGTCGCCCGTCGCGACCGGCATCGCGGCCCGGCTCCAGTCCGAGTACGAGCCGGGGTAGAGGAGCGGGTCAGGGAGGCCGGCCGTTCGCATCGCGAGGGCGAGCTGGCAGGCGTTCACCCCGCTCCCGCATTGGACGACGACCGGGCGCGCCCCATCCCCAAGCGACGCGAAGCGCTCGCGGAGCGCCGCCGGTGGCAGGAAGCAGCCATCGGGCCCGAGGAACGACGCCGTCGGCGCGCTCACGGCCGTCGGGATGTGGCCGGCGATGGGGTCGATCGGCTCGACCTCACCGCGGTAGCGCTCCGGCGCCCGGGCGTCGAGGAGCGTCAGGGTCCCGAGCCGGGGCGCGAGCGCCGCGCGGTCGATCGTCCGCGGCC
>JAJZRQ010000088.1 GCA_021802585.1 Chloroflexota bacterium
GTCGCCGCGCGGAGCAGCGACCGCGGCATGGACCACGAGCGGAACGCCGCGATCATCGTGGGCAAGCTCGCCAGCTTCAACATCCAGAGCCGGGTCGTGAAGTGGAACGCGGGCCCGGTCGTCACCCAGTACGAGGTCGAGCCCGACCCGTCGATCAAGGTCAGCCGGATCGAGGGGCTGGCGGACGACCTCGCGATGGCCCTCGCCGCCCGGACGATCCGGATCGAGGCCCCGATCCCCGGCAAGTCGGTCGTCGGGATCGAGATCCCGAACATGGACTTCAACGTCGTCGCGATCCGCCGCATCCTCGAGGACCCCGAGGTCGCGGCGATCCCCTCGCGGATCGCGTTCGCCCTCGGCCGGGACGTCGCCGGCCACGCCCGGGCGGCCGACCTCGCGAAGATGCCGCACCTCCTCATCGCCGGCGCGACGGGGTCCGGCAAGAGCGTCATGGTCAACGCCCTCATCGCCAGCCTCCTCATCCGCGCACGCCCGGACGAGGTCCGCCTCATCCTCGTCGACCCGAAGCGCGTCGAGCTCGCCGACTACAACGGGATCCCGCACCTCATGGTCCCCGTCATCACCGAGTCCGACCGGGCCCGGGCAGCGCTGAAGTGGGCCGTCGGCGAGATGGAGAACCGCTACCGGCGCTTCGCCGGGGCGGCGGCGCGGAACATCACGGCGTACAACGAGACGCGGGTCGATCCCGCCGACCGGCTCCCGTACCTCGTGATCATCGTCGACGAGCTCGCCGACCTCATGATGCGCGACGGCAGGACGGTGGAGGACCCGATCGTCCGCCTCGCCCAGAAGGCCCGCGCGACCGGAATCCACCTCGTCCTCGCGACGCAGCGGCCCTCGGTCAACGTCGTCACGGGCCTCATCAAGGCCAACTTCCCGAGCCGGATCGCCTTCGCGATGGCCTCCCAGATCGATTCCCGGACGATCCTCGACACGCCCGGCGCCGAGGACCTCATCGGGCGCGGCGACATGCTCTTCCAGCCCTCCGACCTGCCGCGCCCGATCCGCCTCCAGGGGGTCTTCGTCTCGGACCGCGAGATCCGCGCCGTGACGTCGCACTGGCGGGCGGAGGCCGAGCCGCACTACGACCTCTCGATCGTCGAGGACGAGGAGGAATCGACCGGCAGCGCCGACGATCTCGCCGACGAGGACGCGGACCGCCTCCTCCCGGATGCCGTCGCGGTCATCCAGGAGTACGATCGGGCTTCGGCGTCGCTCCTTCAGCGGCGCCTGAGGATCGGCTACGCGCGGGCGGCGCGGATCATCGACCAGCTCGAGGCACGAGGGTATATCGGCGCGTTCGACGGATCGAACGCCCGGCAGGTCCTCCGCCGCGAGCCGGGCGGAGGCGCGTCCGCCCGGGACGACGGGGACGGCGAGTGACGACACGCGAGCATGCCCGGCCGCTGGGGCCGGCGGGGCGCGGCGGCGAGGGCGACCGGCCCCCCGGTCCCGAGCCGCGGACGCCGCCCCCGGGGGAGCGGCTCGCCGACCGGCTCGTCGCCGCGCGCGAGGCGAAGGGCGTCGACCTCCTGCGGGCCGAGCGCGAGACGAAGATCCGTCGCCAGTACCTCGCGGCGATGGAGCGCGGATCCTGGAGCGAGCTGCCGGCCGGCGTCTACGCGCGGGGGTTCCTCCGGAACTACGCGATCTACCTCGGCCTCCCCGCGGACGAGATCCTCGCCGCCTGGAGCCGTGAGCTCGGCGAGGCGCCGCCGGTCCCGGCGATCGTCGTGCCGCGCCCGCTCGAGGCGCCTCGTCGCGGGTTCGTCCTGGGCCCCGGCCTCGCGGTGGCCGGGCTCGTGACGCTCGCGGCCCTCGCGATCGTCGCCTACATCGGGTTCCAGCTCCTCCGCTTCTCCGAGCCGCCGCCCCTCGCGGTGACGGACCCTGCGGTGGCCGTCACGGAGGTCGCCGAGGACACGAAGACGTACACCCTCCGCGGCACGACGATCGCCGACGGGGAGGTGACGATCCGCGCGCCCGGGCAGGCCGACATCCGGATCCTCGCCGCCGGCGATGGGACGTGGCGGACGGCCGTCGACCTCCGGCGCGGCGAGAACCACTTCGTCGTCAGCGCCGCCGACCCGCGGACGGGCAAGGAGGCCCTCGAGCCGGTCGAGATCGTCATCACCGTGCCCTACGCGCAGGTGGCGGCCCCGACGCTCGAGGTGAGCTCGCCGGAGAACGGCCTGAGCGTCGAGAACGGGGCGATCCCGGTCCGCGGCTCGGCCACCGACGCGACGGCGGTCACCGTCGCCGCCTCCTACGTCGGGGTCGCGCCAGGCCAGGCCGCGGCGCCGTCGCCGGTCCCGTCGCCGATCCCGCCCACGGCGGTCGAGCTCGCCGCCGACGGGACGTTCTCGACCGCCGTCGACCTCACCGAGGGGCGCTGGTCGATCACCGTCACCGCGACGGGCGACCAGGGCAAGTCGACGACGCTCACCCGGGCCGTCACCGTCGTCTACCAGGGGATCTCCGTCGTCCTCGAGATCCGCCAGGAGCGGACCTGGATCAAGGTCTGGGTCGACGGCGTCGTCTCGCCCGACACCGGCGCCGGCGGGATCGTCCTGAGCGCCGGCAAGACCCTCACATTCCGTGGCGCGAAGACGATCGAGATCCGGACCGGGAAGATGAGCACGACGTTCGTGACGATCAACGGCACGTCGTTCGGCGCCCTCGGCACGACGGCGAACCCCGGGACGTTCCGCCTCGAGCCCGGGAAGGCGCCGGCGCCCGGCGGCTGACGCCGTGGCGGAGCCGGGGCTGCGGGCCCTCGCCGAGCGGCTCCAGGCGACGTGCCTCGCCGCAGGCCTGCGGGTGGCGCTCGCGGAATCCTGCACCGGCGGGCGCGTCGGCGACGCGCTCACCGACGTCGCCGGATCTTCGGGGTACGTTGCCGGCGGGATCGTGGCGTACGAGGACGCGGCGAAGGCGGCGCTCCTCGACGTCCCGGCCGCACTCCTCGCGGAGCACGGCGCCGTGAGCGCGGAGGTCGGGGCGGCGATGGCCGAGGGCGCGCGCCGGCGCTTCGGCGTCGACCTCGCGGTCGCCGTCACCGGCATCGCCGGCCCCGGCGGCGCGACGGCCGGGAAGCAGGTGGGGCTCACGTTCGTCTGCGCGGCCGACGCCGCCGGGACGACAGTCCGGCGGCACGCCTGGGACGGTGACCGGGAGGCGAACAAGGCGGCCTCCGCTCGGGCGGCCCTCGAGCTCCTCGTCGAGCGTGCAGGCGTCCTCGCCGCGTCCCGCACCGGGCGGTGAGCGTTCGCCGCGACGCCGGCCCCCGCCGGGCGCCATACTTGGGCCCGAGCCCGATCGGCGCGGAACCCGCACGGAGGATCCGATGGCAGGCGAGTTCTCCTTCGACGTCGTCTCCGAGTTCGACGCCCAGGAGCTTCGCAACGCGCTCGACCAGGCGCGCCGCGAGATCGCGACGCGGTTCGACTTCAAGGGCTCGCTCGCCGAGATCACCCAGGAGAAGGACGCCCTCGGAGTCCGCACCGACAGCGAGCTCCGGGCGAAGGCGATCCGCGACCTCGTCGAATCGAAGGCGATCCGGCGGAGCCTGTCCCTGAAGATCTTCGCCTGGGGGCCGATCGAGCAGGCCGGCGGGATGACGGTCCGGCAGCGGGTGGAGCTGCGGCGGGGGCTCTCCGACGAGCTCGCCCGGAAGATCACGAAGATCATCCGCGACGAGTTCCCGAAGGCGCGGGGCCAGGTCCAGGGCGACGCCGTCCGCGTCTCCGCGAAGAGCAAGGACGACCTCCAGAAGGTGATCGCGCGCCTGCGCGATCTCGACGAGGACGTCCCGCTCCAGTTCCAGAACTACCGGTAGGGAGGGAGGCGCCGTGCTCACGCGGTCGCCGCTCGTGCGGCTCGCGCTCGTGCTCCTCGTCATCTTCGTCGTCATCGGGCTGGTCGTGACGTCGTTCCCGCCCGCGATCGGCAGCTGAGATGAGCGACACGCAGCGAACGGCGGGCCGCTTCGTCGCGGACGCCCTCGCCGGGGCCGGGGTCCGGGTCGCCTACACGGTCCCGGGGGAGAGCTTCCTGGCCCTCCTCGACGGGATGGCGGGGGCCGGGATCCGTGTCGTCGCGGCGCGCCACGAGGGCGGCGCCGGCTTCATGGCCGCGGCCCACGGCGCCCTGACCGGGCGGCCCGCGGCGGTCGTCGTCACCCGCGCGGTCGGCGCGGCGAACGTGGCGATCGCCCTCCACGCCGCGCACGCCGATTCGGCCCCGCTCGTCGCGATCGTGGGGCAGGTCGAGCGCGCGGCGCGCGGCCGCGAGGCGTTCCAGGAGGCCGACGTCGTGGCGACGTTCGGCGGGCTGTGCCGGTGGGCCCGCGAGGTCCGCGATGTCGCCGCGCTCCCGGGGGCCCTCGACGAGGCGCTCCGCAAGGCGACGACCGGACGTCCCGGCCCGGTCCTCCTCAGCCTCCCCGAGGACCTCCTCGACGGTCCCGCCCCGGTCGACGGCGGCCGGATGGCGACCGCGACCGTCCTCGGGCCGCCCCGGGTTCCGGAGCCTGACCCGGCCGCCGTTCGGAGGGTCCTCCACCTCCTCCTCGACGCCGCGCGCCCGGTCATCCTCGCCGGGGCGGGCGTCCTCCGCTCGCGGGCGACCGCGGACCTCGTCCGCCTCGCCGAGATGGTCGACGTGCCCGTCGTCGCCGCCTGGCGGCGGCCCGACGTCTTCCCGAACGACCACGCGCTCTACCTCGGGATGAGCGGCTACTTCGCCGCCCCGACGGTCCACCCGCGCCTCCTCGAGGCGGACGCGCTCCTCGTCCTCGGCTGCCGCCTCGACGAGGTCGCCTCGCACGGCTGGAGCGTGCCGGCGCCGGGCGCGCGCTGGGCCCATGTCGACCTCGAACCCCTCGGTGCCCGCGCCGGGCTCGGGGCCCCGACGATCGCGGTCGCGGCGGACGCCCGGACGTTCGTCCGGGAGGCCCGGCGCGTCCTCGGGGGTGGCGTGCTCGATGCCACGTCCCGCGAGCAGCGCCGCGCGGCGAACGCCGTCGACCGGGCGGCGTACGAGGAGGCGCGGATCGTCGACGCCGCGCCGTGGGAGGGCCCCGGCGTCCATCCCGGGCGCGTCATCGCGACGCTCGGCCGGGTCCTGCCGCCCGACGCGATCGTGACGACCGATGCCGGCCACTTCGGCGGCTGGGCGGCCCGGGGCCTCTGGATGCGGCGCCCCGGCACGTACGTCGGGCCGACGTCGGGGGCGATGGGATTCGGGCTGCCGGCGGCCATCGCGGCGTCCCTCGCGTCACCCGGCCGGCCGGTCGTCGCCCTCGTCGGCGACGGCGGGCTCGGGATGACCGGCGCGGAGCTCGAGACCGCGGTCCGCGAGGGCGCACGCCCGACCGTCCTCGTATTCGACAACGGGCGGTACGGGACGATCCGCGACCACCAGGATCGCCGGGGGCTGGCGCCCGTGGCGACGGATCTCGGGCCGGTCGACTGGGCCGCGCTCGCCGCCGCGTACGGGGCGAGCGGCGTCCGCGTCGAATGCGACGAGGACGTCGAGCCGGCGATCCGGGCGGCGCTCGCGTCGCGGCGGCCCGCGGTCATCCACCTCGTCGTCGACCGGCGCTGGGTGAGCGTCGATCGGCTCGCCGAGCCCGAAGCCGAGGCCGAGCCCGAAGCGCCCAGGCCAGAGCCCGCGCTCGAGGTGGAGGAGCCAAACGCGGCCGAGGAGGTCACGCCTCCCGACGAGGAGCCGCCCGCGCCCGGAGAGGTCGCGGTCGCCGACGACGTCGAGGAGGCAGCGGACGCTCTCGAGGACGCGGAGCCCGCCGACGACGCGGAGCCGGAGCCCCCGTCCGAGCCGGGGCCGGCGGAGGCGGAGGCGGAGCCCGCCGACGACGCGGAGCCCGAGGCCCCGGCCGAGGGGTGACCCCGCGGGCCGCAGCGGAGATCGGGGCGGGTCTCGAGCCCGCTCGCGCCCCGCGCGCGCTCCGGCTCGGCGAGCGCGTCCACGTCGTCGGAGCGGGCGGCGCCGCGGGGGCCGCCGCCGCGCTCCACGCGCATGCCGCCGGCGCATCCGTCAGTGGATGTGACGCGGGCGGGCCGTCGCCGTACACGCCGCCGCTCGTCGACGCCGGGATCCCGCTCGCCTGGAGGCACGACCCGGCCCACGTCCGCGACGCCCGGGGGCCGCTCGTCGACCGGCTCGCCGTCACGAAGGCCCTCACCGCCGTGGCCCCGGACCATCCGGAGCTCACGGCCGCCCGCGCGGCCCGCGTCCCGGCCACGAGCCTCCAGCAGCTCATCGCCGACGCGGCCGCGACGCGCGGCCAGAGGCTCGTTGGGTTAGCTGGGACGCACGGTAAGTCGACAACGACGGGGTGGGTCGTCCACCTCCTCGCGGAGGCCGGCCTCGATCCATCGGCGTTCGTGGGGGCTCTTCTGCCGGCGCGGCTCGCGGGGGGGTCGCGCCCGTCGACCGTCCGCCTGGGGAGGGGAGCCCACTTCGTCGTGGAGGCGGACGAGTACGCCGGCAACTTCGATCCGTACCGGCCGGCGATCGCCGGCCTGACGAACGTCGATTGGGACCATCCCGACGTGTTCGCCGACCGGGCGGAGGTCGCCGCGGCGTTCACGGCATGGATCCGCCAGCTCGACGGGGGAGGGGAGCGGCCCGTCCTCGTCGCGAACGCTGGCGACGCCGGCGTCCGCGAGGTCCTCGACGCCCTCGCCGGGTGGCCGGGTCGGCTCGTCCTCGTCGGGGTCGTCGGCGACGGCGAGGATCCCGTGGCGTGGGCCGCCACGCTCCGTGACGCCCGCGCCACCGCTGCCGGTCCCGCGGCGACGCTCGTCGCGCGTCGTGGCCCGGCGGGGGAGGGGAGCCTCGAGATCGTCGGCCTCGGGGAGCGCGCGAGGAGCGCCCGCGTTGCCCTGCCCGGGCGGCACAACGCCGAGAACGCGATCGTCGCGGCCGGCGTGGCGCTGGCGGCCGGGGCAACGCCCGACGCGATCGTCGCGGCCCTCGGCACGTACGCCGGCGTCGAGCGCCGGCTCGAGCTCAAGGGTGAGGTCGGCGGCGTCGTCGTCCTCGACGACTACGGCCACCACCCGACGGCGATCGCCGCCACGTTCGCCGCCGTCCGCGAGCGCTATCCCGGCCGCCGGCTGTGGGCCGTCTACGAGCCGCTCACGTACCACCGGACCGCGGCCCTCCTCGGCACGTTCGCCGCCGTCCTCGAGGACGCCGACCGCGTCGTCGTCGCGCGCATCCACGCCGGCCGCGACCCGGACACGACGATCGTGTCCGCCGAGGCGCTCGCGGCGGCGGTCGCGGAGCGCGGCCGGACGCCGGCCTGGGCCCCCGGCACGGTCGAGGAGACCGCGGACTGGCTCGTGGACCGCGTGGAGCCGGGGGACGTCGTCCTCGTCATGGGCGGCGGCCGGAGCTACGTCATCGCCGAACGGCTCGTCCGGCTGCTCGCCGGGCGCGGCGCGGGCTGAGAGGCTGTGAATCAATCCCACCAGGTGAATCGCGCCGGGTGACCGCGGGCCTGACTCGTACGATTCCGGGCATGGACGAGCTGTTCGACCTCCCGCCGGCCGAGATCCACCCCAGCGAGCCCGGGCGGGGACGCCCGCGCCTGCAGCGCCCCCGGCGCGAGCAGATCACGCTGCGTCCGTCCGACCTCGAGAGCCTGCTGCCGCCCGAGCACCGGGCCCGCCTCGTGTGGGCCTTCGTGGAGGGCCTCGACCTCGCCGCCTTCCACGCGCGGATCCGGGCGGTCGAGGGCCACAGTGGCCGTCCGCCGATCGATCCCGCGATCCTGGTCAGCCTCTGGCTGTACGCCACCCTCGAGGGGGTCGGCAGCGCGCGCGCCCTCGACCGCCTGTGCGAGGAGCACGACGCGTACCGCTGGATCTGCGGCGGCGTCGGCGTCAACTACCACACCCTGGCCGACTTCCGGGCCGCCAACGCCGACCTCCTCGACGGCCTCCTCGCCCAGAGCGTCGCGGCGCTCCTCGCCACGGGCGAGGCGACCCTCGCCCGGGTGGCCCACGACGGGGTCCGGGTGCGGGCCAGCGCGGGGGCCGGGTCGTACCGCGGCCGGCGGGGCCTCGGGCGGGCCCTCGAGGACGCCACGGCGCAGGTGACGGCCCTGCGCGATGAGCTCGACGACGATCCCTCCGCGACGAGCCGCCGGACGGCGGCGGCCCGCGAGCGCGCCGCCGCCGAGCGCGAGGCCCGGGTCCGGGCGGCCCTCGAGGCCCTGCCCGACCTCGAGGCGGCGAAGGCGCGGGCGCGGGCCCGGGGCGGGAAGGGCCGGCCCGTGTCCGAGGCCCGGGCCAGCACGACCGATCCCGAGGCGCGGGTCATGCGGATGGGCGACGGCGGCTACCGCCCGGCGTACAACGGCCAGCTCACGACCGACGTCGGGAGCGGGCTCGTGTGCGGGGTCGCCGTCACGAACCGGGGGTCCGACCAGGGCGAGCTCGGCCCCGCCCTCGACCGCCTCGAGCGGGCCTTCGGCCGGCGGCCCGCCGAGGTGCTCGCCGACGGCGGCTACGTCAGCCTCGCCGAGATCGAGACCCTCGAAGCGTGCGGCACCTCCGTCTATGCCCCGCCCATGACCGGCCGCGCGCGATCCGACGACCGCCCTCCTCGTCACCCCGACAGCCCGACCGTCGCCGCCTGGCGCGATCGGATGACCACCGCCGATGGCCAGCTGCTCTACCGCCTCCGGGCCGCGGTCGCCGAGTGGGTCAACGCCCTCGCCCGCAACCGGGGATTGCAGCAGTACCGGGTCCGGGGGCTCGAGCGGGTGCGCTCCGTGCTCCTCTGGTTCGCCCTCGCCCACAACCTCGACCGGACGCTCGCGATCCGGGCCGGAGCCCCCGGATGAGGCGGCAGGGTGGGATGAACGGGATGCTCCCGGCACGACGGTGCCGGTCGGCGCCTCCGGGAGTCCGTCCGCTCGCGTCCACCGGCTCCGTCAGGAGATCGAAGACGCGACCATCGGCCCGCGCGACCCATCCCGGAGCCGCCAACCGGCTGTTCCTTCACAACCTCTGAGGATCCGGGCGCGCCGCAGCCCGCGGAGCCGCGCCCGCCGGGCCTCCGGCCGGGGCCGCTTGACCTTCAAGTAGCTCGAAGGTTTACGATCCGGGCATGAACGTCTCCGAGCTCGCCCGGCGGGCCGGCGTGACCGCCTCGGCGATCCGCTGGTACGAAGCCGCCG
>JAJZRQ010000089.1 GCA_021802585.1 Chloroflexota bacterium
GGACGCGGGCTACGAGCGGGCGCTCGACGTGGCGCGCGAGCGCGGCGTCCGGATCCCGATGCGCGACGGCGGCGGGGGGTAGGGGCGGGGCCCGGGACCATCCGCGGCCGCGGTCCTGCGGCCGACGCGGGCGATTCCCAGCATGACGGAGGGTTGGAGCGGCAGTTGCGGACCTTGCGCGCCCCCGGCTTCGAGGCGACGAGGAACGCGGCGCCGTCCCAGGCGAACCAGGTCGGCACGAGGGCTGCCTCGCCGTCGGGCGTGGATGTGCCGCGCCAGGTGATGGGCTCGCGGGCGCAGGTCGGCGGTCGCGCCGGCCCGGCGGCGCTCTACGCCGCCGGCACGCCCCGGGCCGCCGGCTCCGGCTCGACCTCCTCGACCGGGGCCGGCATCTCGCGAATGTGCCGGACCGGGCCGAGGAGGACCGGCAGGATCGCCGCCAGCTCCCCGAGCGCCCCGATGAGGACCGCCTCGCGAACCCCGACCAGCGAGCCGATCACCCCGCCGAGGACCGCGCCGATCGGGATCGTGCCCCACACGAACCAGCGCATCGTCGCGTTCATCCGGCCCTGCATGCGCGTCGGCGTGACCGCCTGCCGCAGGCTGACCTGGGCCACGTTGTAGACGACGACCGAGACGCCGCCGACGAACCCGGCCAGCGCGGCGAGCGCGACGAGGACCGGGGTCGGCGTCCCGACGGGGGCGAGTGCGAAGGGCAGCATCGCCGGACCGGCGATCGCGGCGGAGACGACGATCGTCGGCCCGACGCCCAGCCGAGCCGAGAGGCGGTTCGAGAGCAGGGCCCCGAGCAGGGCGCCGGTCGCGCCGATCGATAACGCCAGGCCGATGCTCTCGGCGCTCATGCCCAGCTCGCGCACCGCGTAGACGAGGAGCACCGCACCGGTGACATTGCCGAAGAGGTTGGCCGTCGCCGTGCAGGCCGCGATGCTCCTCAGATCGGCGTGGCCGACGACGTACCGCAGGCCCTCGGCCATCTCGCGACGCATCCCGGGCCGCGGCTCGCCGGTCGCACCGTCCCCGGTCGCGGCGTTGGGCGCGGCCGGCGCCGGCTCCGGGCGCCGGATCAGGAAGAGGAAGAGCGCGGAGCCGAGGAACGACACCGAGTCGACCGCGACCGCGAGCGGCGCCCTGAGGACGCCGATCAGGACGCCGGCCAGCCCGGGCCCGATCACCTGCGCGGCCGCCCGGCTGATCTCGAGCTTCGCGTTGCCCTCCTGGAGCTGGTCGCGGGCGACGAGCGAGGGCAGGTAGCTCTGGTAGGCGACGTCGAAGAAGACGGTCAGCATGCCGACGATCAACCCGACCGCGTACAGCTGGACGAGGGTGAGCGCGCCGGCGAGGAATGCCAGGGGGATCGTCGCGAGGGCGAGCGCGCGTCCGAGGTCGCCGACGATCATGACCGGCCGCCGGCGCAGGCGGTCGACCCAGACGCCGGCCGGCAGCCCGATCAGGAGGAAGGGCAGGAAGTCGACGACGTTGAGGAGGGCGACCTCGAAGGTCGACGCCTGGAGGATCTCGATGGCGACGAATGGGATCGCGAGCGCGCTGACCTGCGTGCCGAGCTGGCTGATCGTCTCGCCGGTCCAGAGGCGCAGGAAGTCGGGATGGCGGAGCAGGCCCTGGGACGGTGGCGGCAGCGAGCTGCGGCCACCGGTCGCGCGTGCCGCCGGCGGCCCGGGCACGGCGGCAGGCGCGGGCTCGGAGGTGCTCATGAGTGTGCCACGATACCGCGGTGGCCCTCGTCGAATCGGTCCCCAACGTGTCCGAGGGACGCCGCATCGCCATCGTCGACCGGCTCGCGGCCGCGCTCGAGTCGGTGCCCGGTGCCCACCTCCTCGACCGCACGAGCGACGCCTCGCACAACCGCAGCGTCTTCACGATCGCCGGCGAGGACGGGCCCGTCGCCGACGCGCTCGAACGCCTCGTCGGCGTCGCCCTCCGCGAGATCGACATGGAGGTGCAGTCCGGGGAGCACCCGCGGATCGGCTCGGTCGACGTCGTCCCGTTCGTGCCGCTCGGCGACACGACGCTCGACGACTGCGTCGGCCTCGCCCGCGACTTCGGGCGGCGGATCGCCGTCCGGTACGAGCTTCCCGTCTACCTCTACGCGGCGGCCGCGACCCGGCCGGACCGGGTGCGGCTCGCTGACCTCCGCCGCGGTCAGTACGAGGGGCTGAAGGCGGAGATCGCGACCCGCGGCCGTGAGCCGGACTTCGGGCCGCCGCGGATGCACCCGCGGGGCGGCGCGACCTGCGTCGGCGCGCGCCCGTTCCTCATCGCCTGGAACGTCAACCTCGCCTCCGACGACCTCGGGCTCGCGAAGCGGATCGCGCACCGGGTCCGCGAGTCGTCGGGCGGCCTGCCGGCCGTCCAGGCGAAGGGCTTCTTCATCGAGGAGCTCGGCTGCGCCCAGGTGTCGATGAACCTCCTCGACGTCGGGCGCACGCCCCTCTGGGCCGCCTGGGAGGCCGTGCGCGGCGAGGCCGCCCAGGATGGGGTCGAGCTCGCGGAGTCGGAGCTCATCGGGCTCGCGCCCCTCGCCGCGTTCGGCGCCGTCGCGGAGCGAGCCGGGGCCCCGCCCGACGCGACGCCGGAGGAGCGGGTCCTCGCCGCCGGGCGCTACCTGAAGCTGCGCGACGCCTCCCCGCTCATGGCCCTCGAGCTCCGTCTCGCCCGGGCCGCGGGCGGATGAGCGCGGGGCCGGACGCCGCCGGCGGGCAGCCGGGGCAAGCACCCGGGGCGCCCACCTCGCCCGGGGCGCCCGCCGCGCCACGGACGCCGGCTCGCGGGCTCCTCGTCGCGGGCGCCGCGGAAGTCGCGACCCTCGCGGGCGGCCTCCGCCGCGGCGCGGCGCAGGCCGACGTTGCACTCGCCCCGGCGGGCACGGCGGTCGCCTGCCACGACGGGCGGATCGTCGCCGTCGGGCCGGAGGGCGAGGCGGGCGATGCCCTCGCGGCGGCGCTGGTTGCGGCCGGGGCGGACCCCCGCGCGTTCGACCGGCTCGACGCCACGGGGGCGACGGTCACGCCGGGGCTCGTGGACCCGCACACCCACCTCCTCTTCGCCGGGTCGCGCGAGGACGAGGTCGGCGCCCGGGCGCGCGGCGCCACGTACCTGGAGATCCTCGCCGCGGGCGGCGGGATCCTCGCGACAGTCCGGGCGACGCGCGCCGCCCCCGACGACGTGCTCCTCGCCCACGGCCGCCGCTGGCTGGCGCGGATGCTCCGGCACGGCACGACGACCGTCGAGGCGAAGTCCGGCTACGGACTCGACGCGACGACCGAACTCCGGCTCCTCGCCGTCGCGGGGCGCCTCGCGGCCGAAGGGCCGGTCGACGTCGTCCCGACGTTCCTCGGTGCCCACGCGGTGCCGGCGGAGGTCCGGGACGCACACCGCGGCGATCCCGCCGCCGCGGTCGAGGCATACGTGGAGGCGGTGATCGACGAGCAGCTCCCGGCCGTGGCGGGGCAGGGGATCGCCCGTTCGTGCGACGTCTTCTGCGAGAGCGGCGTCTTCTCGGCGGGCCAGGCGCGGCGGATCCTCCGCGCCGCCCGCGTCCTCGGCCTCGACGTCCGCCTCCACGCCGACGAGCTGGCCCCGTCCGGCGGGGCGGAGCTGGCGGCCGAGCTCGGGGCGCTCTCCGCGGACCACCTCGGAGCGCCGTCGCCGGCGGGGATCGCCGCGCTCGCCGCGTCGGCGGCCGCCGGGCGCCCGGTCGTCGCCGTCCTCCTGCCGACCGTCCCGTGGTTCCT
This sequence comes from Chloroflexota bacterium, assembly GCA_021802585.1. Classification (GTDB taxonomy): domain Bacteria; phylum Chloroflexota; class Limnocylindria; order Limnocylindrales; family CSP1-4; genus CTSoil-043. Next base: position 3,774 of record JAJZRQ010000089.1, read on the forward strand.
CGGCCTCGACGCGCGCGAGCCGGCGCGCGAGCTCATCGCGGCCGGCGTGCCCGTCGCCCTCGGGACCGACTTCAACCCGGGCACCTCGCCGGTGGCGAGCCTGCCGCTCGTCATGGCGGCGGCGGTCGTCCGGCTCGGCCTCGACCCCGCCGAGGCGCTCGCGGCGACGACGGTGAACGCGGCCGCCGCCCTCGGCCTCCGCGACCGCGGGGCGCTCGAGCCCGGGCTCCGGGCGGACCTCGTCCTGTGGGATGTCCCGACACACGCCCAGATCCCGTACTGGGCCGGCGCCGATCTCGTCCGTTCGGCCGTGATCCGCGGGCGGGTCGTCGCAGGAGCCTAGACCTTCCCGCGCGATTCCAGGAGGACGGTCGTCGTCTCGTCCGGCAGGCCGCCCGGCATGATCGAGAGCCGGGCCTGCGGCTCGCTCGCCGTGGCCCCCATCTCATGGAGGAACCTCGCGAGGATCGGCTCGCAGACGGCGTCGTCATCGCAGATCGGCATCGGCACGACGATCTTCGGGTCGAGCTGCGCGACGAGCTCGGCGGCCTTCGTCGGGGAGAGATGGCCGCCGAGCGGGACGCAGGCGACGTCGACCGTCCCGATCTCGCCGAGCTTCTCCTCGGTGAGCGCATGGGCGATGTCCCCGAGGTGGACGACGTGGACGCCGTCGAGCTCGACGACGAACGCGACGTTGTGGCCGCGCTCCGCGCCCCGCCGGTCGTCGCGGTACGTCCGCACGCCGGTGACGAAGACGTGCCGGACCTCGTACTCGCCGGGCCCGTCGAGGATGAAGGCGTCCTCCAGGCTCGTCGGGAGGTGCGTCGCCCCGTCGCGGGTCGTGCGGCCCCTCGCCTTCGGCAGCGGCGCGTCGTCGTCGTGGCTGAACGTGACGATGTCGCCGGTGATCCCGCGCCCGGTCGGGCCGACGACCGACTGGTACGCGTCCGCGACGACGACCGCGTCGCGACCTTTGAGCCGGACGCAGGTGCGCCCGTACCACGTGAGCTCCATGGCGGGATTCTGCCATGCCCGCCTGCACGGGGCCTGCACGGCTCGGGAGGGGAAAAGAAAGACCGGGAGCGCCTGCCCATCGGCGCCCCCGGTCGAGGGAGGGAGGGCGGATCTGTGGGTGTCGGAGGGATCGACGCGGTCCCGCAGGTCCAGGGCACAGCCTAGACCGGCAAGGTTCACGCACAAGCCGGGGAGAGGTTAAGAAACCGCCATTCGCGGGCCGCGTGCCAGAATGCCCGCCATGACCCCCGCCGCCACCGTCGCCGCCGGGCGCGGCCGCCGCCACGCGGCCGCGGCCCTCACCGTCGTCCTCCTCGTTGCCGGTTGCGGCTCCGCTCCGTCCCCGTCGGCCTCCCCGACGGCGAGCCCCCCGCCGTTCGCGACCGTTTCGCCCGCGCCGTCACCCGACGCGTCCGCCACCCCGATCCCGCCCGGCGACCTCGCGGCGCTCTACGCCCGGATCGAGGACGAGGTGATCGCCGAGCGGGGCCTCCCGGCGAAGGCGCGGATCGTTCCCACGATCCTCTCGGAGGCCGAGCTCCGGGCGCGAATGGAGGAGCAGTTCGGGAAGGACAACCCGCCGGACGAGGTCGCGATCGCCCAGGGGACCCTCCAGGGGCTCGGCCTCCTCCCGGCCGGCGCGTCCCTCGCCGACCTCTACATCGAGCTCCTCGCGTCGCAGGTCGCCGGCTACTACGATCCCGAGACGAAGCAGCTCTACGTCGTGTCCCGGTCCGGGACGATCGGCGCGACCGAGAAGGTCACCGTTGCCCACGAGCTCACCCACGCCCTCCAGGACCAGAGCTTCGGCCTCGCCGGGATCGACGTCGACGCCGTCGGCCAGGGCGACCGCTCGCTCGCCCGGCTCGCCCTCGTCGAGGGCGACGCGACCCTCCTCATGACGAAGTGGCTGACGAAGCACCTGGGCGCCGCGGAGCTCGGCGAGCTCCTCAAGGTGGACCCGGAGGCGCAGGCGCTCCTCGACGGGATGCCGGCGATCCTCCGCGAGACCCTCCTCTTCCCGTACCAGCAGGGCCTCGTCTTCGTGAACGGCCTCTGGATGTCCGGCGGCTGGGAGGCCGTGGACCGGGCGTACGGCCGGCTGCCGGCCTCGACGGAGCAGGTCCTCCACCCGGACAAGTACGCCGCCGGCGAGGAGCCGGTCACGGTCGCGCTCGACGCCGCCGCGCTCGCGAAGGCGCTCGGCGCCGGGTGGGTGGCGACCCCCGAGGACACGCTCGGCGAGTTCCAGCTCTCGGTCTGGCTCCGCGAGAACGGGGTCCCGGCGCTCGACGCGCAGGCGGCCGCGGCCGGCTGGGGCGGCGACCGGCTCGTCTACCTCCGCGGGCCGGACGGGGCGTACGGCATCGTCCTCGCCACGGCCTGGGACACCGCCGCCGACACGGCCGAGTTCCGCGCCGCCGCGACGCGGGCGGCGGGTCGGCTCCCCGGGGCGGCCCGCGTCGTCGTCGGGTCGTCGTCGGGCGCGAGCGGCCGGCCGGGGGACATCCTCGTCCTCGCGGCGAGCGACGCGGCGAGGCTCGGCGCGCTCGCCGACGCGGTGGCGGCCGCCGGCCCCTGACCCCTACATCGACGCGGGGGCGGAGATCCCGAGGAGGCCGAGCGCGCGCGCGAGGGTGACCTGCGTCGCCCGCACGAGCGCGAGCCGCGAGCGCGAGCGCTCCGGCTCGGCCGGGTCCACGACCCGGGCGTCGCGGTAGAACGCGTGGAACTGCGTCGCGAGGTCGGTCGCGAACGCGGTGACGCCCTGGGTCTCCCGGGCCGCCGCCGCATCCTCGACGACCTCGGGGAGTCGCGCCAGCGCCCGCGCCAGCGCCCCCTCCGGCGTCGCGGCCGCGAGCGAGCCAGGCGCGACGCCGGCCGCGGGCTCCAGGCCCGCGTCGCGCGCCTTCCGGAGGATCGAGGCGATCCGGGCGTGGGCGTACTGGACGTAGTAGACCGGGTTCTCGTTCGACTGGCGCTTCGCCAGCTCGATGTCGAAGTCGATCCCCGACGTGTGGCCCCGGGCGGCGAAGAACCAGCGCGCCGCGTCGACCCCGATCTCGGCGAGCAGCTCGTCGAGGGTGATGAACTCGCCGGCCCGCTTCGACATCGACACCTCGACCCCGTCGCGGACGAAGCGGACCCAGGCGATGAGGAGCATCTGGACCGCCTCGCGGTCGAAGCCCATCGCTGCCGCGGCGTTCCGCAGCCGCGCCACCGTCCCGTGGTGGTCCGCGCCCCAGATGTAGACGAGCTCATCGAAGCCGCGCCCGAACTTCTCGACGACATAGCCGATGTCGGACCCGAAGTACGTGAAGTCGCCGTTCGACTTCCGGACCACCCGGTCCTTGTCGTCCCCGTAGTCGGTCGAGCGGAACCAGAGGGCACCGTCCTCCTCGAACAGGTGGCCCGACTCCCGAAGCCGGGCGACGGCGCGCTCGACCCAGCCCTCGCGGTACAGCGAGCCCTCGCTCTTCCAGACGTCGAAGCGCACCCCGAGCGTGGCGAGCGAAGCCTCGATCCCGGCGCGGACGCGCTCCGAGGCCCACGCCCCGACGAGCCAGGCGGCGTCGCGACCCCCGGCCCCGCCGTCGTCGGCGGCCACGGCACCGGACGCGTCCCCGCCGGCCGCCTCCGCGGCGGCCCACACGTCGCCCGGGATCTCCGCCGCGAGGTCGTGGACGTACGCGCCGCGATAGCCGTCATCGGGGATCTCCGTCCCGCGCCGGATCGCCACGACCGAGGCGCCGAGGTTCCGCACCTGGGCCCCGAAGTCGTTGAAGTAGTACTCGCGGGTGACCTCGTGGCCGGCCGCCTCGAGGACGCGGCAGAGGAGGTCGCCGACGAAGGCGCCCCGCGCGTTCCCGATGTGGAGCGGGCCGGTCGGGTTTGCCGAGACGAACTCCACGTTCACCCGGCGGGGGGTCGGGGCCGCCACGCGGCCCCACGCGCCGGGGCTCGCAAGGACGCCGGCGACGAGGCCCTCGAGGGCGGCGTCGGAGAGGCGGAGGTTGAGGAAGCCCGGCGGCGCCACCGCGGCCGAGGCGATCGGCGAGCCCGGTGCTCCGGCCTCCCGCGCGAGCTCGGCGGCGAGCGCCTCGGCGATCCGGAGCGGCGGCATCCGGTACGGTCGGGCCAGCTTCATCGCGAGGCCGGTCGCGAGGTCGCCGTGCTCGGGGTTCGCGGGGCGCTCGACCTCGACGGGCGGCAGGTCCGTCCCCGTGGGCGCGGGCGGCAGCGTGCCCGCGGCGACCGCGCGCACCCACGCAGCGGCGATCGCGTCGCGGGCGCGCCCGCGGAGGGGGGTCAGGCCGGTGCCGTCATCGTGCATCGGCCCATCGTAGCGGAGGCGCGTGCGCCGCCGGTTCGCCGCCCGACGTCCCTCGGCGCGACGCCTCCGCCAGCGACGCCGCCACCGGCCCCCGCGACCCATTCGTGCCAGCGAGGGCATGAACGACGGTACTGCCGGGGTACCGCCCGCTTCGGTGCCGCCGGTCACCGCGTTGTCGGACGCCGGGTGCGGTCCGGTGCGGTCCGCGGCGGAAGGGCCCCGTCGACGGGGCCCGACGGTACTGGACGGGTCCTGGTACCGATCGCATGATGTGGCCATCGATCGGAAGGCGCGGCTCGCGGAGCCGCCCGGGGAACCGGTCGCTGGGGACTCATCCGCGGCCTCCCGGCCGCGTCTCGGGGAACGGAGCAGGCGACATGACTGGACTGAGGGCGCGCCACCGCGCCACCATCTTCCGCCGCGTCGGGTGGCTTGCCGTCGCGGCGATGACCGTTGCAGCCCTGCTCGGGCCGGCCACCGGGGCTGTCCTGGCCAACAGCGACATCAACGTCACGTTGCCGTTCGGCCCGCCCTACAGCGGCATCGACAAGAGCTGCGACGGCCCGTTCGCGGCCCTTCCCGAGGGCGAGATGGGCTGGCACTTCGTCCAGAACCAGGTGCCCGACGGCGTCACCTCCGGCAAGCTCACGGTGACGTTCAGCCCCGGCGGGACGCAGATCGTGGACTCCTCGGCGCTCAGCGGGAAGACCCTCCACTGGAATGTCTTCACGGGCGCCGGCGCGACGCTCACCGCCGCCTCGACGGACGTGGCGAGTCCGGGGCAGTTCAACCTCAGTCACATCTGCGGCGGCAGCACGACCACGACGACGACCTCGACAACCTCGACGACGACGACCGGCACGACGACGACCGGCACGACGACGACCTCGACAACCTCGACGACGACGACCGGCACGACGACGACCGGCACGACGACGACCGGCACGACGACGACCGGCACGACGACGACCGGCACGACGACGACCGGCACGGGCGGCG
>JAJZRQ010000015.1:0-39688 GCA_021802585.1 Chloroflexota bacterium
CCGGCCGAGCCGCGCTTCGGGGCCGGGGTCGCACGCCAGGCGGGGAAGGCGGTCTCCGCCGCTCGGACGGCCATCGCGACGTCGGCGGCGCCGCTCGACGGGAACGTCCCGACGAGGTCGCCGCCGTCCGCTGGGCTCCGGCTCTCGAACGTCCGGCCGGTGACGGCGTCGATCCACGCCCCGGCGACGAAGTTGCGGCCGCTGGCGGGCGCCGGCGGGGCGGGCGTCATCGCGACCTCCGCCTCAGGCCCGCTCGAAGGCCATCGCCACGGACCCGCCCCCGCCGAGGCAGAGGGTGGCGAGGCCGTACTGCCCTTCGCGGCGGCGGAGTTCGTGGAGGAGCGTCGCCACGATCCGGGCCCCCGACGCCCCGATCGGGTGCCCGAGGGCGATCGCCCCGCCGTTCACGTTGACCCGGGCCCAGTCGAGGCCGAGCGCCCGCCCGTCGGCGAGGACCTGGGCGGCGAACGCCTCGTTGACTTCGATGAGGTCGTATGCGCCGACCCCCAGGCCGGTCCGCTCCTCGAGCTTCCGGACCGCGGTGACCGGGGCGAGGAAGAGCCACTTCGGCGCCACCTCGGCCTGGGCGTACCCAACGATCCGGGCGAGCGGCGCGAGGCCGAGGCGCTCCACCGCCCGCTCCGATGCGACGACGGTGGCGGCGGCGCCGTCGGTGATCCCGGGGGCGTTGCCGGCCGTGACCGTCCCCTCCGTGGCCGCGCCGCGATCCGCGCCGTCGGGGAGCGGGAACACCGGCCGCAGGCGGGCGAGCGCCTCCGCCGTCGTGTCGCGGCGCGGCCCCTCGTCGGCATCCACGACCGTCTCGCGGCCCTTCCCGTCGCGGACTGCGACCGGCGCCATCTCGGCGGCGAAGCGCCCTCCGTCCTGGGCGGCGATCGCCCGCCGATGGCTCTCGAGGGCGAACGCGTCCTGGTCGGCGCGGCTCACCTGCTCCCGGATCGCGACCCGCTCGGCGTGGGTCCCCATGTGGCAGCCCTCGAGGGCGCACCAGAGGCCGTCACGGACGGTGGCGTCCACGAGCTCCCCGTTGCCCAGGCGGTAGCCGAACCGCGCCCCCGGGAGGAGGTACGGCGCCCGGTTCATGCTCTCCATCCCGCCCGCGACGACGAGCTCCGCATCGCCGGCCCGGATCTCCGCGGCGGCGAGCATGATCGCCTTGAGCCCGGAGCCGCAGACGCGGTTGATCGTCGTCGCGGGGGTCGCGTCCCGGAGACCCGCGGCGAGGGCCGCCTGACGAGCGGGAGCCTGGCCCGCTCCCGCCTGGAGGACCTGGCCCATGAGGACCTCGTCGACCTCGGCGGTTGCCGGGTCGAGCCCCGCCCGCTCGACCGCGGCCCGGATCGCGACCGCGCCGAGCTCGGTCGCCGGCACGCCGGCGAGCGCGCCGGCGAGCCTCCCGATCGGCGTGCGCGCGGCGGAGGCGACGTAGACGCGGCCGTTCGGGCCCGGATCGTGCATCCGCCGAGTCTACCCGCGGGCTCGCCCGAGGATCGCGTCGGCGACGATGCCGCGGTGGACCTGGTTCGTGCCCTCGTAGATCTGGGCGCCCTTCGCGTCGCGCATGAGGCGTTCGATCCCCGTCTCCCGCGCGTAGCCCGTCCCGCCGAAGAGCTGGACCGCGTCCGTCGCCACGCGCATCGCCGCGTCCGACGCCGTCCACTTCGCCAGCGACGCCGCGGTCGACACCTCCGCGCCACCGGCGCCCCGGTCGCGCGTCGCCGCCGCCGCCCGCGTGAGCGCCCGCGCGGCGGCGACTTCCCGGGCCATCTCCGCGATCATGAAGCGGAGCCCCTGGAGCTCCGCGATCGGGGCGCCGTACGCCCTCCGCTCGCCGAGGTACGCGGCGGCCTGCTCCAGCGCCGACCGCGCGAGTCCCGTGCACGCGGCGGCGATCCCGATCCGGCCGTCGCCGAGCGCCGAGAGGGCGACCCGGTAGCCCTCCCCCTCCCCGCCGAGCCGGTTCGCCGCCGGGACCTCCGCACCGTCGAAGACGAGCTCCGCCGCCGGGCAGCTCCGGATCCCCATCTTCCGCTCGTGGGCGCCGAAGCGAAACCCCGGTGTCCCCTTCTCGACGAGGAAGGCCGTGATCGCCGCCGGGCCCCGCGCCGGGTCGAGCGTCGCGAAGACGAGGTAGCGCTCGGCGTCCGGCGCGTTCGAGATCCAGACCTTCGTGCCGGTGAGACGGTACGCCGTCGGCGTGTCGACGGGCCCGACCCGCTGCGCCCGGGTCCGGATCGCGGCGGCGTTCGAGCCCGCCTCGGGCTCGGTGAGGGCGAACGCCCCGAGGGCGGCGCCCGCCTGGAGAGCCGGCAGCCAGCGCGCCCGCTGCTCCTCGGTGCCCCAGCGGACGACGGGGTTCTGGTGGAGGACATGGACGGCAAGCGTCACGGCGAGCGCCATGTCGGCGGCAGCGACCTCCTCGAGGACGACGGTCCACGCGAGCGACGAGAGCCCGGCCCCGCCGACTTCCTCGGGGAACGGCCCGGCGAGGAGCCCGAGGTCGGCCATCCGGGCCACGAGCGAGCGGTCGAACCGCTCCTCCTCGTCCCGCGCGACCGCGCCCGGGGCGACGACCTCCCGGGCGAACGCCCGCACCGTCCCGCCGAGGAGGCGGGTCTCGGGATCGAGGCCGGCGAACGCGTCGAGGAGCACGCCGGCCTCAGCTCCGCGGGTAGGCGAAGAAGCCCGCCCCGGTCTTCTGCCCGAGCTTCCCGGCCGCCACGAGCTCCTCGAGGACGCGCGGCGGGCGGAAGCGCTCGTCGCCGAGGTCGGCGTGGAGGACCCGCATGATCCCGAGGACGACATCGAGGCCGATGAAGTCGGCGAGCCCGAGCGGCCCCATCGGGTGGTTGAGGCCGACCCGGGCGCCGGCGTCGATGTCCTCGGCCGTCGCGACGCCCTCCTCGAGCGCCCGCATCGCCTCGGCGAGGAGCGGCATGAGGATCCGGTTCACGATGAAGCCGGGGCGGTCGGCCGAGACGATGACCTGCTTCCCGAGGTCGGCGGCGAGGGCGCGGACGGCGTCGGCCGTGGCATCGTCGGTCGCGCTCCCGCGGATGAGCTCGACGAGCGGCATGACCGGCACGGGGCTGAAGAAGTGCATCCCGCAGAACGCCGGGCGGCGCGCCGGCGCGAGGGCCGCGGCGAGGCGGTCGATCGAGATCGAGCTCGTGTTCGTCGTGAAGATCGCCCGCCCGGGAGCGACGGCGTCGAGGTCGGCCCACAGCGCGCGCTTCAGGGCCTCATCCTCGAACACGGCTTCGACGACGAGGTCGGCCTCCGCGGCCGCGGCGAGCCGATCGGTGGCGGCGATCCGGTCGAGGATCGCCGTGCGGGCCGCGGCGTCGAGGCGGCCCTTCGCGACGGCCCGCTCGAGGTTCGCGGCGATCCGCTCGCGCCCCGCGGAGGCCCGCCCGCGGTCCGGCTCGTAGAGGTCGACCCGGCGGCCGGCGGCCGCCAGGACCTGGGCGATCCCGTGACCCATGAGGCCCGCGCCCGCGACGAACGCCTGCTCGATCCGCATGCCGTGGAGGGTACCGCGCCCGGACGGGCGCGGTACGCCCCGGTGTCGCGTCAGCCCCGGGAGGTCTGACGGCCCGCGTCCCGGCCCTCGGGCCGCCTGCCTGCGTCTCCGACGAGTGCTCCGAGGAGGCGATCGGCCGCGGCGTACGGGTCGAGCTCGTGGCGGACGACGGCGTCGAGCGTCTCCGCCGTGACGTCGGCGAGGGCCGGATCCTCGAGCCGCCGCCGCACGCGGTCCCCGAGGAGGGCCCACACGAGCGCCGCCGCGCGCGCCCGCCGCACGGGCGCCGGGCCGCCCTCCACCCCGAGCCCCTGCCGGTGCCGCTCGATCGCCGCGAGAAGCTCCGGCACGCCCTCGCCGGTCGTCGCGGTCGTGACGAGCACCTCGGGCCGCTTCGGGCCGGGGCGCGCCGGCGCGGCCGCGGGACCTCCGGACGCGGTCCGCGCGGTCGCCGTCGGGTCGGCCCCCGCGAGGCGCGGGCTCGCGGTCGCCGTGAGCATCGCCCGCAACTCGGCCGCGGCCCGCTGCGCCCCCGGCCGGTCACCCTTGTTCACGACGACGACGTCGGCGACCTCGAGGAGCCCCGCCTTGATCGCCTGGACCTCGTCCCCCATCTCCGGCGCCTCGAGGACGACCGTCGTGTCGGCCGCCGCGGCGACCTCGACCTCGCTCTGGCCCGTCCCGACCGTCTCGAGGAGGATGAGGTCGAAGCCGGCGGCGTCGAGCACGGTCGCCGCCGCGACCGAAGCCGCCGCGAGGCCGCCGGCGTGCCCGCGGGAGGCCATGCTCCGGATGAAGACCCCGTCGTCCGCCGCGTACGCCTGCATCCGGACGCGGTCCCCGAGGATCGCCCCGCCGGTGATCGGCGACGATGGGTCGACGGCGACGACGGCGACGCTCCGCCCGCTCGCCCGGACCTCCCCGATGAGAGCCGCCACGAGCGTGCTCTTCCCGGCGCCCGGGGCCCCGGTGATCCCGACGAGGTGCGCGTCGCCGGCCTCGGCATGGAGCCGCCGGAGGGCCGCCTCGGCGACCGGCGTCCGGTTCTCGACCGCGGTGAGGAGCCGCGCGAGGGCCCGGCGATCGCCGCCGAGCGCCCCCTCGGCGAGGGCGGAGCCGCGCCTGGCGGCCTCTTCCCGATCGGCGGTCACGCGGCGGCTCCGGGCGCCGCGGCTCAGTCGAGGGCCCGGACGTTCGCCCGGATGAAGGCGGCCACGTCACCGATCGTCGTCCCCGGCCCGAAGACCGCGGCGACGCCGGCCTCGCGGAGGGCCGGCACGTCGTCGTCGGGGATGATCCCGCCGGCCGCCACGAGGACGTCCCCGAGGCCCTTCTCCCGGAGGAGCGCGCAGACCCGCGGCACGAGGGTCATGTGGGCACCGGAGAGGATCGACAGGCCGACGACGTCGACGTCCTCCTGGAGCGCCGCGGTGACGACCATCTCGGGCGTCTGGCGGAGGCCGGTGTAGACGACCTCGAAGCCCTCGTCGCGGAGGCCGCGGGCGAGGACCTTCGCGCCCCGGTCGTGGCCGTCGAGCCCGGGCTTCGCGATGAGGACCTTGATCGGTCGATCGCCCATGCCCGGGATGATAGCCGCGGTCAGTGGTGCCGGTGCTGCGCGAAGTCGTAGGGCTGCGAGCCGCGGACCCCGCCGACCGGCGAGTCGACCGCGTCGCGGCGCTCGTGCTCGACCTCCGTCTCGCGGCGCTCCCAGGCGCGCTCCCGCTCCGGGTCGCGCGGCCGGTGGAGCAGCGCCTCGATCCCCTGCCGGACACGACTCCCGACCGACGGCGTCGCCATCGTCAGATACCTCCAGCGCCCATCGTCGTCGCGGGGCGGGGTCCTGTCACGGGCCGAAGGGCGCGAAGCGCCCCGCCGGATGGGGCCGGGGCGACGGGTCAGGCGCCGGGCGCCGGCCGCTGGAGGTGGGCGAGGAACTCGGCCCGCGTCTTGTCGTTCGCCCGGAAGAGGCCCAGGACGTGGCTCGTCGTCATCACCATCCCGGGCTTCCGCACGCCCCGCATGACCGCGCAGAGGTGGGTCGCCTCGAGCACGACGCCGACGCCCTGCGGTCGGAGGTGCTCCATGAGGAACTCCGCGATCTGGGCGGTGAGGCGCTCCTGCACCTGGAGCCGGCGGGCGTACATCTCGACGATCCGCGGGACCTTCGAGAGCCCGATGACCCGCCCGTCGGGGATGTAGGCGACGGCCGCGGTCCCGAAGAACGGGAGGAGGTGGTGCTCGCAGAGGCTGTAGAAGGGGATCTCCCGGACGACGACCATCTCGGAGTCCGCGACGTCGAAGATCGCGCCGTTCACGAGCCGGGAGGGGTCGACGTGGTAGCCCGCCGTCAGCTCCGCGTACATCCGGTGGACCCGTCCGGGCGTGCCGACCAGGCCCTGACGGTCGGGTTCCTCGCCGATCTCCCGGAGGATCTCCCGGACGGCCGCCTCCACGCGGCCCGCTGCGGAGTCCGGATGGAGCCGCGCCCCGCCCTCGATCGCGGCGGCGGAGACGAGCGCGTCGGGGCTCGGGCGCGGCTCGTCGCCGATCTCGGTCTCGATCTCGTCGACGATCGAGCGGACGTGGTCCGGGAGCGCGGGGCCGGTCATCCGGGCATCGTAGCCCGGGCGGCCGTCGCGAGCACGGCTGCAGCGACCGCGTCGGGCTCGTGGCGGGCGAGGTCATGACCACGGGAGGGGAACGACGCGGCGAGGATCGGCGACCGGCCAGCGGCGGCCCGCTCCGTGGCGAGCGCGGCGAGCGCGGCGAGCCGCGTCCCGTCCGGGTCGCGGGCGACGAGCGCGGCAACGCGTCCCGTGACGCCGGCGAGGACCGCCCGCGGGTCGTGGTCCCACATCGCCCGCACCGACCCGGCGAGCGCATGCGGGTGGATCGCGAGCTTCACCCGGCCGGCGGCCGTCTCGACGACCTGCGCCCGGGCCGCGCGCTCGCCGTCGGCGTCCCAGGTCGGAGGGTCGAACGCCGCCCGGTCGGCGAGCCACGCCGTCATCGAGACGAGCACCTCCGGCGGCTCCCCGATCTCGGCGAGCCAGTCCTCCGGCGTCGCGTCCGTCGCCGCCGCGAGGTCCTCCCACCCCCCGTCGACGAGGACGAGCCCCGCGCAGCGCTCCGCGAGGGCGCGGGCCGTCCACGCCGCGACGATCGCGCCGAGGCCGATCCCGGCCACGACGAACGGCGCCGGGACGTCCGCTCGACCGGCGGGTCCGGCGTCCTCCGCCGGGAGCAGCCCGGCGCCCTCGGCGACGGCCAGCGCGTCGCGGGCGAGCGTCCCGGGCTCGTAGCCCGTCGTCGGGGCGTCGGAGAGCCCGTGGCCGCGGAGGTCCATCGCGACGACCCGGGCCGCGGCACGGAGCCGTCGCGCGACCGGCGCCCACGACCAGGCCGTCGAGGCGAGCCCGGGCACGAGGAGGACCCGCGCGGCCGCAGGCCCGTGCCGGGGCGCGCCCGACGCGTCCCAGTCGAGGAAGTGGATCCGCGTCCCGTCGTCGGCGGCGACGAGGAAGCCCCCCGGCTCCGCCGAGCGATCCGGCTCGAGCCGCGGCGGAGCCCCGAGCGGGGCGAGGCCGGGGCCGGTGAGGGCGTCCATCCGGCCCTACGATACCGTCGCCATGCCGAAGCGCCGCCGCGGCCTCCCGGCCGCCGAGCTCGCCGCGATCCGCCGCCGCCGGGCGGCTCGCCACACGCGGTTCGAGAATCTCGTCGAGCGCGCCCTCGCCGGGATCCCGATGCCGTTCGCCGCGGCGCTCGACGAGGTCGCGATCGTCATCGCCGACGAGCCGTCGCCGCCGCAGCGCCGCGAGAACGGCCTGGCCCCCGACGAGACGCTCTACGGCCTCTACGACGGCACGCCGCGGACGGCATGGGGCGCCGACGACGTCCCGTTCCCCAACACGATCACGATCTTCCGGCTGCCCCTCGAGGAGGACTTCCCGGACCCGCTCGACCTCGAGGACGAGGTCCGGATCACGGTCGTCCACGAACTGGCCCACCACCTCGGGATCGACGACGACCGGCTCGGGGAGCTCGGCGTCGATTGAGTCGGCGGCTGGCCGGGCGCGGGCGCTGGTTCCCGGACGACCCGCGGGACGGGCGGCGGCGGCCGGTCTCAGGCTCCCGGCAGGGTCGCCGCCCCGGCGACCAGGTCCCCCAGACGGTCCACGTCGACGTTCCCGCCGGAGAGGACGATGCACGCCCGCTCACCGTCCCGGATCGGGACCCGTCCGAGGAGGACGGCGGCGAGCGCCGCCGCCGCCGCCGGCTCGACGACCTGCTTGAGGCGCTCCGCGGCGAAGCGGAGACCGGCGAGGATCTCCTCATCGTCGAGGAGGACGATCCCGTCGAGGAGGCGCCGTCCGAGCGCGATCGTCCGGTCGCTCGCGAAGGGCGCGTTGAGGCCGTCGGCGACGCTCGCGGGGCGGATCGGGACCGGCTTCCCGGCGGCGATGCCGCGGGTCAGGGCGTCGGACGCGCGCGGCTCGACGCCGTAGACGCGCGCGTGGGGCCGGCGGCCCTTCACCGCGGCCGCCACCCCGCACACCAGACCCCCGCCTCCGACGCCGGCCACGACGACGTCGACGGCGGGCAGGTCGTCGACGATCTCGAGGCCGACGGTCCCCTGGCCGACGATCGTGTCGGGGTGGTCGAACGGGTGGACGAACGCGAGGCCGCGGGCGTCCCGGATCTGCTCCATCGCGGCCCACGCCTCCGCCGTGTCGACGCCCGCGAGGATGACCTCGGCCCCGTAGCCGCGGCACGCCTCGACCTTCGACCGGACCGCCGTCTCCGGCATGACGACGACGGCGTGCACCCCGACGAGGTCGGCCGCCACGGCGACCGCGGCCGCGTGGTTGCCGGCGGAGACCGCGACGACGCCCGCGCGGCGCTCCGCCGCCCCGAGCCGGGCGATCCGGAGCGTCGCGCCGCGGACCTTGTACGAGCCGGTCCGCTGGAGGTGCTCGGCCTTGGCGAAGAGCCGCCCGTCGCCGAGCCGCGCTCCGGTGGTCGCCTCGACGACGCGGGCAGCCGTCGAGGAGGAGAGGAGCGGCGTCCGCGCCACCTTCCCGGCGAGGAAGCGGGCGGCCTCCTCGATCCCGGCGAGGGTGATCTCCCCGACGTCCATCGGCGCAGTATCGCAGGGGCCCGCCCCGCCGGCGGTGTCGATCGGCCCCCCCCCCCGACGGAGGGCAGAGCGACGGTGCGCGACCTCGACTGCTACTTGCGTTCTTGCGCAAGTGATGGGATACTCTTCCCGTGAACACCACGGCACCCGCCACCGAGCTCGACCTCCAGCGCACCGCCCTCATCGGGCGGGCGCTCGCGGACCCCAAGCGGCTCTGCGTCCTCGAGACGCTCGCCGCCGGCGAGGCGTCCGTCTCGGAGCTCTCGGCGTGTGTCGGGTGCCAGGTCCCGAACATGTCCCAGCACCTCGCGGTGCTCCGCTCGGCCGGGCTCGTCACGAGCCGGCGCGAGGGCAGCACCGTCTACTACCGCCTCGCCGACCCGAAGGTCCTCGAGGCCTACCGGCTCATCCAGGTCCTCGCCCGCTGAGGGCGGACCGCACCCGCGCATCCCGGGAGAAAGGAACCCCGCTTTCCATGGTTGACATCAAGCACGCGACCGATTCGACGTTCGAGGACCTCGTGCTCAAGGCCGAGCGCCCCGTCATCGTCGACTTCTGGGCCGCCTGGTGCGGGCCCTGCCGTCTCGTCGCGCCCGAGCTCGAGAAGCTCGCCCAGAAGTACGACGGCTTCGTCGACGTCGTGAAGGTCGACGTGGACGCGAACCCCGGCCTCTCGCACACCTTCAACATCATGAGCATCCCGACGATCGCGTTCTTCCCCGGCGAGGGGAAGCAGCCGATGGGCGTCCTCGGCTTCCAGCCCGCCGAGCAGCTCGAGGCGCGCTTCGGCCTCGCCCAGTACGCCAAGCCCGTCAACTAGGGGGGCGTCGAGGGCGGGACCTCCTCCCCCGCCCCGCCACGCGCCGCCAGTCCGCCCCGCCCGGGTCTGCCCGGGCGGGGCGGACCGCGTCTGCGGGACAATGACGTCGGCGCCGTCCGCAACCGACGGCCGGCGCCGTCCGCCGACGCCACGGAGGCCGCGATGCCCGACCTGCCCGCCTGGGAGTCGCTCCTGCGCGCGAACGCCGCCGCGTACGCGCGGGTGGCGATGGCGAACGTCGACCGCGAGTTCCCGAGCGACGTGTGGCAGCTCGTCCGCGGCCCCGGGGACCTCCCGCGGCGACCCCGCGAGCGGACGCCGGTCTTCTGGGGGAGCTTCGACTGGCACTCCTGCGTGGAGATGCACTGGCTCCTCGCGCGCCTCCTCTGCGTCGTTCCCGACGCGATCCCCGTGGCCGAGGTGCGGGCCCTCCTCGACCGCCAGCTCCGGCCGGGCCCCCTCGCCGCCGAGGCGGCCTTCATCGCCCACCCCGACAATCGGAACCGCGAGCGCCCGTACGGGTGGGGTTGGGCCCTCGCCCTCGTCGCCGAGCTCGAGGCGTGGGACGACCCGGACGGCCGGCGATGGGCCGCGGCGGCCGCGCCGCTCGCGGATGCCGTGGCCGGCAACTTCCTCGACTGGCTGCCCCGGGCGACGTATCCCGTGCGCTACGGCGTCCACGGGAACTCGGCCTTCGGCCTCGGGCTCGCGCTCCCCTGGGCGACGACGCGGGCGGCCATCGGCGCCCCCGCGCTTCGCGATGCGATCGTCGCCGCTGCCCGCGGCTGGTTCGGCCGCGACGTCGACTATCCCGGCGGCTGGGAGCCGTCCGGATTCGACTTCCTCTCCCCGGCCCTCGTCGAGGCGGAGCTCATGAGCCGCCTCCTCGACCGCGGCGCGTTCGCCGCCTGGCTCGACGCGTTCCTCCCGGGGATCGCCGCCCGGCGACCCGCGGTCCTCTTCGAGCCGGCCGTCGTGTCGGACCCGACCGACGGCCACATCGCCCACCTCCACGGGCTGAACCTCAGCCGGGCGTGGTGCTGGCGGCGGATCGCCGCCGCCCTCGGGCCCGATGACCCGCGCCGGCCGCCCGCGCTCGAGGCGGCCCGGCTCCACGCGGCGGCCGGCCTCCCGGTCGTCGTCGGCGACGACTACATGGTCGAGCACTGGCTCGCCGCGTACGCGGTGCTCCTCCTCACCTGAGCCCGGCGGCGCGTCGTCAGCCGAGGGCGCCGAGGATCGCCCGGAGGTCGGCCTCGTGGTCGGCGTAGTGGTCGAGGAGCTCCTCCTCGAAGTGGCGCCCGTAGACCGGGTGCTTCACCCAGCGCGACTCCGGGACCACGGTGAGGTAGCCGCGGAGCTCGCCCGGCAGCTCGCGCGCGCGCCGCCGGACCTCCGCGACGGGGAACGCGGCCCATGCCGCGGCGAGCTCGTCGTTCACGGCGTCGCCGCGCGCCGCCCAGGCCGCCTCCATCGCCTCGTATGCCGCGCTCCGCTCGCCGACGGCGAGCTCGCGGGCGACGTCGAGCGCGTGGGACTGGTACGCGGCGAGGTGGGACACGAGCTCCCGCGCGGACCACCCGTGCGCAGCGGCGACGGGGGTCTCGAACCGGTCGTCGGGAACGTCGGTGAGGGCCTCGAACGGGCGCCATGCCTCCCGTTCGTCCTCGAGGAAGGAGAGGGCATCGAAGTACATGCGGTCATCGTAGCGGGCGGAGGTCGCGGGCGGATGCGCCGCCGAGCGGGCGGGGCGCGGGCGCCTGCCCGGTCCGGACGCACGGGCCGATCAGCGGAAGGCGTCGATCGCCGCCTGCAGCTGGGCCTCCTCGATGTCGGCCGCGACGACGACCTGGACGACCGCGCCGTCGGCCGAGCCCCAGACGACGACGGCCTGCCGTGAGCTCCCGTTCACGACGTCGATCCGCCACGCCGGTCGGCCCGCGACCGTCAGCGTCGTCGCCCGCACGCCCTCCGTCCTCCGCGACGCGTCGGCGGCGCGACGGTACTCCTCGGCGAGGAGCGCCGGAGTGAGGCCGTCGGCCTCGAACGCCCCGAGCTGGATCCCGCCCCGGTCGCCGACCTCCCAGATGGCGCCCCCGAAGCGCATCTCGCGGACCCCGGCGTCGTTGAGAGAGCCGAGCGTCTCCTTCGCGCAGAAGCGGCCCGAATCCCGGCTCGCGGCGGCGCTCCCGTCGATCGTCGACGGGATCCGCGCCTCGAGCGTGGGGTAGGCACCCTTCATCTGCTGGCGGGCGGCCCCGGCGCATGACGCGGCCGGGTCGAACGAGGCCTCGGCCGCGGGGGCGCAGGTCGCGGCGAGGAGCGCCGCCCCGACCGCAAGCGCGGCCACGGCGACGCGGGCGCGGCCGCCACGAGGGCGGCGGGAGGCGGTCGTCGGCATCGTCACGAGGGTACCCGGAACGGCGGCTCGGCGCCCCGCGCGCTGCGGCGGTGCGCAGACGCCATCGACCATCGGGTGCGGAGGCACCGGGACCAGCCTCCCATTGCCCCCGTCCGTCGCCGGGCGTACGGTGCGGATGTCCGCCGTCGGCGCGGCTTCCGGGGTCAACCTGGGGCGTCGGCCACGGGACGGGACGGGAGACGCACGGTCGTCGAGGACGCCGCTCGCGGCGTCGAAGGGTGGGTCTCGCCGCTCCCGGCCACGAGCCGAGTAACCACGGTCCACCGGCCGCAGGCCCGGGTCGCGACGGCGGCGCAGGACTCATCGCCCACCGGGGCATCATCCCCGGCCGTGCCCGACCAGATCATCGACGGGGCGCCCGGCGCGGGGCGCCCCGTCCGCGTTCGGGAGTTTCGGCCCGCCGCCCGCGTTCGGGAGCCCGGGCCGCCGTCGGCCGGCAGGGGGGCCCGGCCCCCGCCGTCAGCCGGCCGGCGGCCCGCCGATCGACGCCGCCACGACGCGCGCGGCATCGAGGAGGTCCGGGTCCCGGGTGATCGCCCGCGCGAGCCAGCCGACGTACGACGGGTCGCGGGCCGCGATCTCGCCGAGGGTCTGGCCGTGGAACCGGCCGAACGTCACGGTCGTCTCCCGGGCCGCCTCGAGCGTCGGGAGCCGGCGGCGGTGGCGCCGAGCCCGGAGGCGCTCCGACGGCCCGGTCGGGTCGGACGCGCGCGGCGGCTCGACGGGCTCCGGTCGGGTCCGCGGTGGCCGGTGCCCGGGCGGGTGGTGGCGGTACCCGCCCCCGCTCGGCGTCGTCGTCGCATTCCGCGGCCGGTAGAGGTCCGTCGTGTCGAAGCGGGCGGTGAGGGGCCGCTCCCTCGGAGGCGGAGGGGGGCCGGACGGACGGGCACGATCCGCGTCCCCTGCGGCTCCGTCCCCCGCGCCCTGCCCGCCCGCGGGACGTCCCGGTACCCGCGGGCCGACGGGCGCGCCGGCGCCCCGCAGCTCGTTGTACGCGGCGTTGATCTCGGCCATCCGGCGCGTCGCGGACCGGCGCTCCGCGGGATCGGCAGCGAGGTCCGGGTGGTGCTCGCGGGCAAGGCGCCGCCAGGCGGCCTTGATCGTCGCGGCGCTCGCCCCGGGTGCGACGCCGAGCACGCTGTGGGGTTCGCGCCGGACCATCCGATCATCCTACGCGCTACGCTGCGGGCACGTCCCCGCGGCACTCACGGCGGCCGCGGCGGACGCCGACGCGCGGAGGCAGGACGATGACGGACGACGAGCTGCGACAGCGCGGGGACCTCGAGCCAGCCCTCGGGACGTGGGAGGCGATCGATTCCCTCCGCGTCGTGCGCCAGTTCGCCCCGCGGCCGCTCGAGGTGTGGGCCGTGGAGCGGATCCTCAACGCCGGGCGGCGGGCCGGGAGCTCGAAGAACCGGCAGAGCTGGGCGTTCGTCGTCTGCCGCGATCGCCCTCACCTCGAGGCCCTCGCCGCCGTCGGCCCGTACGCGGGCCATCTCGCCGGCGCCACGGTCGTGGTCGCCCTCGTCACGCCCGACCCGGCGACGGCGGACGCTCCCCTGTCGATCATGTGGGACCTCGGCCGGGCGGCGGAGAACATGGTCCTCGCGGCGTGGGAGCTCGGGATCGGGAGCGTCCCCGCGACCGTCTACGACCACGGCCTCGCCCGCGAACTCCTCGGGTATCCGGCGGGCTGGCACTGCGAGTTCCTCCTCTCCTTCGGGTACCCGGCGGACCCGGCCGTCCTGACGGCGCCGAAGCGGGCCGGCGGTCGCCGGCCCCTCGCGGAGGTCGTCCACGAAGAGCGCTGGTAGGCCCCCGACGGTCGTGGAGCGGCCCTCCCTCCCCGCCGCTACTGCCAGCGGAAGAAGCGGGCGGAGACCGCGAACGAGGCGAGGAGCCAGCCCCCGAGGACGAGGACGTCCACGCCGAGCGGGACGAACGGCGTCCCGCCGACCATCACCTGCCGCAGCGCGTCGCCGAGGTACGTGAGGGGCATGAACGCCGCGACGCCCTGCAGGAACCCCGGCATCGCCTCGAGGGGGAAGAAGATCCCCGAGAGGAACATCAGGGGGAACTGGAGGATGCTCACCATCTGGCTCGCGGCGTCCTCCGTCGGGGCGAACGACGCGACGACGTAGCCGAGGGCGATGAACGCCAGCGCCCCGAGGACGACGAACCCGAGGAAGACGAGCGGGCTGCCGAGGAGCGTGACCCCGAAGACGACCCGCGCGAGCCCGAGGATGACGGCGGCCTGGACGAGCGCCACGAGGAGCCGGGTCACGACGTTGCTGGCGATGAACGTCCGCCGCCGGACGGGCGTCGCCGAGATCCGCTTGAGGATGAGGTTCTGGCGCTGCTCGACGATCGGGATCGCGGCGAAGAGGCCGAGCTGCATGAGGGCCATCGCGAGGATGCTCGGCACGAAGTACGAGATCGCCGTGATCGCCTGGCGCTGGACCGACTCCGCCTGGAGCCGGAGCACCGGCGGCTTCCCGCTCGCCGCCTGGTTGAACGCCCCGACGAGGTTGGCGACGATGCCGGTGATCGTGGCCGACGTCTGGGCGCTCGAGGGATCGGTGTAGAGGCGGATCGCGAGGGTGCCGCCGGCCGTCCCCGCGACGGCCGCCCCGAAGCCGCGCGGCAGCACGAGGACCGCCCGGACCTCGCCGGCCTTCATCGCCGCGACGGCCTCGTCCTCGGCGGCGAACAGCACGGGATCGAGGACGGCATCGACGGAGGGGTCGGCGACGAGCGCCTCCGACGCGGGCGTCTGGTCGAGGTCCACCCAGCCGACCTTGTAGCGCGTGTCGCCGCCGGAGAAGATCGCCCCGAAGAGGAGCATGAACGTCACCGGGAAGGCGATCGTCCAGAAGAGCGCGGCGCGATCCCGCACGAAGCTCCGGAGGTTCGCGATCGTGAGTCGGGCGAACGTGCGCATCGGCGGTCCCTCGCTCCTCGTAGGGTCAGTCGCGGATCGCGCGGCCGGTCAGGGCGAGGAAGACATCCTCGAGCGACGGGCTCCGGATCCCCAGCCCGCGCGGCTCCGCCGCGTGCTCCTCGGCGAGGGCGAGGAGGGCCCCGATCGTCGCCGCCACGTCGGCCGTGTAGAGGAGCGTCTCGCCATCCTCCTCGTGGGCGACCCGGCGGACCCCCGGCAGCGCCGCGAGGGCCGCGTCGTCGACGCCGGGGAGGCGCTCGAAGTGGACGGCGCGCTCGCGGAAGCGCCGGCTCACGAGCTCCTCGACCGTCCCCATCTCGAGGATCCGCCCGTGGTCCATGATCGCGAGGCGATCGCAGAGGACCTCCGCCTCCTCCATGTAGTGCGTCGTGAGGACGACGGTCCGGCCGCGGTCGCGGAGGCCGCGGACGATCTCCCAGAGGCTCCGCCGGGCGGCCGGGTCCATCCCCGTCGTCGGCTCGTCGAGGAAGACGAGCTCGGGGTCGTTCACGAGGGCGAGCGCCACGGAGAGCCGCTGCCGCTGGCCCCCCGAGAGCTGCCGCGACTGGGCGTGGCGGCGCTCCGCCAGGCCCAGGAGGCGGACGACCTCGGCGGTCGGGAGGCTCCGGGGGTAGAAGCTCGCGAAGAGGTCGACGAGCTCGGTCACCGTGAGGCGGGGGTAGAGGGCCGCCGTCTGGAGCTGGACGCCGATCCGGGTCTTGAGCGCGTCCGCGTGATGCCGTACGTCGAGGCCGAGGACCGTCGCCTCGCCGCCGTCCGGGGCCCGGAGCCCCTCGAGGATCTCGATCGTCGTCGTCTTCCCGGCCCCATTCGGGCCGAGGAGCCCGAACACCTCGCCGCGGCGGACCTCGAAGTCGATCCCGGCCACGGCCTCCACGTCGCCATAGCGCTTGCGGAGGCCGGAGACGCGAACGGCGAGTTCGCCGGTCGACGCGAGCGCCATGGCGGACTCCTCGACAGGGATCGATCGCTGGAGGTCGTGGACCCCGATCCTACCCGTCGGCCGGCTCGCGCGTCGCCGGCCCGCGGGTCGCGCGTCCCGCGGCCTCCTCGAGGTCGCCGTCGGCGTCGGCGTCGAGAGCTCCGGCCGCCCCGCGGGCCTCCGGCGCCGGGGCGCCCTCGGCGAGGTAGGCGGCGATGGCCGCCTCGAGGCCGACGTCGCGCCGCCGGCGCTCGGAGAGGAGCCACTTGTGCTCGAGGAGGTCGCAGTACGCCTGCAGGGGATCGCGCGCCGGCCCGATCGCAGGCACGAGGCGCGCGAGGGTCGGCTCGAGGACCTCGGCGCGCCAGCGCGCCGCCGCCTCCGCCACCGAGACGCGGCGGCGCTCGTAGAACTCGAGCCAGGCCTGCCACTCGCGGAGGTCGTTGAGGAGGAGCCGGGCCTGCCCCTCGAGGGCGACGAGGCCGGTGCGACGCTGGAGCTCCCGGGCGTGGAAGTCGCGCCGCGTGACCGCGGCGCTCAGCCGGACCCGCCCGTCCACCCCCGGCTCGAGGTCGATCTCCCCGACGGCGAAGCCCAGGTCGTTGAGACGGCGGACGTGGGCCTGGATGGCGAAGCGGTCGCCCGGCTGGATCTCGACCTGCCGGAACAGCTCGTCCCAGAGCTCGAGGTACCGGGTCCGGACAGCCTCGGCCGCCTCGATCTGCTCGTCCATCGCCTCTGGATGGCCCTGGAACGCGGCGAGGTCGGCGAGGCCGAACGCCACGTTCTCCACGAGGACCTCGAGGTCGTGGGCCCGCTGGCCCTCAGAGAGGCGGCCGTGGACCTCGCTCGTCTCGGCGTCGACGAGGTAGGCCGCGAACGTGTCGCCGTCGCGCCGGAAGAGCGTGTTCGCAAGCGAGCAGTCGCCCCAGTAGACCCCCGCCCGGTGGAGCTCCACGAGGAGCCCGGCCATCGCGTCGAGGAGGCGGTCGCGGTAGCCGCCGGGGGCGAGCGGCACCCGCATGAGGAGGCGCCGGTACTGGAGCGAGTGGCGGAGGTACTCCGTGACGAGGATCCCTTCGTTGTCCGCGACGCGCTCCGCGATCCCGAGCGCCCGGACCGCGGGAAGCCCGGCATCCTCGAGGTGGCGGAGGACCTCGTACTCGCGGCGGGCGACGTCGAGGGGCTCGGCCTTCAGGGCATAGAGGGTCGCGCCGCCGACGACGAACCGGACGAGGTGCCGGGACGGACCGACGGGGAGCCGGCGGAGCACCGCCTGGTCGGCGCGCCAGGCGCCGAGCGGGAGCTCCCACGGGAGGTCGAGGAGCGGCTCGCTCGCCTCGCGGAGGCGGAGGTGCGGGAACTGCGGGCCGCTCAGCGACGCTTCCGGAGGTACGTCGTGAGCGCGGCGTCGAAGCCGGCGGCCTCGAAGAGCCGGCGCGCGTCTGCCCGGTGGTGGCCGGCCGTCACCTCGACGAAGGCGCATCCCGCGTCGGCCGCGAGCCGGTCGACCTCCGCGAGGAGCGCCCGCCCGATTCCCCGCGAGCGCATCGCCGGGTCGACGACCATCGCGATGACCCGCGCCAGGTGGTCGTCGTGCTCGAAACGGGGCAGGAGGTGGACGGCGACGAACCCGAGGCGATCCTCGCCGCGCTCCGCGATCCGGACCGCGGAGCCGAGCTCCGCGAAGCGCTCGAGGCGCCGCACGACGTCGCTCGCCCCGGCCGGATACCCCTCGTCGGAGAGGAGCGCGGCGATCCACTCGGCGTCGGCGGGGCCCGCGTCGCGGAAGGTGAGTGCGGTGTCGCTCTCGATCATGGACCGATGGTAGCCCACCCGCCCGCGCGGGATGGCCGGACGGGGCGGCACGCGGGGAGATCCAGGGGGACGGGAGCGGCGTACGGGGATCATCGGAGCCCGCGGAGGAGAGATCCATGCGTCGCCAGTCGATCGCCGCGCTCGCCATCGGGGCGAGCCTCGCCGTCGCCGCCTGCGGGGGCGGCGCCTCCGCCCCTGCGACGCCGAGCGCCGCCGCGTCCGCGCCACCCGCGTCGCCGTCCGTCACGGCCGCGGGAGCCGCGGCCGTGACGATCGCCAGCTTCACGTTCGCCCCGGCCTCGCTCGCGATCGCGCCGGGGACGACGGTGAGCTGGGCGAACCAGGACGACGTCGCCCACACCGTCGCCTGGGACGACGGGGCCGCGGGGAGTGGCCGGCTGTCCGCCGGCGGCACGCCGTACGCCCGCACGTTCGACCGGCCCGGGACGTACGCGTACCACTGCTCGATCCACCCCTCGATGAAGGGAACGGTCGTCGTCGGCCCCTGAGCCCGGGGCCGCTCGTCAGGCCGGCCGGCGCGCGACGAGGAGGGTCGCGTCCGAAGGGAGCGCGATCGCCTGGGGCGCTGGCAGGCCCGCTGCCGCGAAGAGGGCCGCGTGCTCGTCCACCGTCCGGAGGCGCCCGCCATGGAGCGCCTCGTCGAGGGCGACCCCGGTGATGAGCTGGCCATGGAGGGTCGCCAGGTCGTCCCTCGCCGCGGGGAGGCACCAGCCGAGGACGAGGAGCCGGCCGCCGGGGCGGAGCGCGCGCCAGGCCGCGGCGAGCGCGGCGCCGGGATCCGGGATCTCGTGGAGCGCGTGCTGGAAGTAGGCGAGGTCGAACGCCTCCCGGTGGGCGATGTCGGCGACCTCGCGGGCCTCGATCCGGATCCGGCCCTCGAGGCCGGACTCCTGCACGAGGCGCATCGCGCGCGCCGTGGAATCCGGTTCGGCCTCCACCCCGACGAGGCGGGTGGCCGGGAAGCGGCGGGCGACCGCGACGAGCCAGCGGCCGCCCCCGCAGTGGAGGTCGATCGCGTCGATCCCGCGGGCGAGGTCGACGACGAGGTCCGGGAGGGCGGCGAGCGCCTCCTCGAAGAAGACGGCGATGTCCTGGCGGGTCAGCTGCTCGATCGCGCGGTAGTAGCGCGGCGGCCGATCGGCGACGGGCCGGCCCGTCCGCATGAACGGCGCCATCGCGGCGTAGTCGAGGCTCGCCGTCACGGTGTAGGCGAACTGGCCGCCGAGGTATTCCGGGCGGTCGACGTCGAGGAGGATCGAGGCCGTCACCTCGTCGAGCTGGACGCGCTCGCCGTCGTCGTCGACGAGGTCGCTCGCGTACGCCGCGCGGCACCAGGCGCCGACCGGGTCCAGCGCGGTCGCCGTCGCCGCGGCAAGCTCCGCCGGGGTCATCCCCCGGCTTCCCGCCTGCCGGAGCGCGGCGAAGAGCCCGAGCTCCAGGCCGAGCTGGATCACCCAGGCGCGGTAGAACCCGCCGAGGCTCGTGACGAGGTCGTCGAAGCGTTCATCGAGGGTCATCGCCCGCCGATTGTCGCACGCGGAGGAGCCGCCGCGCCCGACCCCGTCCGGGCCGCCGTGCGGGCGCCAGCGGAGGATGCGATCCTTCGGCATGCCCCAGCGAACCGCGCCGGCGTCGGCGCCCCCGTCGTCCGTCCGCGTCGCCCTCGCCCTCGGCGCCCTCTACCTCGTCTGGGGCTCGACGTACCTCGCGATCCGGATCGCCGTCGAGACGATCCCGCCCCTCACGGCGTCGGCGGTGCGCTTCCTCATCGCGGGAGGGCTCCTCTACGCCGCCACGATCCGCACCGGCGACGCCGCCGGCGACCGCCCGGGGCGCCGCGAATGGCGGGACGCGGCGATCGTCGGGGGCCTCCTCCTCGCCGGCGGCAACGGCCTCCTCGCGATCGGGGAGCGGACGATCCCGTCGGGCATCGCGGCCCTCATCATCGCGACGCTCCCCCTCTGGGTCGCGATCCTCGGCCGGCTCTTCTTCGGCGTGGTCCTCTCCCGCCGGATCCTCGCCGGGACGCTCATCGGGTTCGCCGGCGTCGCGGTCCTCGTCGGGCCGACGGGCGGGGCGGGCGACCTCGACCCGTACGGCGCCGCCGTCGTCCTCCTCTCCCCCGTCTTCTGGGCCGTCGGGTCGCTCTACAGCCGCGGGGCGCATGCGCCGCGGCGCCCGCTCGTCGGCACGGCGATGCAGATGCTCGCCGGGAGCGCGATCCTCTTCGTCCTCGCCGCCGCGAGCGGCGACCTCGCCGGGGTGCGGCCGGCCGAGGTCACGCGCGCCTCGGTCGCCGCGGTCGCGTACCTCGTCTTCGTCGGGTCGCTCGTCGGGTACACGGCGTACGTCTGGCTCCTCCGGGTCGCCCCGATCTCGCTCGTCGCGACGTACGCGTTCGTCAACCCGGTGATCGCGGTCCTCCTCGGCTGGGTCGTCCTCGCCGAGCCGCTCGAGCCGCGGACGATCGTCGCCGGGGCGATCATCGTCGTCGCGGTCGCGGTCATCGTCCGAGCCCGCGGCGGGGAGTCGCGCCAGCCGGCCCCGGATGAGGTGGTCGAGCCCGGCTAGACCGAGCGCCGCCCGGCCCGCGCCGAACGATCATCTGCGAGACTGGGGATCCCTCCGTCGATCGTTCGGTTCTCGGATCGATCGGACGAAGGACGCTTGCTGGAGGTCCCGCGCAGTGGTACACCCGGCCCTCGATGACCTCGACCTCGCCATCCTCCGGGAGCTCCAGGCCGACGGCCGCCTCCCGAACGCCGACCTCGCCCGCCGGATCGGCCTCTCGCCCCCGGCGACCCACGCCCGCGTCCGGCGCCTCGAGCGCGAGGGCGTCATCGACCGCTACGTCGCCCTCCTCGACGCGGAGGCGGCCGGCTACGACCTCCTCTGCTTCGTCAGCGTCGGGCTGCGGGCGCACCACCGCGACGAGATCGAGCGCTTCCGGGACGCGGTCGCCGCGTTCCCCGAGGTCCTGGAGGTCCATCACGTGACCGGCGAGTACGACTACCTCCTCCGGGTGGTCCTCCGCAACCGGCGGGACCTCGAGCGGTTCGCCGTGGAGCGCCTCGCCCCGATCCCCGGCATCGGCCGGATCCAGACGAGCCTCGTCCTGCGCGAGGTCAAGCGCGCGACGGCGCTCCCCCTCTCCCCCGCAGCGGGACCGGCCTGACCGGCCGCCCCGGCCCCGGCGGCGGACCGCCGCCCGACCACCCCCGGCACCGCTCCTGGAGGACGCGACCCCGATGGCGCACGAACCGCTCCACACGATGGGCCAGCAGCATGGCCGCCGCAGCTGGGCCGAACCGTGGAAGATCAAGATGGTCGAGCCCCTGGCGGTCACGACCCGCGGGCAGCGCGAGGCGGCCCTCGCGGAGGCCGGCTACAACACGTTCCTCCTCCACTCCGAGGACGTCTACATCGACCTCCTCACGGACTCGGGCACCTCGGCGATGAGCGACCGGCAGTGGGCGGGGATGATGCTCGGCGACGAGGCGTACGCCGGGAGCCGGAACTTCTACCACCTCGAGGCCGCCGTCCAGCGGTTCTACGGGTACCGCCACCTCGTCCCCACGCACCAGGGCCGGGGCGCCGAGCACCTCATCAGCCGAGCGCTCATCCGGCCCGGCGACCACGTCCCCGGGAACATGTACTTCACGACGACCCGGCTCCACCAGGAGCTCGCCGGGGCGACGTTCCACGACGTCATCGTCGACGAGGCGCACGACCCGGAGTCGCTCCACCCCTTCAAGGGCAACGTCGACCTCGCGAAGCTCGAGCGCCTCGTCGCCGAGGTCGGCGCGGAGAAGGTCCCCTACGTGTCCCTCGCCGGCACGGTGAACATGGCCGGCGGGCAGCCGGTGAGCATGGCCAACGTCCGCGAGCTGCGGGCGTGGTGCGAGCCGCGCGGGATCCGGGTCCTCCTCGACGCCACCCGGATGGTCGAGAACGCCCTCTTCATCCAGGAGCGCGAGGAGGGCTACGCCGGGAGGACGATCGCCGAGATCCTCCTCGAGTTCTGCTCGTACACCGACGGCGCGTGGATGAGCAGCAAGAAGGACCACCTCGTGAACATCGGCGGCTGGCTCGCCGTGAACGACCGGGAGGTCTTCGAGGAGCTGCGGAACCTCGTCGTCGTGTACGAAGGGCTCCACACGTACGGCGGGATGGCCGGGCGCGACATGGAGGCCCTCGCGATCGGGATCGAGGAGGCCGTCCGGGACGACCACGTCCGGAGCCGCGTCGGCCAGGTCCGCTACCTCGGCGAGCTCCTCGAGGAGTGGTCGATCCCGATCGTCCGCCCGATCGGCGGCCACGCGATCTTCCTCGACGCGAGGCGGTTCTACCCGCACCTCGCCCAGGACCTCTTCCCGGCCCAGACGCTCGCTGCCGAGCTCTACCTCGATTCGGGCATCCGCTCGATGGAGCGTGGGATCGTCTCCGCCGGGCGCGACCCGGTGACCGGCGACCACAAGCGACCGAAGCTGGAGCTGACCCGCCTGACGATCCCCCGCCGGGTCTACACCCAGGCCCACATGGACGTCGTCGCAGAGTCCGTGAAGGCCTGCTTCGACGCGCGCGCTGCCGCGAAGGGCCTGCGGATGGTCCACGAGCCGAAGTACCTCCGCTTCTTCCAGGCCCGCTTCGAGCCGATCGCGTAGCGCGGGCCCATCAGGCGGTGCCGCCGCGGCCGGCCCGACATCGTGAGGTTGAGGGCCAGCAGGGCGCCGGGGCCATCGCGGGGCACGAGGATCGCCCACATCTCGTCGGGATGCCGGCCCACGCGGTCGTCGAGCGCGCGCGTCCAGAAGTCGATCGCCCGTGCAACGTCGCGGACGCCCGACACGATCGAGCCGATCGCCAGCATGCCGAGCCTCTTCCCGCCGGTCGCCCGCGCCTCAGGTCACGATCGACCCGGTCCACGGGTCAGGAGCCGGCGCCCCACCGCCACCTCGATCCAGAGGAGCGCGCCCGACGCCGCCGCGAGGGCGACGCCGAAGGCGCCCGCGCGCCAGTTGCCCTTCACGAAGCCGCCGACGAGGACGTGCCAGGCGCCGAAGAGGAAGGCCCCGATGAGCGCGGCGGCGGCGACGCCGGCGACCGCCAGCGCGGCCCGCGTCCCGCCGCCGCCGGATGCCCACGCGCCCACGGCCCGGGCCCGGGCGCCGCGGAGCCCGCGGGGGAGGGCGCCGCCGTTCACTCGTGCCTCCCGAGCGCCGGCCAGCGCTCGAAGCCCTGGGCCGGCAGCGGCTCGCAGCGGATCGGGCGATCCTCGCGGTAGCCGAGGGCATAGTCGGC
This sequence comes from Chloroflexota bacterium, assembly GCA_021802585.1. Taxonomy (GTDB): domain Bacteria; phylum Chloroflexota; class Limnocylindria; order Limnocylindrales; family CSP1-4; genus CTSoil-043. The sequence goes on from JAJZRQ010000015.1 coordinate 22,954, forward strand.
CTGGATGAGCGTGTGCAGCTGGCTGGTGCCCTCGTAGATGACGGCCGCCTTGCTGTTCCGCAGGTAGCGCTCGACCGGGAACTCGTTCGAGTAGCCGTTCGCGCCGTGGACCTGGACCGCGTCGAGCGCCGCCTGTACGGCGTGCTCGGTGGCGTGCCATTTCGCGAGCGAGGTCTCGCGGGTGGTCCGGACCCCGTGGTTCTTCAGCCAGGCCGCCCGCCAGACGAGGAGGCGCCCCGCCTCGGTGCCGGCCGCCATCCGCGCGACCATCTGCTTCACGAGCTGGTGCCGTCCGATCTCTTCGCCGAACGTCTCGCGCTCGCGGGCGTAGCGCGCGCTCGCGTCGAGGCAGGCCTGGGCGAGGCCGACGGCGCCGGCGGCAACGGTGAAGCGCCCCTGGTCGATCGCGCTCATCGCGATGAGGAACCCCTCGCCCTCCTCGCCGATCCGGTTCTCGGCCGGGACCTCGACGTCGTCGAGGTTGATGAGGCCGGTGTTCCCGGCCCGGATCCCGAGCTTGCCGTGGAGCGTCCCGGTCGTGAGGCCCTTCATCCCCCGCTCGAGCATGAAGGCCGTCACCCCCCGGTGCCGCTTCGCGCGGTCGACCGAGGCGAAGACGAGGAAGTGGTCGGCGAGGTCGGCGAGGCTGATCCAGATCTTGCTGCCGTTGAGGACATAGACATCACCCTCGCGCCGGGCGGTCGACTGGATGGCGCCCGCGTCGGTGCCGGCTCCCGGCTCGGTGAGCCCGAACGTCGCGAGCTTCCGGCCGAGGGCCTGGGGCACGAGCCAGCGGCGCTTCTGCTCGTCGGTCGCCCACTGCAGGAGGGCCAGCGAGTTGAGGCCGACGTGGACGCTCAGGACGACGCGGAACGCCGTGTCGGCGCGCTCGAGCTCCTCGCAGAGGATCGCGAGGGAGACGTAGTCGAGGCCGGCCCCGGCCCACTCCTCGGGGAGCGGGGCGCCGAGGTACCCCAGCTCGCCCATCCTCGCGAACACCTCGGGGTGCGCCTCGCCGCGCTCGTCCCAGGCGCGGATGTTCGGCAGGATCTCCGCGGCGACGAACTCGCGGACCGACTGCCGGACGAGCCGGTTCTCCTCGGAGAGGCTGAAGTCGATCACGGGCGTGGCAGCTCCTGGCGGGGTCGGACCTGCCGCGGGACGGCCGGGCGGACGCCGGATTCTAGGCCGGGCACGAGGGCGCTGTCCGGCGCGCCCGAGGCGCCCTCGTGCCCGGTCGCCGGCCGAGGCCACGGCGCCGCGCCGCGGCGGTGCGCGCCCGCCTCGCCGGCCCCGGGGCCGGCGGTTCGCGCCCGCCCTATACTCGGCGCTGGTCCGCCGCAGGTCGCCGCCGTCCGGCGCGGCGCGGCGACGTTCCCGAGGGTGCCCGATGGATACGCCGACCCCGTCCGCCGCGCCGCCGGACGCTGCGGGCCTCGACCTCGCCGCGCTCGCCGCCGCGAACCTCACCCCCGTCCTCGGCCGGTACTTCGAGCGCTCGTGGAGCCACGGCGAGGGCCACCGGCTCTACGACACCGCCGGCCGCGCCTATCTCGACTTCGCGAACGGGATCGCCGTCTCCGTCCTCGGCCACCGCCACCCGCGGGTGACCGCGGCGATCCACGACCAGGTCGACCGCCTCATCGCGCCGATGGCCGCGATGGGCTACGCCGAGCCGACCGTCCGCCTCGCCCGCGAGCTCGCGACGACCCTCCCCGCGCCGCTCGACTCGATCTTCTTCATGAACTCGGGGAGCGAGGCGATCGAGGCGGCCCTCAAGCTCGCCCGGCGGGTCACCGGGCGCCCGGGGATCATCGCGTTCCGCGGCGGCTTCCATGGCCGGACGTTCGGCGCGGCGAGCATCACGAGCTCGAACCCCAACTACCGGCAGGGCTACGAGCCGTTCCTCCCGAGCGTCTACCTGACGGCGTATCCGTCGGTCTACCGCGACTTCGCGGGCGACGAGGAGCGCGCCGTCGAGGTCGCGTTCCGCCACCTCCGCGACCTGTTCCACTCGACGATCTCACCCGAGGAGGTCGCGGCGATCGTCGTCGAGCCGGTCCAGGGCGAGGGCGGCTACGTCCCGGCCCCGCCGGCGTTCCTCCGGATCCTCCGGCGGGTCTGCGACCGGCATGGGATCCTCCTCGTCGCTGACGAGGTCCAGGCGGGCTTCGGGCGCACCGGGCGGATGTGGTCGTTCGAGCACGCCGGCATCGTCCCCGACGTCGTCTGCATGGCGAAGGCGATCGCGAACGGCCTGCCGCTGTCGGCGATGGCGAGCTCGCGGGCGCTCCAGGAGCGCTGGGGCCGGAGCGCCCACGGGACGACGTACGGCGGCAACCCCGTCGCCTGCGCCGCGGGGCTCGCCGTCCTCGCCGAGATCCGCGACCGCGACCTCGTCGCGAACGCCGCGGCCCGCGGCGCGGAGCTGGCGGCCGGGCTGCGCGCCATCGCGGCCCGCGACGCGCGAATCGGCGACGTGCGGGGCCCGGGCCTGATGATCGGCGTCGAGTTCGTGACGGATCGCGCGACCCGGGAGCCGGACGGGACGACGTGCGAGGCGGTGATCCAGCGCTGCGCCGACGAGGGGCTCCTCGTCCTCTCCTGCGGTGTCCAGCACAACGTCATCCGCTGGATCCCGCCGCTCGACGTGACGCCCGAGGAGATCGCCGAGGCGCTGGGGATCTTCGGGCGCGTCCTCGCGGCGGTCCCGGCGGCCGGCGCCGCCGGCGCCTGACGGCGGTCAGGAGGCCAGGCGCGCGTTCCGGGCGAGGAACGCCATGACGTCCTCGAGGCGGAAGCGACGGTCGCCCCGCGAGCAGACGCGGAAGAACGGCAGCTCGCCGCGGTCGCCGAGCCGCTTCACGGTGTTGACGTGGAGGTGGAGCATCTCGGCCACCTCGCTGGCGGTGAGCAGCGGTCCGAGGTCGCTGACGGCCATGGGGCTCCTTGCCTGGACGGTGGCCGGCGCGCCGGGCGCGCCGGGTGGGCAGTGTGCGGTTCGCGGAGTTGACGGGCGGAGGCTACGGGTTCGGAGAAGGCCGGGCCAAGCCGTACTTTTCGGGCGTGGAGCGGAGTACCCGTGGTCCTGTGCGCCGGCGCACCACGGGCCGCGCCGCGGCCCCGGCGGAGCGAGTACGATCGCGCTCCAGTCCAGGAGGACGCGATGACCACCGCCCGGTCGGGCGCCTCGATCCTCGCCCGGATCGTCCCGCCGCTCGCGCTCGCGGCCGTCGCCGGCGCCTGCATCCTCTTCGGGATCGCCACGGCCCCCGCCGCCGACCCGAGCGGCACGGCGGCGGGCCAGGCGGCGAGCCTGGCCGCCCCCGCCTGGATCACCGCCGCGATCGCCCTCGTCGCGGCCGCGGTCCTCGCCGGCGCCGGCCGCGCGACGCTGGCCCACCGCGCCGGCGGGCTCCTCGGGATGTCGGCGTCGATCGGGGCCGCCCTCGGCGGCCTCCTCAACCTCGTCGGCTACGCCGACAGCGGGATCTGGTGGGCCGCGGACCCGGACGCGATCCGGCGGTCGTCCGCGACCCTCCTCGTCGTCGCGTTCGTCGCCCTCGCCCTCGTCGCCCTCGAGCAACTCCGACCCGGCTGGGCCCGCCGGCGCGCTCCCGCCTGACGCGGCGCCGCGCCGGCGGGCACGCGGGAGCATCTGGCGCCCCCGCCCCGACTCGAACGGGGGACCTGACGGTTAGAAGCCGCCTGCTCTATCCGCTGAGCTACGGGGGCGCGCCCGCAGTGTAGCCCGAGCGCCGGGCGCCCTTGCTCAGGCCATCGCGAGGACCGGGGCGATCCGCTCGATCGCCCAGTCGACCTCATCCCTCGTGATGACGAGCGGCGGCGCGAAGCGGATCGTGTCGACGTGCGTCTCCTTCGCGAGGATCCCGCGGGCCCGGAGCGCCTCGCAGAAGCGGCGCGCGCCGCCGGCCTCCGGCCGCAGCTCGACCCCGATGAGGAGGCCGCGGCCCCGGATCTCGCGGACGTGCGGGCTCGCGACCTCGCGGAGGCGGGCCATGAAGTGCTCGCCCATCGCGGCCGCGTTCCCCACGAGATCCTCGTCGACGAGGACCCGGAGCGCCTCGCGCGCGACCGCGCAGGCGAGGGGGCTGCCGCCGAACGTGCTGCCGTGCGAGCCGGGGGTGAAGACGCCGAGGACCCCTGCGCTCCCGAGGACCGCCGAGACGGGGTAGAAGCCGCCGGAGAGCGCCTTGCCGATCGTGACGAGGTCGGGCCGCACGTCCTCGTGGTCGCCGGCGAACAGGCGGCCGGTCCGTCCGAGGCCCGTCTGGATCTCGTCGGCGATGAGGAGGACGTCGTGCTTCGTGCAGAGCTCGCGGACGCGCCGCAGGTACCCCTCCGGCGGGACGATGACCCCGCCTTCGCCCTGGATCGGCTCGACGATGAAGGCCGCCGTGGTCGGCGTGATCGCCGCCTCGAGAGCGTCGGCGTCGCCGTACGGGACGAGGGTGAAGCCGGGCGTGAACGGCCCGAAGCCGGCGCGGTAGAGGGGCTCGGAGCTGAAGCTGACGATCGAGATCGTGCGGCCGGCGAAGTTGCCGTCGCAGGCGATGATCCCGGCCTGGTCCTCGGGCACGCCCTTCACGTCGTAGGCCCATTTCCGGGCCGCCTTCAGGGCCGTCTCGACGGCCTCGGCCCCGGTGTTCATCGGCACGACCGTCTCGTGGCCGGTGAGCGCGCAGAGCTCGCGGTAGTACGGGCCCAGCTGGTCGTTGCGGAAGGCGCGGCTCGTGAGCGGCAGCCGGCCGGCCTGCTCGACGAGCGCCCGCAGGATCCGCGGGTGGGCGTGGCCCTGGTTGACGGCGCTGTACGCGGACAGGCAGTCCAGGTACCGGGTGCCTTCGACGTCCCAGACCCAGACGCCCTCGCCCCGGGAGAGGACGACGTCGAGGGGGTGGTAGTTCTGCGCGCCGTGGCGGTCCTCCAGCTCGATCAGGTCGCGCGAGGACAGGCGCTCGAGGAGTGTCATGGGGATCCCTGGCGAGGCGCGGCTGCTCGTTTGGTCCTCGGGAACAGCCCGTACCGAAGGCGCCCCCACTATACCGTGGCCCCCGCACGAATCGCGGGTGCTATGCTCCCCGCCCGCACGGCGCGGGAGCCGCAGAGAAGTGGGAGGCGACCCGCGTGGGCGATCGAGCTCCGGTGCTCGATGAGGAGCGATCCGTCGCGATCCCGGCCGCAGCTCGCAGCGGGGCGCCGCGGTCCGGGGCCGGGGTGCGGGCGGGCCGGGGCGCCGGGCCGGCGTCCGCGCGCCCGCCCGGGGATCGGGCAGGCCGGGGGGCCCTGCCTGTCCCGCGCGGCGTCCCCCCGCGCCGCGCGACCCGGCCCGTCCCCGGCCAGCTCCCGCTCCCGCTCGAGGCGCTCCCCGTGCTCCCGCTCGAGCCCGAGTGGCAGGGCCGGCCCCGGCTGTGGGGCCATGCCTACCACCCGATGTGCTCGTACCTCGCGAGCTTCCCGGCGGCCCTCGCCCATGGCTTCGTCGCCCGGTACACGCGCCCGGGCGACGTCGTCCTCGACCCGTTCTCGGGGCGCGGCACGACCCCGCTCCAGGCATGCGCCGAGGGCCGGATCGGCGTCGGCAACGACCTGAGCCCGCTCGCCCATCTCCTCACCGCGGCGAAGGTCGAGCCGCCGACGGCGCGCGCGCTCGAGGCGCGGCTCGCCGCCCTCCGGATCGCCTGGTCGCGCGAGGCGCCGGCCTGGGACGACCGCGCCGCGGGCCTCGCGGGCGGAGGCGAGCCCGTGCCGCCCGACGTCGCACTCGCCTTCCATCCGCGAACCCTCGGCCAGGTCCTCTTCGTCCGCAGCAGCCTCCGCCTCGCCGACCCCGCGGACCGGTTCCTCGCCGCCGCGGTGGCGGGCATCCTCCACGGGCGACGCCCCGGCTACCTCTCGGGGGTGATGCCGAACGTCTTCAGCATGCCCCCGCGGTACGTCCGCGCCTACGCCGCCCGGACCGGCTTCCGGCCACCCGAGCGCGAGCTGTTCGCGCTTCTCGCGGCGAAGCTCCACCGCCTGGCCCGCGACGGGCGGCCGTCGGCCCCCGGGATCGCCCTCTTCGGCGACGCGCGCGACGCGGGGGCGCGCGCCCGGGCGGCCCTCCGCGGCCGCGCCCTCCCGGACCGTGTCCGCCTCGTCCTCGCGTCGCCGCCCTACCTCCGGGTCGTCAGGTACGGCTCGGCCAACTGGCTTCGGGCGTGGTTCCTCGGCTTCTCCGCGGCGGCGATCGACGCCTCCCTCGACGCCCACCGGCGCGGCCCGTACGCGGCGTTCCTCCGGGAGGTGCTCGCCGGCCTCCGGCCGGTCCTCGCCGACGATGCGGTCGTCGCCCTCGTCCTCGGCGACGTGGACGCGGACGGCGGCCGCCCCACCGCCGACGGCCTCCCGATCGGGCTCGCCGACGAGGTGTGGGAGAGCGCCGCCCGACCTGAGGGGTACCTCCTCGCGGGCGTCGTCCGCGACGAGGTCGCCGCCGCACGAAAGGTGACGAAGCTGTGGGGCGCCGAGGCCGGGCGGGCGACGCAGGTCGAGCGGATCCTCGTCCTCGCCGTCTCCGAGGTCGGACGCCGACGGGCGATCGCCGGCGCCGCCGTGCCCGTCGACTGGCGCTGGCCGCCGCGGCGCTGACCAGCGGCCGCCGGCGGAGGCACGCCTCCCCGCGCATGGGCTCGGTCGGCGCGGCCGTCGGCTCCGCTACACTCCGGTCATGAAGGCGATGTACCACCCGGACGATCTCGCGGCGATGGACCCCCTCGTCCTCATGAAGAATCTCGACCACACCCGGATGACGAGCCGCCGGCTGAGCTACATCCTCCAGCAGCAGGTCCACCTGTACACGCCGGAGGCGAACCTCCTCCGCGAGAAGATCGACACGTACGTCGAGGCCGAGCGCCAGATCGAGGGCGAGATGGCCCGCCGGCGGATCCGCGCCTGAGGGTCCCGCTCCGCGCCCGCGGGCCGGGGCACCCAGCCCGATCCGCGCCTGAGGGTCCGCTCCCCGCCCGGCCGGCCCTTACTGGACGACCGCGACCGCCGTCGCTCGCGCCCGCTCGCGTCCGCTCGCGCTCGGCCCTCCCGCGGCCCGCTCCTCTGCGATCACGGCGGCCGCGAGGGCCGCGAGGTCGCGCGTGCCGAAGAGGCTGAACCCGATCCCCCGCTCCTCGAGCTCGGTGAAGCCGTACCCGCGGAAGAGTCCGCGGCTCGCGACCGCCCACATCTCGTCGTAGAGCTCCGGCCACCCGACCCGCCTGCGGCCGCGGCAGAACCGGACGAATTCCATAGCCTCCGGATCGGCTCCCTCGAGCGCGTGGGCGCGCGAATCCATCGATGACCTCTCCTCCCTGCACGCAGCGCGACGCCACGCAGCGCTGCGGCGCCAACCGTGAAGACACCCGGGCCGGCGGTCCCCGCGAGTTCGGGCGGTCCGACCACTGACCCCCGGGGCGCAATCCCGGTGCCCCGGTCGTCGCCCGCCGTCTCCCCGGCCGGCGACCCCGGAATCCTACGGGCGGCCAGGCGGGGGACGGAAGGGCCTTGTCCACCAACCGCCCCACCGATTTGTCCACAGGAACGGGTGTTCGGTGGACGGCCCGGCAGCGGCCCGGGAAGTCCGTGGACAGGAGTCCCCCGTCGGCCCTTGACAGCCTGCCGGGCCGGGCCGGGTCAGCCCGCGGCCCGCAGCTCCACGCCGAGGCCGGGTCGGTCGGAGAGGCGCCAGCGGCAGTCGTCGCCGAGCTCGAGGCCGGTGAACGGGTCGTCGGCGAGGAGGAGGCAGCCGTCGAGGTCGACCCACTCGGCAAGCGAGGCGACCGCTGCCGACGCCGCGATCCCGACGCTCGTCTCCTCCATGCAGCCGAGGAACGTCCGGAACCCGAGCTCCCGCGCGCGCGCCAGCATCCGCGCCGCGGCCCCCACCCCGCCGCACTTCGCGAGCTTGACGTTCACCCCGTCGACGATCCCGACGAGCGCGTCGAGGTCCTCCACGAGGACGGCGCTCTCGTCGGCGACGATCGGGATCGGCGAGGCGGCCTGGAGGTCGCGCATCCAGTCGTAGCGGCGCGGCGGGAAGGGCTGCTCGATGAGCTCGACGCCGAGGCGGACGAGCGCAGGGAGGAGAGCTGCCGCCGACCCGGGCGTCCAGCCCGTGTTCGCGTCGACCCGGATCGGCCCGCCGTAGACGCCCCGCACCGCCTCGAGGGTCGCGAGGTCGGCCGGCCCCCCGACCTTGATCTTCAGCGCCGGGAAGCGCCCCGCCCTCCGCGCCCGCTCGGCGACGACCGCCGGCTCGTCGAGGCCGAGCGTGAAGTCCGTCGGGGGGATCTCCGCGGGGAGCCCGAGGAGCCGGTGGACGGGCACGCCGGTCGCCCTGCCGGCGAGGTCGTGGAGGGCGATGTCGAGGGCGCACTTCGCCGCCCCGTGGCCCCGGATCGTCGCGTCGAACGCCGTCCCGACCCTGGCCAGGGCGGCCCGCGCCGCGCCCGGGCTCGACGTGTCAAGCGCGGCCGGGTCGACGGCGTCGAGGAGCGCCTCCATGACGATCGGCATCGTCGCGAGGGTCTCGCCGTAGTACGCGTCCGGGTAGCCTTCGCCGAGGCCGACGAGGCCCGGCAGGCGATCCGAGCGGAGCTCGACGACCATCGTCGACATCGCAGCTCCCGCTCCGTGCGAGTCCCGGGCGATCCGGAACGGGTCGCGGTACGGGATCCGGAGGACCCGCGTCCGGAGGTCCCAGCCCGTGCTCACCGCCCACCTCCGACCCACGGCAGGGCCTCGACCCCGGCCTTCACCTGCTCCCAGAACGCGGCAGCCCCGAACCGCACCGGGTCGGCCGCGGGGAGCCCCGTCTCGGCGGCGATCGCCGCGACGGCCCGGCGCGCCTCCGTGTCGTCCCGGCAGCGGGACGTGTTCACGGCAACGCCCACGACCCGCGACGGCGCGACGAGCCCGGCGACCTGCTCGTGGAGGTCGATGAACGGGCCCAGCGGGGCGATCGGGAACGATCGGTCCGGGAGGTGGTCGAAGTCGTGGGCGGCGAGGCCGGCCCGGTGGACGAGGATCATCGCGTGGGGGGTCGCTCCGTGGATGAGCCCGAGCGTCACGGCGCTGTAGGCGGGATGGTCGAGGCTCCCCTGGCCCTCGACGATCACCCAGTCGCCGAGCCGCTCGCCCTCCTCGACGAGCCACTCGACCGTCCCGTTGAGGAAGTCGCTCACGACCCGGTCGACCGCGACGCCCCAGCCGTCGATCATCATCCCGGTCTGGCCGGTGGGGACGAAGGCGACCGAGTCGCCCGCGGCGCGGCCCGCGTTCCGCAGCTCGAGGGCGACCGACATCTTGCCGATCGCGCAGTCCGTGCCGACCGTGAGGATCACCCGCTTCCCGGCGCCGTGGCGCCGGCCGACGGCGGTCTCGAAGCGCTCGGGCGGGCGCCGGTAGTCGACGATCCGGGTTCCGTCGATCGCGGCGGCGGCCGAGAGCTCGGGATCGTCCTCGAGGAGCGTGTGGAGCCCCGAGTGGAGCTCGAGCCCGGCGTCGAGCGCCCCGTGGAGGATCGGCCGCCAGGCGTCGGGGAGGCGGCCGCCGGTGGGGGCGATCCCGACGAGGAGGGTGTCGGGACGCGGCCGGCCCGGGACGGCGAGGGCCTCCCCGAGGGTCCCCACGATCGGGATGTCGCGGCCGGGGATCCACTCGGCGACGTTCCTGCCGGCGAGGGTCGAGTCGAGGACGGCGACGACCTCGTCGCGGCCGTAGCGGATCACCCCGAACGCCGTCTTGCCGGAGTGCGGACCGAACTGCCCCTCGGTGAGGATCACGAGCTGGCGCGGCGCCTGGGGGTGCATCGGTCCTCCAGTCGGGGGCGGCCCGGCGCCCGTCGGACCGGGGCCGGGAAAGGGAACGCCCCCGGGGCGCGGACCGGGGGCGTCGGGTCGTTCGATTGGTACCGCATATCGGATTCGAACCGATGATCTCCGCCTTGAGAGGGCGGTGTCCTGGGCCTCTAGACGAATGCGGCACGCGGCCTCCGGCCGGGCCGGCGGCCGGCGCGGAGCATACCAGAGGGGCCGGCCGCCGGGCAACCGGCGCAGCGGGGCGGATCGCGCGGGCGAGGGGCGACGACGCTGCGCCCGACGGCTCTACAGGCGATGGGCTTCGAGGAACGCGCGCACCCGCTCGGCGACCTGGCGGTGCCCCTCCTCCGAGAGGACGAGGCCGAAGTGCGACGCGGCCCCGAACTGCTCGTGCTCCGCACCGAGCCACGCCGCGAGCCGCTCGGCGGCGAGGGCCGCGGGGGCGCCGTCGACACCGGAGCCGACGACGAGCGCCGGGACGCCCCCGAGGAGGTCGGGCCGGACGGCCACCCCCGCGAGGACCGCCGCGCGCGCCCGCCCCGACTCGCGGGGCTTCTGGCCGAGGAGGTGCTGGATCCGGAGGATGTCGTCGAGGGTCAGGTCGCGGTTCTCGCGCTGGAGCTTCTCCGGGAGCGTCTCCCACCCGACGAGGGCGCGACCGTAGAGCGGGGGCGTGTCGCGGACGACGTGGGGCTTCGCCGGCGGGCGCGTCGCGGCCGGCGCCTCGGCGTCGAGGAGGACGAGCCCGGCGACGCGGACGCGCTCGGCGGCCGCCTTGAGGACGAGGAGCCCGCCCATCCCGTGGCCGACGGCGACGGCGTTCGGCCCGACCCGCTCGAGGCCGGCGACGACGTCCTCGAGGTAGCTCTCGAACGTGAGCGCCGCCGGGTCGGTCGTGCGGCTCCAGTAGTGGTTCGCGAGGTTGAGCGCGTGGCCCTCCCATCCGCGGCCGGCGAAGTACCGCAGCCAGCGCTCCCAGAGCCACGAGCCGGCGAGCTCGCCGTGGACGTAGAAGAGCGGGCGGCGGCGCGAGCGGCGCTCGGGAAGCCAGCTCTCGATGTAGAGGCCCCGCTCGTCGAGCTCGATCTCGTCCTTCCGGACGGGTCGCCCGCCCTGTGGCGCGCCCGACGGGGGGAGCGGCGGGATCTGCGGACGCGGCCAGTCGCGGCCGAGCGAGTCGTCGTTCATCTCACCCCTCGAGCGGGTTGAGGACGAAGCCGGTGACCGGCTTCGGATAGAAGTACGTGCTCTTCTGGGGCATGACGTCGCCGTCGCGGGCCACGGCGATGATCTCGGCGACCGGCGTCGCCTCGAGGAGGAACGCGGCGTCGGCGTCGGCGGACCGGCCGTCCACCCAGGCGATCGCCTCGCGGGCGTCCTTCGTGTACGCGACGCGGCCGCCGGCCGTCGTCCCGGCGCGGTCGATCGCGCAGAGGCGCTCGAGGGCGGCGGCGAGGATCGTCACGTCGAGGCGCCGCAGGGCCGCGCCGCCCGGCGGCAGGAAGGGCTCGAACGCCGCCCGGCGAGCCGTGAGGACCGCTCCCCCGGCGCGGGTCCAGAGGCCGATCCGCCCGCGTCCGCCGGGAGGGCCGGCGTCCGGCCCGAAGGCCGCCAGGAGCGCCTCCCGGCCGGCGGGCGCGACGTCGAAGAGCCCCGTCGCGGCCGCCGCCGCGACGAGCTCGTCGGCCGCGCCGACGCCACGGGCGACGCGATGCGTCGCCAGGACGAGGGGCGGCTCGGGGCCGGTGCCGACGAAGAGGGCGAGGACGTGCTCGAAGGCGGGGTCCGCCTCGCCCGTATGCGTCATCCGGCGCTCGTCGCGGTACCGGAGGGCCGTCTCGTAGCGGTGATGGCCGTCGGCGATCGTCACGGGCTCGCGGCCGGCCGCCTCTCGCAGGCCGGCGACGAGCGAGGCGGTCGGCCCGTCGTCGGGCACCGCCCACATCCTGTGGCGGACCCCGTCGTCGTCGACGACGTCGGCGACCGGGGTGCCCTCGACGGCGTCGCCGAGGAGGCGCGCCGCCGCTGCGGTCGGGTCGTCGTAGAGGACCATGACGGCCGAGAAGTTCGCCCCGGTGGCCCGCATGAGCTTGTAGCGGTCCTCCTTCGGCCCCACGAGCGTCCGCTCGTGGGGCAGGACCCCCGAGCCGGGCCCGAACGCCTCGAGGCGGAGGCGCCCGTAGAACCCGCGCTGGGCGCGTCGCCGCGACGTCCCCGGGATCGCGAAATCCTGCTCGTAGACGTACAGCGAGGGCCGGCGATCCGCGCGCAGCGTCCCGTCCGAGCGCCACGCGGCGAACGTCCGCGCCGCCTGGCGATACTTCTCGTCGGGATCGGGCGACCCGCCGTCGACCGGCAGGTCGATCGCCACGACGTTGCGCGGGTCGCGGGCGGCGAGCTCGGCCCGCCGCGCCGGGGAGATGACGTCGTACGGGGGGGCGATGACGCGACCGAGGTCCGGGACCTCCTCCGGGCTGTAGCGCAGCGCGCGGAACGCGCGAATCTCGGGCACGCGACCTCCAGGGGCACCCGGCGGTGCAGGGAGCCGGCGCCGCGCAACGCGCGGCGGGACCCGCCAGAGTGTACCGCGCCGTCGTCGCCCGGCCCCGGGGAGGTCCCCGGCGGGCGGGCCGCGCGGCGAAACTTTCGGGGCCTGTCCGGCGTCTGGAACGCAGGCCGCCCGATGGGTGGAACGAGAGAGGGTGTCGTGCACCACGCCCGGGGCTTCCGCGTCCTCCGTGCCGCCGCGCCGCTCGCCGCGGCCGCCCTCGCGCTCGGTGGGCTGGCCCTGCCGCTTGCCGCAGGCCCCGCGGTGTGGGCCGCATCACCCTCGCCCCTGCCGTCCACCCCTCCGGGGATGACGATGGAGGCCCGGGCCCTCGTCCAGGGCCACGCCCGGATGGGCTCGTGGATGGCGATCCGCGTCGACCTCGCGAACGACGGGCCGGCGTTCGCCGGCGAGCTGCGGCTCGTCGGCGGCACGCAGGGCCGCACCCGCTTCTCCGTCCCGGTCGACCTGCCGACGACCTCACGCAAGGCGTACACCCTCAACGCCCAGGCGCCCGCGTTCGGGAGCACGCTCGAGGTCGCGCTCGTCGCGGACGAGGCGATCGTCACGAAGCGGACGGTCGCGTTCGCCCTCCACGACGCCGGGCAGCTCGTCGTCGGCGTCGTCGCCGAGCGGCCGGGCCCGCTCGTCGCCGCCCTCGGCCGGCTCCGCGACCCGTCGGGGCCCGTCCCCGCGGTCGTCGGCCTCGCCCCGGCCGACCTTCCCGACCGCCCCGAGGCGTGGGCCGTCCTCGACCGCCTCGTGTGGCAGGACGTCGACGCCGGGGCGCTGTCCCCGGAGCAGGCGGCGGCGCTCCGCACGTGGCTCGCGGGCGGCGGCCGCCTGACGATCGTCGGGGGAACGGGCGGCCCGGGGCTTCTCGCCGGGTTCCCGGAGGGGCTCCTCCCGTTCCGGCCGGCGGCCACGCTCGACGTGGACCCGGCCACCCTCCGCGGCCTCCTCGGGGGGGCCGTGCCGCGCGGCGCGGAGGCGCTCGCCGCGCTCGCCGGCGAGACCGCGGCGGGGGCGCGCGCGCTCGCCGTCTCCGGCGACCGGGCGATCGCGGCCGATCGCTCGTTCGGGAGCGGCGCCGTCACCCTCGTCGGCTTCGATCCCACGACCCCCTGGCTCGCCGAGAGCACGGCCGCCGACGGCCTCTGGGCGACGATCGTGCCCGCCCGCGGCACCTCCCGGGCGCCGCTCGTCGTGGGGGACGATTCGATCGTCGTGTCCGCCCTCGCATCACTGCCGGCCCTCGCGCTCCCCCCGATCGAAGGGCTCCTCCTCCTCCTCATCGCCTACATCGCGCTCATCGGCCCGCTGAACTACCTCGTCCTCCGGCGTCTCGACCGGCGCGAGTGGGCGTGGGTGACGATGCCGCTCCTCGTGGCAGGCTTCGCCCTGGCGGCGTTCGGCATCGGTGCCGTCCTCCGCGGCACGGACGTGATCGTCAACGAGGTCGCGCTCGTGCGGGCGGCCCCGGGCACCGACGCCGCGCAGGCACAGGTCTACCTCGGCGTCTTCTCGCCGTCCCGCGCCGCGTACGACCTGACCGTTCCCGGCGGGGCCCTCCTCTCGGCGCCGTACAGCGGCGAGGTCTTCGGCCAGGCGGGCGGCGGGGGGCTCGACGTCGTCCAGGGCGACCCGTCCCGCGTCCGCGGCCTCGCCGTCGGCTATGGGGCGCTCCGGGCGGTCCGCGCGGAGGCTCCCGTCAGCGCCCCGACGGTGGAGGCCGACCTCCGCCTCGCGGCCGGCAGCGTGACGGGCGCGATCCGGAACGCGTCGGCGGAGACGCTCGAGGACGCCGTCCTCGTCCTCGGCGCCGGCGTCCAGGCCCTCGGCGACCTCGCCCCGGGGGCCGCCGCGACGGTCAGGCTCCGGTCGGGCAAGGATCCGTTCGGCCAGGCGCTCTCCGAGCGGATCTTCGGCACCCAGCAGTTCCCGGCGGATGGCCGCACGACGCCGGCCTTCCTGCGGGACCAGGTCCGGCGCCAGCTCGTCGACGCGCTGACGTTCGACCCGACGTTCGGCTCGAGCGGGACGCTGCCGGCCGACGGCCCGGTCCTCCTCGCGTGGGGCCCGCGCGGCCTCCTCCCCGTCGCGATTGCCGGGCAGGAGCCCCGCACGATGGGCGAGACGCTCTACTACCTCCCGCTCGGGCTCGCGGCGGCGGGGCGGGTCGCCTTCACCCCGGACCTCATGCGCTCGTCCGTCGTCGAGGTGAGCGCCCAGTACTTCGCCCGCGACCCGTTCAACGTCACGATCGGGGCGGGGACGGCGACCCTCGCCTACCGCCCGATCCCCGTCTCCGGCACGATCGCCGCGACGCGGCTCGCGATCGGCGCGAACCTCGGGACCTGGGGCCCGATCGCGGGGTCCGCCGCGACCGTCCCGTCCGCCGGCGCAGGCGAGCCGGCCGCGACGCCCGCCCCGTCGAGCGGCCCGGTGGCCGCCCCGCCCGTGCCCGAGCCGATCGCGCCGACCCTGCCGACGATCGAGCTCCTCGACCGCCCGACCGGCACCTGGCGCACCGTGGACGGGCTCGTCTCGGGGAGGGCCGTCGACATCGCCGACCCCGCGCGCTTCGTCGACGCGGCATCGGGGACGATCCTCCTCAGGCTCTCGTACGACCGCCCGGAGTCGATCGGGTTCCAGCTCGCGATCCAGCTCGAGGGGGAGATCCGGTGACGGCGGCCGTCAGCATGCGCGGCCTCGTGAAGCGCTACGACGGGACGCTCGCGGTCGGCGGCCTCGACCTCGACGTGGCGGAGGGCGAGATCTTCGGGCTCGTCGGGCCGAACGGCGCGGGGAAGACGACGACCCTCCGGATCCTCGCCACGCTCCTCGTTCCGACCGCCGGCGACGCGGTGGTCGCGGGCGCGTCGGTCCGGGGCGAGCCGGAGGCGGTGCGCCGGGCGGTCGGGTACATGCCCGACAACTTCGGCGTCTACGACGACATGAAGGTCTGGGAGTACCTCGACTTCTTCGGCCGCTGCCATGGCCTCCCCGCCGACCGGCGCCGGCGGATGATCGGCGACCTCCTCGACCTCGTCGACCTCGGCGCGCGGCGCGATGCCTACGTCGCGACGCTGTCGCGGGGGATGCAGCAGCGCCTCTGCCTCGCCCACGCCCTCGTCCACGACCCGGCGGTCCTCGTCCTCGACGAGCCGGCGTCCGGCCTCGACCCCCGCGCCCGCGTCGAGCTGCGCGAGCTGCTCCGCGAGCTCCGCGCCCTCGGCAAGACGATCCTCATCAGCAGCCACATCCTCCCCGAGATGGAGGAGCTCTGCACGAGCCTCGCGATCATCGACCGCGGCCGGGTCCTCGCGGCGGGCAGCCTGGCCGAGATCGAGGCGCGCCTCCGCGTCGGCGCGGTCCTCCGGGCCCGGATCCTCGGCGACGACGCCGACATGGCCGCCGCCCGCGAGCACGTCGCCGGCGTCCCGGGGGTCGCGGCCGCGGAGGTGCGCGGCGACGGGCTCCTCGAGATCGCGTTCACGGGGGACGAGGAGGCGGCGGCGGCGCTGCTCGCCGGGGCGGTGGCGTCCGGGATCCGCGTGGCCTCCTTCGCGCGCGCCGCGAGCGACCTCGAGGAGATCTTCCTCCAGGTGACCGGCAGCGCGGCCGGGGAGGTGGCGTAGTGCGCGCGCGCCTCGCGTCCGTGGGGTCGGGCCTCGTCGCCGTCGGCACGAAGGAGCTCCGGGGCCGGATGCGCGGTCCCCGCGCCTTCATCGCCCTGACGTTCTACCTCGCCCTCCTCGCGGGCTTCACGGCGATGATCTACCTGCTCCAGGCGCAGGCGGCGGCAGCGCAGGCGGCGTACGGTGGTGGCAACCCGTACGCGTCGGCGTCGGTCGGCCAGGCGGTCTTCACGACGCTCCTCTTCCTCCAGGTCCTCCTCGTCGTGTTCCTCGCGCCCGCCGCGACGGCGGGGGCAATCAGCCTGGAGCGCGAGAAGCAGACGCTCGACCTCCTCGCGGCGACCCCCGTGAGCACCCTCGGGATCGTCCTCGGGAAGCTCGCCTCCGCGCTCGGGTTCGTGGGGCTCCTCGTCCTCGCCTCGATCCCGCTCACGGCGATCGTCTTCGTCCTCGGCGGCGTGGGGCCGGAGGACGTCGTCCGCGGCTACATCGTCCTCCTCGTGACGGCGCTCGGGTTCGGGTCGGTCGGGATCTTCCTCTCGTCGATGACCCGGCGCACGCAGAGCGCGACGATCCTCACGTACCTCGCGGTCCTCGTCCTGACCGTCGGGACGGGCTTCACGTGGTTCTTCTGGAACCAGATGGCGGGCCCCGGTCCGCAGGCGTTCGCCCCG
>JAJZRQ010000015.1:39788-45183 GCA_021802585.1 Chloroflexota bacterium
CCTCGTCCTCGCGGCGGTCCAGCTCGTGAGCCCCACGCGGCGCTGGCGGATCTTCCGCCGACGGGTCCCGCGGGAGGAGCCCGGTCGCGAGGCCCGGCCATGAGCGTGCGGGGGCAGCACGCCGGGAGGGCGGGGATGCCCCGCCCGCTCGTGCCGCCGGACCCGGCCGGCATCGACCCCGAGCTCCGCGCGATCCGCGCCGGGCTCGGCCGGCGGCGCGCGGCCCTCTGGGCGCGGCGCGCCGTCCGGCGCGCCTGGTGGGCGCTTGCCGCCGTCCTCGCCGCCGAGGCGGGGCTCCTCGCGGTCGCCCGGCTCGTCCCGCTCGAGGCGGCGCCGGCGCTCGCGCTCGTCGTCGTCGTGGCGGGCATCCTCGCCGTCGTCGTCGCCGTCGTCGTCGCGCGGCCGTCGCTCGGAGAGACGGCCATCGCGCTCGACGCCGAGGCCGGGCTCGCCGACCGGCTCGCGAGCGCGCTCGCGTTCGCCGCGGAGCCGGCCCCGGACGGCGACCCCGGGGCGGCCGCCCGAGCCGGATTCGTGGCGCGCCAGCGCCGCGACGCGCTCGGAGCCCTCGCCGCCGCGCCCGGGTCCGCCTTCCGGCCGCGGATCGCCCGCGTGCCGGGCGGGCTCGCCCTCCTCGCGGCGCTCCTCCTCGTCCCGCTGGGCCTCGTGCCGAACCCGATGGACGCCGTCATCGCGCGCGATCGCGCGGTGCGGGAGGAGGCCGCACGGACCGCCGAGCAGGTCGACCAGGTCGCCCAGCGGCTCGAACGACGCGGCGGCACGACGGAGGACCCCCGCACCCGCCTCGCGCGCGACCTTCGGGACCTTGCCGCCGCGCTGCGTGACGACCCCGGCGGGCTCGACCGCAACCTCGCCCGCCTCGGCGGGGTCGAGGCGTCCGTCCGCGAACAGCTCGACCCGTCGAACGAGGAGCGGGCCGGCGCCCTCGCGGCGCTGAGCCGCGGGCTGTCGCGGGCCGCCACGGGCGACGCGGCCGCGAACCCGGGCGGGGACCCCGCCGCGGCGCAGGACGACCTCGACGGCCTCGCCGCGGGGCTCGACGGACGCTCCCCCGAGGAGCTGGCACGCCTCGGCCAGGCGCTCGCCGCGCTCCAGGGCGCCGCGGGGCAGGCGGGCTCCGGCGCCGACGCCGCGCTCCGCGACGCGACGGACGCGCTCGCCGGCGGCGACCGCGCGGCGGCCGCGCAGGCGCTCGGCCGGCTGGGCGACGCGCTCCGCGGCGCGGAGCGCCGGGTGGCGACGAACCGCGACCTCGCGGGGGCAGCGTCGCAGCTCCAGGACGCCCGCCGCCGCCTCGCCGACGCGGGACGCCCCGGCAGCGGGACCGCCGGGACGCCGGGGCAGCAAGGCCAGGGGCAGGGCCAGGGGTCCGGGCAGGGCCAGGGGTCCGGGTCGGGCCAGGGGTCCGGGCAGGGCCAGGGGTCCGGGCAGGGCCAGGGGTCCGGGTCGGGCCAGGGGTCCGGGCAGGGCCAGGGGTCCGGGCAGGGCCAGGGGTCCGGGCAGGGCCAGGGGTCCGGGCAGGGCTCCCTCGGGGGCGGTGGGTCGAACGCACGCTACCTCGGGAGTGGCACGGGCTCCGGAGCCGCCCGCGGACCGCTCAACCCGAACCGCCCGTCCGGGGCCGCCGGCGACGAGGGCTCGGTCTACGCACCGTTCGACCGCCTCGGGCGGCCCGGCGACCCGACGTACGTCGCCGGCACGGGCGGGGACGGCGGCCAGGTCCAGCCGGGGACCGGCACGGGAACCGGTGCCGGCACGCCGGCGCTCGTGCCTTACGCGGACGTCTTCGCCGACTTCTACCGGTACGCCCAGACGACGCTCGACCGCAGCTACGTGCCGCTCGCGGTGAAGGACCTCGTGCGCGACTACTTCAGCGCCCTCGATCCCACCGGCCAGGAGGCGAACTGATGGACCGCTCCCCCGCCCTGCCCGCCGCGGCGCCCGCCGAGGAAACGCCGCCCGGTCCCGGGACCGAGGACGCCGCCCTCGACGCCGACCGCTTCGTCGCCCTCGCCCGTTCGATCGAGGCCGAGGTCGGCCGGGTGATCGTCGGCCAGGCGGATCTCGTCCGCCAGACGGTCATCTGCCTCCTCGCGGGCGGCCACGCACTCCTCGAGGGCGTCCCGGGGCTCGGCAAGACGCTCCTCGTGCGGACGATCGCCGACGTCGTCGCCTGCTCGTTCAGCCGGATCCAGTTCACGCCGGACCTCATGCCCGCCGACATCGTCGGCACGAACATCCTCGTCGAGGAGGGCGGCGGCCGCGTCTTCCGCTTTCAGCAGGGCCCGGTCTTCGCCAACCTCGTCCTCGCCGACGAGATCAACCGGGCGACCCCGAAGACGCAGTCGGCGCTCCTCGAGGCGATGCAGGAGCACCAGGTCTCGGTCGCCCGGACGCGCTACCGCCTCGACGAGCCGTTCTTCGTCCTCGCCACCCAGAACCCGCTCGAGATGGAGGGCACCTATCCCCTCCCCGAGGCGCAGCTCGACCGGTTCATGTTCAAGGTCCACGTGCCGTTCCCGGCCGAGGACGAGCTGGCGGTCATCCTGGAGCGCACGACCGGCGCGGAGCGGCCGGCCGCCGCGGTCGCCGCCTCCGCCGGGGACGTCCTCGACATGCAGCGGCTCGCCCGCGCGGTGCCGATCGCGCCCCACGTCACGGCCCACGCGGTGGCGCTCCTCGCGGCGACGCACCCCGACCAGCCGCGGGCCCCGGAGCTCGTCCGGGAGTTCGTCCGCTACGGCGGCTCGCCGCGGGGCGCCCAGGCGCTCGTCGCCGGGGCGAAGGTCCGGGCCCTCCTCGACGGCCGCTTCAACGTCGCGATCGAGGACCTCCGGGCGGTCGCCCTGCCGGCCCTCCGCCACCGGGTCATCCTGAACTTCGAGGGCGAGGCCGAGGGGATCACCGCGGACGCGATCGTCCGGGCCGTCCTCGAGAGCGTCGCCCCGCCCGCCGTC
Source organism: Chloroflexota bacterium (assembly GCA_021802585.1). Classification (GTDB taxonomy): domain Bacteria; phylum Chloroflexota; class Limnocylindria; order Limnocylindrales; family CSP1-4; genus CTSoil-043. The sequence continues at coordinate 42,767 of JAJZRQ010000015.1, forward strand.
GAGTAGGCCCGGAGCCGTCCATCATGGACGTCCGCCGCGACGCCCCGCCGGCCCCTGGCCGGGGCCACCCGGCCTTCCTGCCGTCGGCCGTCGACCCCACGGTCTTCGACGAGGACTTCCTGCGGCGCCTCGAGCGCCTCGCGGTCCTCGTGCGGCGCCCGGTGCGGGGCGGCCTGAAGGGCGGACGGCGGAGCGTCCGGCACGGCCGGTCGGTGGAGTTCGCCGACTACCGCGACTACGTCCTCGGAGACGACCTGCGGCAACTCGACTGGAACGTCTACGCGCGCCTCGAGAAGCTCCTCGTCAAGCTCTTCGTCGAGGAGGAGGACCTCACCGTCGCGATCCTCGTCGACGGCTCCGCGTCGATGGCCCACGGGATGCCGGACAAGCTCGTCTTCGCGAAGCGCGCGGCGGCCGCCCTCGGGTACATCGCCCTCGCCGCCGAGGACCGGGTCGTGCTCGCAACGCTCGGGGGCCGGACGGCGCGCCGCCGGGCAGCGCTCCGGGGCACGGGGCGGGCGTTCCGGCTTCTCGCCGAGCTGTCGGCCATCGAGCCCGCGCCCGGCCCGACCGACCTCGTCACGGCGTGCCGGCACGCCCTCGCACAGGTCACCGGCCGCGGCGTCCTCGTCCTCGTCTCCGACCTCCTCGACCGCGGCGCCGAGCGGGCGCTCCGGGACCTCGCGGCGACCGGCTCGGAGGTCATCGTCCTCCACGTGCTCGCCCCCGACGAGCTCCGGCCCGCGTTCGAGGGCGACCTCCGCCTCGTCGACGTCGAGACCGGGGCGAGCGTGGACGTGACCCTCGACCTCGCCGCCCGCGAGCGGTACGCCGAGCGCGTCGAGGCGTGGCGCGGGGACCTCGCGGCGCTCGCCGCGAGACGGCGGATCGCGTACGTGCCGCTCGCCTCGGACGTCCCGCTCGCCGACCTCGTCTTCGCCGAGCTCCGGCGCCGTCGCGTCGTGGGCTGAGGGCCGCGGATGCCGTTTGCCGCCCCGCTCGCCCTCCTCGGCCTCGTCGCCGTCCCCCTCGTCGCCGCGCTCTGGATGCTGAAGCTTCGGCGGACGGATCGGATCGTGGGATCCACGCTCCTCTGGCGCCGCTTCGGCGAGGACCTCCAGGCGAACGCGCCGTGGCAGCGCCTCCGCCGCTCGCTCCTCCTCGTCCTCCAGCTCCTCCTCGCGGCCCTCCTCGCCGTCGCCGCCGCGCAGCCGTTCGCGGAGCGGCCGGCGGCCCTCGCCCACGACCTCGTCGTCGTCGTCGACGCCTCGGCGAGCATGGCGGCGACCGACGTCGCGCCTTCGCGGCTCGACGCCGCGAAGGCGCTCGTCCTCGACGCGCTCCGCGACCTGCCGGCGGGCGGCCGGGTGAGCGTCATCGCCGCGGGGGCGACACCGCGCGTCGTCGCGAACGCGACGGCCGACCTCGGGCAGGTCCGGACCGCCCTCGCGGAGATCGCGGCGACCCCGGCGACGGCCGACATGGGCGAGGCCCTCGCCCTCGCCTCGGCCCTCGCGGCGCGGGCGGGCGACGCGCAGGTGCTCGTCGCCACCGACGCCGCGTTCACCCCGCCGGCCGGCCTCCGCGTCGCCGCCCCGGTCCGCGTCCTCCGCGTCGGCAGCGAGCGGCGCAACCAGGCGATCGTGGCGCTCGCCGTCCGCGGCGCGCCGACGGCGGTGACGCGCTCCATCTTCGTCTCCGTCGCGAACACCGACCTCGACCCGGCAACCGAGCGGGTCGAGCTGTGGGGCGACGGGCGGCTCCTCGAGGCTCGCGATCTCTTCCTCGACCCGCTGAGCCGGGCCGACGTGGGGATCGACGACGTGCCCCGCGACGTGCAGGTCGTCGAGGTCCGCCTCACCGGGTCCGACCAGCTCGCCCTCGACGATCGTGCCTGGGCGGTCGTCCCGCCGGACCGGCTCCTGCGGATCCTCCTCGTGAGCGAGGGGGACCCGTACCTCGAGACGGCGCTCGGATATCTCCCGAACGCCGAGCTGTACGGGGTCGCCCCGGCCGACTACGGCGCGGGGACGAAGCCGGAGCTGTTCGACCTCGTCGTGTTCGACGCGACGCTCCCGGCGACGCTCCCGCGCGTTCCCACGCTCGCGATCGCGCCTCCCCGGACCAGCCCCCTCGGGACGGTCCTCGGCTCCCTCGTCGAGCCCGCCCTCGGGCGGCCGGCGCCGGACGAGTCGCTCCTCCGCTACGTCGACCTGACGACCCTCCACGTCGCCGAGGCACGCCGCCTGGCGCTCCCCGACTGGGCGCGGACCGTCGTCTCGACCGCGGGCGGCGACCCCCTCCTCTACACGGGTTCGCGCGAGGGGGTCCCGACGGGCGTCCTCGCGTTCGAGCCGCGACGCTCTGACCTGCCCCTCCAGGTCGCGTTCCCGATCCTCGTGAGCAACCTCGTGGGG
>JAJZRQ010000016.1 GCA_021802585.1 Chloroflexota bacterium
CCCGCGGCCGGGGGCGCCGGCCCCCGGAGCCCGTCCGGGCACGCGGGCGACCCGCGCCGCGCGTGCTACGGTATCGGCCGTGTCGAACCCCGATCCGGCCGCCCCGGCGGCGCCCCGCGTGACCGGCGCGCGCCCGGAACCCCGCCCGGTGGCCCACGTCGTCGGCGCGCGGCCCAACTTCATGAAGGCGGCCCCCGTCATCGCCGCGCTCCGGGCGCGGGGCATCCCCCAGGTCGTCGTCCACACCGGGCAGCACTACGACGCCCTGATGTCGGACGTCTTCTTCCGCGACCTCGGGCTCCCCGAGCCGGACGTGAACCTCGGCGTCGGGTCGGGCTCCCACGCCGTCCAGACCGCGGCGATCATGACCGCCCTCGAGACGACGTTCGCGGACCTGCAGCCCTCGCTCGCGATCGTCTACGGCGACGTGAACTCGACCCTCGCCGCAGCCGTCGTCGCGGCAAAGGTCGGGCTCCCCCTCGCCCATGTCGAGGCCGGGCTCCGGAGCTTCGACCTGTCGATGCCGGAGGAGGTGAACCGGCGGGTCACCGACATCCTCTCGGACCTCCTCTTCGCGACGAGCCCCGAGGCGATCGGCCACCTCGCCGCGGAGGGCGTCCCCGTCGACCGGGTCCACCTCGTCGGCAACCCGATGATCGACACGCTGCTCGCGAACCTCGACCGCTTCGACCCCGCCGGCCAGCGCGCCGCCCTCGACCTCGGCGACGCGCCGTACGCCGTCGCGACGATGCACCGCCCGGCGAACGTCGACGACCCGGCGAGCGCCGCCCGGGCGGTCGCGGCGCTCCGCGGCGTCGCCGACCAGGTCCGCCTCGTCATCCCGCTCCACCCGCGTGGGCGGGCGACGCTCCAGGGGGCCGGCCTCGCCGCCTCCGACCGGCTCCGGGTCATCGAGCCGCTCGGTTATGTCGAGTTCCTCTCGCTCGTCCGGGGGGCCGCCCTCGTCGTCACCGACTCCGGCGGGATCCAGGAGGAGACGACGATCCTCGGCGTCCCCTGCCTCACGATGCGCCCCAACACGGAGCGGCCGGTCACGATCAGCCACGGGACGAACCGCCTCGTGCGGCCCGAGGAGGTCGCCGCTGCCGCGCGGGCCGTCCTCGCCGGCGAGGCTCGCTTCCCGGAGGAGCGCCCGCCGCTCTGGGACGGGCATGCCGGTGCGCGGATCGCGGCGATCGTCGAGGCCTGGCTGGGGCGGTGAGCGGCGCCCGCCCCGGCGCGCGACGGCGGCCCGTCGCGATGCTCGTCCACAGCTACTACGAGGAGGACCCGCGGGTCCGCCGGCAGGCCGAGACCCTCGTGGCGGCCGGCCGCCCGGTCGACGTCTTCTCGCTCCGTCGCGCCGGCGACCCGCCCGCCGGGACGCTCGCCGGCGTGCGGATCCGCCGCCTCGACGTCCAGCGGCACCAGGGCTCGCCGATCGCGACGTACCTCGCCGAGTACACGGCGTTCCTCGCGCGGGCGGCCCTCGCCCTCGCCCATGCCCACCGGCGCCGCCGCTACGCGCTCGTGCAGGTCGCGACCCCGCCCGACTTCCTCGTCTTCGCCGCCCTCCCGCTCCGTCTCCTCGGCGTGCCGGTCATCCTCGACCTCCACGAGGCGACCCCGGAGTTCTTCCGCTCGCGGTGGCCCGGCGCGGCGCGCCCGGTCGTCATCGCCGGCCTCGCCGCCGTCGAGCGCCTCTCGATCGCGGCCGCGACCCGCGCGCTCTCGGTCACCGAGGCCCGCCACGAGCGGCTCCTCGCGCTCGGGATCCCCGCGGACCGCCTCGCCGTCGTCCACAATGGGCCCGTCCTCGCCCGCTTCGACCCGGACGCGCACCCGCGCCGGCCGTTCATGGCCGACGGGACGCTCCGCCTCGCCTACGCCGGCGCGCTCACGCCGCTCTACGGCCTCGAGGACGCCGTCGAGGCGCTCGCGATCCTCGCCCGCGAGCGGCCGGGCCTGGCGGTCACCCTCGACCTCTTCGGCCGCGGGGACCGCGAGATCGAGCTTCGCGACCGCGCCGCCCGGCTCGGGGTCGCCGGCGGGGTCCGCTTCCATGGCCGGCTCCCGCTCGACGCCGTCGCCGCAGCGCTCGCCGGCGCCGACGTCGCCCTCTCGCCGATTCGCCGGAACCGGTACGCCGAGATGAGCCTCTCGACGAAGGTCTTCGAGGGAGCGGTGATGGAGAGGCCGGTCGTCGCCGCCGACCTGCCCTCGGCCCGCGCCGAGTTCGAGGCCGACATGCTCGCGTGGTACGAGCCGGATGACCCGGCCGACCTCGCCCGGGCGATCCTCCGGATCGTCGATGAGCCCGCCTGGAGGGCGACGGCCGTCGCGCGCGCCCGCGAGCGCGCCCGGGAGCTGTCGTGGGACGCCGAGGCGCCGCGCTACGTCGCCCTCGTCGAAGGCCTCGCCCGCGACCGGGTATCCTCCTGACCGGTCGGGGGCAGCGCACGGGAGGCGTCGTGGAACAGGATCGGTCGGTCGTCGTCGTCGGGCTCGGGTACGTCGGGCTCCCCCTCGCCCTCGGGTTCGTCGAGGCCGGCCTCCGCGTCACCGGCGTCGACGCGAGCCCGCGCCGCGTCGACGAGGTGAACCGCGGCAGCTCCCCGATCGAGGACATCTCGGACGAGCGGCTCGCGACGGCCGTCGCCGGGGGATTCCGGGCGATCGCCCCCGATGCCGCCGCGGTGCGCGCCGCCGACGCGGTCTTCGTCTGCGTCCCGACCCCGGTGACGGCGACCCGCGACCCGGACCTCGGGCCGGTCCTCTCCGCGGCCGAGCTCGTCCAGTCCGGGCTGCGGGCGGGCCATCTCGTCGTCCTCCAGTCCACGACGTTCCCGGGCACGACGACCGGCCCCTTCCGGGCGGTCCTGGAGCGCGACACGGAGCTCCGCGCGGGAGCCGACTTCGACCTCGCCTTCGCCCCCGAGCGGGTGAACCCCGGCGACCCGGCAAGCTCCGGGAAGCGGGTCCCGCGCCTCGTCGGCGGGTCCACCCCGGGGGCCACGGCGCGCGCCGCCGCGCTCCTGCGGAACATCAACGACGTCGTCGTCGAGCTCTCCTCGCCCGACGCCGCCGAGATGGCAAAGCTCCTCGAGAACGTCTTCCGGAACATCAACATCGCCTTCGTCAACCAGCTCGCCCTCCTCTGCGAGCGGATGGGCCTCGACGTCTGGGAGGTCATCGACGCCGCCGCGACGAAGCCGTTCGGGTTCATGCGCTTCACGCCCGGCCCGGGGGTCGGCGGGCACTGCATCCCCGTCGACCCGTACTACCTCGCCTGGCGGGCCCGCGAGTTCGACTTCACCGACCGCTTCATCGAGCTCGCCGCCGACGTGAACGTGGGGATGCCGCGCCACGTCGTCGACCTCGTCGCCGAGGCCCTGAACGACCGCGCCCGGTCTCTTCGCGGCGCGCGGGTCGGGGTCCTCGGCGTCGCCTTCAAGCCCGACGTCGCCGACGCCCGCGAGGCGCCGGCGGCCCACGTCCTCGCCGGGCTCGCCAGGCGCGGCGCGGACGTGCGCTACCACGACCCGCACATCGCCCGCTTCCGCGACGCGGCGGGCGTCGAGCGCGGCGGGTCCGCGCTCGACGAGCTCCTCGCGTGGGCCGAGGTCGTCGTCATCGTGACGCCGCACCGGGCGATCGACTGGGACGCCGTGTACGACCGGGCCGGCCTCATCGTCGACACGGTGAACGCATCGCACGGCCGATCCCCGCGGCCGCGGCAGGTCCTCCGCCTCGGCGCCGGCTGGAGCGCCTGACCGGCCGAGCGGTCCGGGCGGGCCTCAGCCGGCCCCGGCCATCCTCCGCCGGAGCTCGTCCACGAACCTCCGCGAGATCGCGCGCGGCTCGTGGGCGGCCGCGATCTCCCGCGCCCGCGCCGCCGCACCGTCCGCGAGGAGCGCCGGCGCCCGGACGAGCGCGCCGGCGAGCCCGTCCGGGTCCGCCGGGTCGTAGAGGCGGGCGACGCGCTCGTCGAGGAGGTCGGCCGTCGCGGGGATCCGGGGCGCGACGACGGGGAGCCCGAACGTGAGGGCGAGGAGGAGGACCCCGGAGTTCAGGGCCGCGCGGTGCGAGAGGACGGCGACGTCGGCGGCGCGGAAGATCTCGCCGACCGATTCCGGCGGGATCCGCCGGGTGAGGGCGACGACGCCCGGCGCGACGTCGAGCTCGGCGAGGAGCGCGTCCGTGCCGGGGCCCGGCGTCGGGCGCCCCGCGACGACGAGGCGACGGGCCGGCCCGGCGACCGCGCGGGTGGCCCGCCAGGCGGCGAGGAGCTCGGGGATCCCCTTGTACGGCCGGATCGCCCCGAAGGCGAGGAAGACGAGCTCGTCCGGCCAGAGGCCGAGCGCGAACCGCGCCGCAGCGCGGGCCGTCGCGTCCGGGTAGACGCCCGCATAGCTCGGGTGGGGGATCACCGCGAGGCGCTCGGCGGGGATCGGGAACCACGGCGCGACCTCGTCCGCCGTCGACGGCCCGAGCACGTGGACGAGCACCGCCCGCTCCACGACGCCCCGCCGGACCGCGACCGCGGCGTCGACGAACCGGGCGTCGTGGGGGAGGACGTTGTGGACGGTCCAGGCGATGGCGCAGCCGGCCCCCCGGAGCCGGTCGAGGTCGTCGAGGAACGCGCGGGCGTGGGCAGCGGCCTCCTCGGCCGTCGCCGCCCGCTCCGTCACGCCGGCGAGCCAGTGGAGGTGGAGCGCGACCCGGGCGCGGCCGCGGGCGACGTCCGCGATCGCCGCCGCCTCCGCCAGGTCGGCGACCGGCACCGGGGCCACGCCGGCGGCCCACGCCTCCCCGTAGAGGAGCGCCTGGAAGGGATTTGTCCGGGCCGGCGGGTGGTAGAGGAGGAGGAGGGGGTCGGGCACGCGCGCCGCCTCGAGGTAGCGGAGCGCGCGGACTGCCTCGAGGAGCGCGTCGGGTGCACTCATCCCGCCACGCCCCGGCGCTCGCGGGCGAACGCGTACGCGGCGTCGAGGCGCGGGACGTCCGCCGCCCACGCCCGTTCCCGGACGACCCACGCCCGGCCCGCCTCGCCGATCGCCCGCCCGAGGTCGGGCGCGGCGACCAGCCGCTCGAGCGCGGCTACGAGGCCGTCGACGTCGCCGGGCGGGAAGGCGAGCCCGCGCTCGTCGGGGGCCGCGATCTCGCGGAGCGCCGGCAGGTCGCTCACGACGAGCGGCCGCGCCATCGCCATCGCCTCGAACGGCTTCAGCGGCGTGACGAAGCGCGACGCGCGCTCATCCCGGCGCGGCACGACGAACGCGTCGAGGATCGCGTAGTAGTCGAGGACGTCGGCGTGGGGGACGGCGCCGGCGAAGACGACCGCCCCGCGGGCCCCCGCGCGACGGGCGTGCTCCTCGAGCTCCGCCCGGCGCGTGCCGTCGCCGACGATGAGGCAGGTCGCCAGGCGCCCGCGGGCGCGGAGGCGGACGGCGGCGTCGACGAGGAGCTCCTGGTTCTCGCGGGGATGGTCGAGGTTGCTGACGTACCCGAAGACGAACCCGCGGAGGCCGAGGCGCGCGCGGAGCGCGGGATCCGGCGGCCGGGGGGCGAACCACGCCGCGTCGACGCCGTTCGGCACGACGAAGACCTTCTCCGCCGCGATCCCCCGGGCCACGATGTCGTCGTGCATCGCCTCGGCGATCGTGACGACGGCGTCCGCGGCGGCCATGACCCGCCCGTCGGCCGCCTCGCGGCGGCTGGCGAGCTCGGCGGCGGCCGCATCCTCGCGCCGGCTCCATGACGTCTCGAAGAACGAGCGGACGTCGTAGACGAGGGGCACGCCGTGGCGCTCGCGGAGGGCGAGGCCGACGAGCGCCGCGTCGTAGCCCCGGATCCCGGAGCTGGCGTGGATCACGGCCGGTCGCTCGGTCCGGACGACCCCCGCGGCGAGCCATGCGTAGTCCTCGAGGTAGCGGTCCGGCGCGGCGTCGGCAGGGTAGGCGGGGCCGAGGTCGAGGCGGTGGAAGCGGATCCCGTCGACCGTCTCCGTCGGGGGCGCCGGCCGTCCGGTCGTTGAGCGCGGGAAGCCGAGCGCGGTGACGACGACGGGGTCGAGGCCGGCCGCCCGCTGGGCCCGGGCGATGTACTGGCTCCGCATCGTGTAGCCGCTCTGGCGGTCCGGGACGGACTCCTTCAGGAGGTGGAGCACGCGGCCGGGGTCCGCCGCCACGAGCGGCTCCGGCGGCCCGGGAATCCGCGGCAGCCAGCCCGGGTCGCTCTCGCGGAGCATCGCGAGGATCCGCTCCTCGAGCCGGGCCCGCTCCGGTCGGTCCGCGATCGCCCGCACGGCGCGGAGGGCCGCGAGGCTCGCGGTCGGCTCCCCGAGGCGGAAGAGGGCGACCTGGCGGACCTCGAGGGCGGCGACGAGGCGGGGGTGCGCGGCGAGCACGCGGTCGGCGATCGCGAGGGCATCGTCCGGCCGCCCGCCCGCGAGGGCCTCCTGGGCGGCCGCGGCCCACGCCGGGTCGAGGAGCGGCTCGCCCTTCGCGACGCGCCACGAGGCCGGGGGGCGCCCGGCGACGAAGTCCCCGGTCGCGCGGACCGCCCGGCGGGCCGCGTCGCGGCGGGCCGCCGGGAGGATTGCGGCGGCGCGGCGGATGGCGCGCCGGACGGCGGACGGGCGCCCGCGGTCGGGTCGGGCGCCGGGTCCCGGGGCCGGCGGGTCGGCCACCGGTCAGGCCGGAGACGCGGCGGGGGCGGGCTCCCGCTGCAGGACGAGCGTGACGAACGTGTACTGGAGCCCGAACCGCGCCCAGGTCACGACCCGCTCGTCGCAGGCGAGGTCGAGGTCGCGAACCGGCCGCAGGCCGAGCGGGGCGGCGCGCTCGACCCAGCCCGCGATGTCGGCGGGGCCGAAGATCCGCACCGGGCCGCCGTACGCTTCGAGGCCCTCGGTCGGGACCGGCTCGCACCAGAAGTCCGTCGAGGTGACGAGGAGGCCGCCCGGACGCAGGAGGCGGGCCGCCTCGCGGAGGTAGGCGTCGACGCCGACGCCGTGCTCGACGACGCTGAGGCAGGCGATCGCCCCGAACGAGGCGTCGGGGAACGTCGTCGCGGTGAGGTCCATCTGCTCGTAGAGGATCGGGCCGGTCCGCAGCGGCGCCCCGTGGGTCAGGTCGATTCCCCGGAGGTCGCGGTAGCCGAGGAGGGCGAGGCAGGGCAGGAGGCGAGCGTAGCGCGGCGCGCCCATCTCGAGGACCGGGTCCGTGGGGCGCGTCGTGGCGAGGATGCTCCCGATCGCGACGAGGAGGTCCCAGTTCTTCGGGCGGTCGTTGTGGGCAGGGAGCCCGCAGCGCCGGAGCTCGGCGAGGGCCGCGTCCGCCTCCGCCGAGGTCCGGAGGGCCCGGTTCACCCACGGCCGCCAGGCGTCGCCCGGTCGCGAGGGGTTCGGCGACGCGCCCTCGGCGATGAGCCGCCGGCGGAGCGCCGCCAGCGAGTCCGGGGCGGGCGGCTTCCCGCGGAGCCGGGTGCGCACGGTGCGGGCGGCGCGACGCGCCACGCCCCGCGCGCGGGTGAGGAGGGAGCGGCGCTCGGTCGTCGGCATGGCGTGATGATAGAGGCCGGCCGGCCGGCCCGGCCCCGGTGGCCCGACCGGCCGCGCCCCGCCGCGACACGCGGGCGGCCCTCGGCGGTGCCGGGCGGCACGGGCCCTCCCGCGCGGTGCGGTACCATGCGCCGGGCCGCTCGCCGCGCCCGCGCGGCGGCCTCCTCGGCCTCCGGGCGCCTCCTTCCGGCCCCGGCCCACCCAGATCGCGAGTCCAAGAGAGCACGATGACCTTCCGCGCCCGTCCGACGACGCGGACCGGCCGCCGCAGCGGCCACGAGTCCGACGCCCGCCGCAACCTCTACTTCAACCTCGGCTTCGGCGCGGTCGTCGCCGTCGCCGTCCTCCTCCTCGTCGGCGCCGGCGCCGCCAGCTGGTACGGCGACCACCTTGCCGCGGTCGCGATCGTCAACGGCGAGACGATCACGAAGGACGCCCTCCGGGCCCGCGTGGCGGTCGATTCCTTCCGCCTCGACATCCTCGAGTCGCGGACCCGCGAGAAGGTGAACGCCGGCCGGATGTCCGCGGCGGTGGGAACCCAGCTCCTCAACTCCATCGCGCAGCAGCGCCAGCAGGTCGCGAGCCAGGCGTACGAGAACGTCATCGACGAGGCGCTCATCCTCCAGCTGGCGCCGAAACGGAGCGTCGCCGTGACCGCCGCCCAGATCGACGAACAGGTGACGAAGGACGCCACGACCCCCGAGAGCCGCCACACGTTCGTCATCACGGTGGCGCCGGCGGTCTCGAGCGGCGCCGCCGCCCCGACGCAGGAGCAGAAGGACGCCGCCCGCAAGAAGGCCGAGGGGCTCCTCGCCGACCTCGAGGGCGGGACGTCGTGGGAGGACGTCGTGAAGGCCTCCGGCGACGCGAGCGCGGCCGACACGAACGGCGACCTCACGTTCATCGACAAGGGGACGACCTCCCCGGACCAGGCCTTCGTCGACGCCGTGTTCGCCCTGGCGGCGCCCGGCTACACGGACGTCGTCGAAGGCGCCGACGGCGCGTTCCGGATCGGCCGGGTGACGGAGATCGTGCCCGCCGTGACCGACCCCAACTACATGAAGCGCGCCGCCGACGCGGGCGTCGACGAGGCCGCCTACCGGCGGGCCAGCGAGGCGGTCCTGGCCCGCGACGGGATCGAGGCGAGCCTCATCGCGGAAGTCGTGGACAAGCCGTCGGAGCAGCGCCGCGTCGCGGAGATGGTCCTCGAGGACAACGGCGGCCAGACGATCTCCCCCGGCGCCGTCCTCGTCCGGCACATCCTCTACGCGCCGAAGAACGACCCGGGCGGCGCCTCGAAGCTCGCCGCCGACGATCCGGCCTGGAAGGCCGCCGAGGAGGAGGCCCAGGCCGCGTACGACGAGCTGAAGGCCGGCACGAAGCGCTTCGTCGACCTCGCCGCGGGAAGCGACGACACGGGGTCGGCATCGTCGAACGGGTTCCTCCCGTACGTCTCGCAGGACGACCCCAGCGCGCAGCTCGACCCGGCCTTCGCCGCGGCGATCTTCGCCCCGGGGCTCCAGCCGGGCCAGCTCCTGGCCCCCGTCAAGTCGGCCTTCGGCTGGCACGTCATCCAGTTCGTCACGACGGACGACCCGGCCGTCCGCGCCCAGAAGCTCATCGTCGAGGCGTCGAAGCCCGGCGCCGACTTCGCCCGGATCGCCGCCGACAACTCGATCTCCTCGAACGCCGCGACCGGCGGCGAGGTCGGCTGGGTTGCCCGCTACCAGCTCCCGAAGGAGCAGGAGGACGCGATCTTCGGGGCCCAGGCGAACGCCCTCACGACACCGATCGAGAGCAGCGGGCTCGTGATCTACCGGATCCAGGAGGTCGCGACCCGGATGCCCGATCCCGACCAGGCGAAGACGCTTCGCTCGAGCGCGTTCTCGAACTGGTACTCGGGGATCAAGAACGACCCGGCCCAGACGACGATCGAGCGCCTCATCTCGGGCTGACCGGAGGTCGCGTGCTCGACGCCCTGCTCGCTGAGGCCCGGCTCCGCTGGGGGCTCGACCCGGCGGAGGGCCTCGCCGTCGTCCCCGCGGAACGGCTCGTCGCCGTCCCGCTCGAGCCGTCGCGGCCGGCGCTCCTCGTGCCCCTCGCGCTCCTCCACGCCGCCGCGCCGGCGGAGCCGCCCGCCCCGCTCCCCGGTCGCCACGGCCCGGCGGGGCGCGACGCGCTCGGCGTCCTCCGCCGCCTCTACCCGCCCGACCACCCGGTGGGGCGCCTCGGGGCGGCCGAGGGGACGACCATCGCATCCCTCGCGGAGGCGGATCTCGCGGGCCCGCTCTATCTGCGGCCCGTCGCCCCCGAGCTGGCGGCCGCCTCGCCGTGGGGGATGCCCTGGATCTCGAACCGCCTGCGGGCCCCGGACGGCTGCCCGTGGGACCGCGAGCAGACCCACGAGTCGCTCCGGAACCACCTCCTCGAGGAGGCGTACGAGGTCTACGACGCCCTCGCCGCAGGCGCCACGCCGGAGCTCGCCGGGGAGCTCGGCGACCTCTGGCTGCAGGTCGTCCTCCACGCCCAGCTCGCGGCGGAGGCCGGCGTCTTCGACCTCGCCGACGTCCAGGCCGCGATCGCCGGCAAGATCGTCCGCCGCCACCCCCACGTCTTCGGCGACGCGGTGGTCCGCACGGCGGGCGACGTGAACCGCCAGTGGGAGCGGATCAAGGAGGCCGAGCGGGCGGCCGAGGCGGCAGCGGCCGCCGGGGAGGGCGATGCGCCGGGCCCGAAGAGCGCCCTCGACGGCGTCAGCCGGTCGATGCCCGCCCTCGCGGCGAGCCAGGAGATGCAGGAGCGGGCGGCCCACCTCGGCTACGACTGGCCGTCGATCGACGGGATCCTCGGGAAGGTCGCCGAGGAGCTCGGCGAGCTCGCCGCGGCCGAGGGGTCGGCGGCCCGGGCGGAGGAGCTCGGCGACCTCCTCATGGTCGTCGTCAACCTCGCCCGCCACCACGACGTCGAGGCCGAGGCGGCTCTCCGGGCGGCGAACGAGAAGTTCCGTCGCCGCTTCGGGATCGTCGAACGCCTCGCGGCCGAGCGCGGCGTCGCCCTCCGCGACCTCTCGTTCGCCGAGCTCGACGGCCTGTGGGACGCGGCGAAGCGCGAGCTGGCGCGCCAGAATGAGGCTGCCGGGCCGCTGTCGCCCGGCGCAGGTGGCTCCGCCGGGCTCCCGTCCGGCGCGCCGGCGCCGCGGACGCGCGAGCCCGCGGACGAGGAGGGGTGATGACGATCGGGAACCGCGGACCGGCCGTCCGGCCGTCGGGACGGCGCCCGGACGAGCTCCGGTCGGTCGCGATGACGCTCGGCGTCCAGAAGTGGGCCGAGGGCTCGTGCCGGATCCGGGTCGGCGACACGGAGGTCCTCTGCGCGGCGACGATCGAGGACCGCGTCCCGCCCCACCTCCGCGGCAAGGGGAGCGGCTGGGTCACCGCCGAGTACTCGATGCTCCCGCGCTCGACGGCGGAGCGGACGCAGCGGGAAGCGGCGGCCGGCCGGATCGGCGGCCGGACGCACGAGATCCAGCGACTCATCGGCCGCTCCCTGCGGGGCGTCGTCGACCTCGGGCGGCTCGGGGAGCGGACGGTCACGGTCGACTGCGACGTCCTCCAGGCCGACGGCGGCACGCGCACGGCGAGCATCACCGGCGGATACGTCGCCCTTGCCGCCGCCCTCATGACGTACGGGATGGAGCGGCTCCTCGTCGGGAAGGTCGCGGCGGTCTCCGTCGGGATCCACGCCGGCGTCCCGCTCCTCGACCTCGACTATGCGGAGGACCGCGTCGCCGAGGTCGACTTCAACGTCGTCGGTACGGACGCCGGGACGTACGTCGAGCTCCAGGGGACGGCCGAGGGGCGGGCGTTCTCCCGCGACGACCTCGGGCGCCTCCTCGACCTCGCCGGCTCGGGGCTCACCCGCCTCTTCGAAGCCCAGGCGGCGATCCTCGCGACCGTCCAGCGGTGACCGCCGGCCGATCGGGTGCCCCTCCCCGGCCGCGGCTCCTCGTCGCGACCCGCTCGCGCCACAAGCTCGCCGAGCTCCGCGACCTCCTCCACCTCGGGCGGGCGGAGCTCGTCGACCTCGACGACGTGGGGATCGCCGACGACGTGGAGGAGACGGGGGCGACGTTCGCCGCGAACGCCGCCCTCAAGGCCCGCTTCTACGCCCGCCGGAGCGGACTCCCGACCATCGCCGACGACTCCGGCCTCGAGGTGGACGCCCTCGGCGGCGGCCCCGGCGTGCGCACCCGGCGGTACGCGGGCGAGCGCGCCACGGATGCCGAGAACAACGCGAAGCTCCTCGCGGCGCTCGCCGGCCTGCCGCCCGACCGGCGCGGCGCCCGGTACCGCTGCGTCCTCGCCCTCGCCCTCCCCGCGCGCGGCGGGCCCCGCGGCGGGCTGCCGGTGACGCTCACCCGCGGCACGTTCGAGGGCCGGATCGGCACGGCGCCGCGCGGGACGAACGGGTTCGGCTACGACCCGATCTTCGAGCCGGCCGGCGAGTCGCCCGGCGGGGCGACGGTCGGGGAGTGGCCGCCGGAGCGCAAGCAGGCTGTCTCCCACCGCGCCCGCGCCGCCCGGCGGATGGCCCCGATCCTCGAGGGCCACGGGTTCTGAGGCTACGGCTCCACGATGACGGTTCCCCTGCCCCGGACGCGTCGTACGGGTTGCCCGCCGAGCCGCGGCGGAGGACACTGCGCGCGAAGGAGGGACTCCGATGGTGAAGGACGCGAATGGGCGCGAAGGGCTGTCCGCCGGGGCGATCGCGAAGGAGCTGGGAGTCACGGCCCCGGCTGTGAAGAAGGCGCTCGCCGCCCTCAAGATCGAAGCGGACTTCGTGAAGGCGGGCTGCGCCTACTACTACGCGGACCGGATCCCGAGCATCCGCGCGGCGATCACGTAGGACGCCGCCGCGTCCCGCGGCGGTTGCGCCCCGACACCGGATCGGTACCACCGGGTACCCCTGCCGATGGCGCGGAGGTATGCTCGCGGGGTCGACGCGCGCGGTGGGCGCCTCGCCCGCGAGGGCCCGATCCCTGGACCTCCCGGATCGCGTCGCCGGCCGAACGAGGTGGAACCCGATGTCGCTGCTCCGGCGGGTCGAGCAGGCGCAGCACGACGCCGACGCGCAGAGCGCCGGCACCACCCCGCCGCCGCCGCCCCCGGCCGCCCCGAAGCCGCCGCCGGCCCCGATGCGGCCGGCCCAGGCCGCGGCCCGCGAGGTCCTCCTCCGCGACATCCGGGTGCGCCTCCTCGACGAGCTGAGCGGCTCGTCCGGCGCGCTGTTCGACGCCGCCGCGGCGACGGACGTCCGCCAGCGGATCGAGGTGATCGTCGACCGGATCATCCGGGCGAACGGGTTCGCGGTCACGGGGGACGAGCGCCTCCGCCTCGTCGAGGAGCTCATCGGCGAGATCGGCGGCCTCGGGCCGCTCGAGCCGCTCCTCCGCGACGAGACGATCACCGAGGTCATGGTGAACGGCCCGCGCCAGATCTACATCGAGCGGCGGGGCAAGATCGAGCGGGTCGACCGGGCGTTCCTCAACGACGAGCACGTGCTCCGGATCATCGACCGGATCGTCACCCCGATCGGCCGCCGGATCGACAAGTCGAGCCCACGGGTCGACGCCCGCCTGCCCGACGGCTCGCGCGTCAACGCGATCATCCCGCCGCTCTCCCTCGTGGGGCCCGTCATCACGATCCGGAAGTTCGCCGCCCGGCCGTACACCGTCGAGGACCTCATCGGCTTCGGGACGGCGACGGCCGAGATGTTCGACTTCCTGCGGGCCTGCGTCGAGGCGCGCCTCAACCTCTTCGTCTCGGGCGGCACCGGCTCGGGCAAGACGACGACCCTCAACGTCATCTCCTCGTTCATCCCGAACGACGAGCGGATCGTCACGATCGAGGATGCCGCCGAGCTCCAGCTCCGCCAGGAGCACGTCGTGACCCTCGAGTCCCGGCCCCCGAACCTCGAGGGCCGCGGCGAGATCACGATCCGCGACCTCCTGCGGAACGCCCTCCACATGCGCCCCGACCGGATCATCGTCGGGGAGTGCCGCTCGGGCGAGGCGCTGGACATGCTCCAGGCGATGACCGTCGGCCACGAGGGCTCCCTCTCGACGGGCCATGCCAACAGCCCGCCGGACATGCTCCGGCGCCTCGAGACGATGGTCCTCATGGCCGGCGTGGAGCTGCCGCTGCGGGCGATCCGCGAGCAGATCGCCTCCGCCGTCGACCTCATCGTCCACACCGCGCGCCTCAAGGACGGGACCCGGAAGATCGTCAACATCACCGAGGTCTACGGCATCGAGGACGACGACATCCTCACCCAGGACGTCTTCGTCTTCCAGCAGACGGGCGTCGTCGAGGGCAGGATCCAGGGGCTGCTGAAGCCGACGGGGATCCGCCCCACGTTCATGGCGAAGTTCAGGACGCGCGGCATCCAGCTGCCGCCCGACGAGTTCGGGATCCCCCCCGAGGATCCGCAGAACCCGGACGTGGCCCGCCAGCGGAAGGGGCGGATGACGACGGGCGAGGGGGTCCCGGTCGGCGACGGGTCGCGCCCGACGGTGGGCGCCGCTCGCGCGGTGAAGGCCGGAGGGATGGTCTACGTCTCGGGGATCGGGCCGACGGACCCCGCGACGGGGCAGGTCGCGAGCGCCGCGATCAAGGAGCAGACGCGGCAGTGCCTCCAGAACCTCAAGGCGCGGCTCGAGGCCGAGGGGAGCTCGCTCGAGAGGGTCGTCTGGGCGAACTGGGCGCTCCGCGACCCGGCCGAGTTCGACGCGTTCAGCGAGGAGTGGGCGCGCTGGTTCCCCGGCGACACGCCGGTCGGCCAGGGCACGCTCATGCCACCGCTCCAGCGGCGGGCGGGGTTCCGGATCTCGATCGGCGTCATCGCCGAGGCGTAGCCTCCGGCACGGGGCCTCCGGGCGTCAGCCCTCCGGCACGGTCCGCGGGGGCGCCGGCGGGATGCCTTCGCGCGGAAGGCCGTGCGGAGCCTCGGCCACCGCGGCCGGCGGCTTCCGCCGGCGGAGCCGCAGGAGGTCGAAGACGAGGTCCCGCTTCATGAGCTGGATCGCCTTCGCCGGGTCCACGCCCTTCGGGCAGACCTGCGAGCACTCCCCCGCGAAGTGGCAGCGCCACGGCCCGTCCCCGCCGGACAGCACCTCGCGACGCTCGCCGAACCCGGCGTCGCGCGAGTCGCTGTCGTAGCGCTGGGCCTGTGCGAGGGGCATCGGCCCCGCGTAGTGCGGGTCGGTCGCGACCGTCGGGCAGGCGGCCATGCAGCAGCCGCACTTGATGCAGTAGCTGAACTGGAGGTACTCCTCCAGCTCGTGCGGCGACTGCCAGTACTCGCGGGTCGGGTCGTCCTGCTCCTCGGTGTCGTCCCGCAGCAGGTACGGCCGGAGGTCGCGGTGGGTCTCGAACATCGGGCGCAGGTCGGGGACAAGGTCCTTGACGATGTCGAAGTTGGGGAGCGGCCCGACCGCGACGACCTCGCTGCCCAGCTCCGCGACCTGCGTGTTGCAGGCGAGCCGGGGCCGCCCGTCGATGAGCATCCCGCAGGAGCCGCAGATCCCCATCCGGCACGACGAGCGCCAGGCGAGGCTGGGAGCGCTCTGCTCCTTCACCTTCCATAACCCGTCGAGCACCGTCATTCCGGGCGTCACCTCGACGCGGTGATCCTCCCAGCGCGGCCGCTCGTCCCGGCCGGGCTCGAACCGCCGGACGCGGAAGGTGACCGTCCTCGGGCGTGCGTCAGCCACGTCAGCCTCCCACCGTCGTGGCCGCGCCGGGGGCGGCGAGAGCGGTCCAGGTCCCGAAGGCGAACAGCGCCAGCCCGACGACGGAGAGCCCGACGTCGATCACCTTCCGGAGGGCCGGCCCCGGGTTCAGCTCCAGGAGGATGTTCCGCAGGCCGTAGAGCCCGTGGTAGAGGGTGGCCCCGACGAGGATGACGTACGTGACGGCGAAGAAGACGCTCTGGGCGCGCAGCGCGACGCTCGCCCAGTCGATGGCCTTGTCGCCCGGGACGCCGAGGCCGTCCCCCGTCAGGCCGAGGTGCATGATCGCCATGTGGAGGCCGAGGAAGACGAGGATCAGCCCGCCTGCGCCGAGGTGAGCCGTCCAGAGCGTTCGATCGCGCATGTCGGCTCCTACCGCAGGGTGAGGAAGTCGAGGCCGCCCCACAGCGCGATCACCCCGGCGACGATCATCACCGCCACGGCGAGCGGGCGCTGCCGGCCCACCGAGGTCGCGTAGGGGTAGATGGGCTCGATCGGCGGCCCGATGAGGAAGCCGTGCTCGATGAGCGCGAGCCGGACCCCGTTCACGGCATGGAACGCGAAGGCGGCGAAGACGAGGTACTCGCCGACCGCGAACAGCGGGCCCGAGACGGCGTCCATCGCCTGCTTCCAGCTGGCGGGCCCGAGGACGCGGGTCGACGTGACGAAGATGTGCATGAGGAAGTAGGCGAGGAGGCCGAGGCCCGTGATCCGGTGGAGCGTGTAGAGGTACCGCTCGAAGCCCCAGCGGCCGCCGCCGACCCAGCCGCGGATGCCGAGCCGGTTGGGGTGTGCGCGCGATGCCATCGATGTCCTCCCGGCTAGTACGTGCGCTCGACGGGCTTCCACATGTCGACCGTCACCGGCTTGTGCTCGAACCGGGGACCATCAGCGGCGTGGAAGGCGAGCGTGTGCCTGAGCCACCGCTCGTCGTCGCGGGTGGGGAAGTCGCGCCGGGCGTGGGCGCCGCGCGACTCCTCGCGGGCGAGTGCCCCGGCGACGGTGACCTCGGCGAGGTCGACGAGGTTCTCCAGCTCGAGGGCGTGGACGAGGTTCGAGTTGTAGACCCGCGATTTGTCGGCGACCGGTGCCCGCCGCGCCCGCTCGCGGATCTGGCGGATCGTCGCGAGGGCCGTCGCCAGGTCGTCGCCGCTGCGGAAGACGCCGACGTCGGCGTCCATCGTCGCGCGCAGCTCGCGGCGCAGCTCGTAGAGGTTCTCGTCGCCCTGGCGCGCCAGCACCTGCCGGACGCGCTCCTCGGCGGCGGCCGTGCCGGCGGCCGGCAGCGGCGCGGCCGCGGCCAGGCCGGGGAGCGCGGCGACGATCTCGCGCCCGGTGATCCCGCCCCAGACGAGGCACTCGGCCGTCGAGTTCGAGCCGAGCCGGTTGGCGCCGTGGAGCGAGACGCAGGCGGCCTCGCCGGCCGCCCAGATGTTCGGCACGCGGGTCCGGCCGTCGATGTCGGTCTCGATGCCGCCCATCGAGTAGTGGGCGACCGGGCGGATCGGGATCGGCCTCTCGATCGGGTCGAGCCCCAGGAACTTGATCGTCACCTCGCGGATGAGCGGCAACCGGGTGTTGATCCGGTCGGCCCCGAGGTGGGTGAGGTCGAGCTCGAGGTAGTCCTGCCCGTCGGCGGTCCGGAAGCCCCGCCCGGCGAGGATCTCCTCGGTCTCCGCGCGCGAGACCATGTCGCGCGGCGCGAGCTCCATGAGCTTCGGCGCGTAGCCCGCCATGAACCGCTCGCCGCGGTTGTTCTTCAGGTAGCCGCCCTCGCCGCGGCAGGCCTCCGTCATGAGGATCCCGCTCGGCACGAGGCCGGTCGGGTGGAACTGGAGGAACTCCATGTCCTCGAGCGGGAGGCCGGCGCGGTAGGCCATCGCCATCCCGTCGCCGGTCACGGTCTGGGAGTACGTCGTGAACCCGTAGAGGGTGCCGCCGCCGCCGGAGGCGACGAGGAGGGCCTTCCCGCGGATCGCGACGGTCTCGCCGGTTCCCATGTCGAGGCCGGCGAGCCCCGCGAACGAGCCGTCGTGGACCAGGATGTCGGTGACGAAGAGCTCGTCGTACCGGGTGAACGTCCGGTAGCGCTGGAGCTGGTCGTAGAGCGTCTGCATCTCGAAGAAGCCGGTCTTGTCAGCCGCCAGCGTCGCCCGGGGGTAGCTGTGCCCGCCGAACGGGCGCTGCGAGATGTAGCCGTCGTCGTCGCGGGTCCAGGGGATGCCCCAGTGGTCGAGCTGGCGGATCTCCTTCGGGATCGTGTCGACGAACGTCTGCACGACGTCCTGGTCGGCGAGGAAGTCGGACCCCTTCACCGTGTCCCAGGCGTGGAGCTCCCGCGAGTCACCGAGGTCCTCGCGCAGCACGGCCGCGGTGCCACCCTCGGCGCAGACCGAGTGGGCCCGCATGAGCTGGACCTTCGAGACGATGCCGATGTCGACGCGGCCTTCCATCCTGCGGGAGATCTCGACCGCGGCCCGCAGGCCGGCCAGGCCGGCCCCCAGGATCACGACATCGTGCCGGAGCTCTCGATCCATCGACGAACCTCGTGCGACATGCCTCCGAACCCGCGGTCACCAGGTCGCGCGGGCACGGATCGCGGCGGGCGCCACGACGGCGCCCGCCGCGACGCGCGTCGCGGCGGGCGAACCCGGTGGCCTCAGGGTAGGCGCGGGTCGGCCGTCGGATAGGTCCGATGGCCTTGTTCCGCCGGGCCTGGGGTCACACGTCCGGCCAGGCGGCTCCGGAATCGGGGGCCCGCCGACGAGGATGGGACCGTCGCGGAGCGAGGCCGGGCCCGCGGCGCCGGGCCCGCGACGGCGATCTGCCGGCGACGCCGGGCCCGCGACGGCGATCTGCCGGCGACGGAACCGCGGGGCCGGGCCCGCGACGGCGATCTGCCGGCGACGCCGCCGCGTGTCACCGCGGGCCCGGCGTGGCTGCATCCTGCGCTCCGGGCGCGGTAGGCTAGGCACGTGGCGGCTCGGGACCACCCACGCGGTCCCGGGCACGAACCCGTCGGGGTGTGGCGCAGTGGTAGCGCACGTGCTTTGGGAGCACGAGGTCGTGGGTCCGAATCCCACCGCCCCGACCAGCCCCCCGGGCGGGGGTCGATCCGCCCGTGGCCGCCGGCTCAGCGGTTCGGGTCGCCGGGCGCTTCCGATTCCTCCGCCACGAGCGGCCAGACGAGCTCCGTCCGCCACTCGTCCGGCTCGACGCCGCTCCCCGGGCCGACGAAGTAGATCTCCCACGGGTCGTCGGCGCGGCGGCGTCCGAGTGCATCGATCCCCGCCTTCAGCGCCGACCAGGCCGCGTCGAGGCCGTCGTACGGGCCGATGTGCGTCGCGGTCGCCGCGGGCCCGGCGGGCAGCTCCGACGACACGATCGGTCCGCGCCCGAGGTACGGCGTGGCGATCGGCAAGCCGACGCCCACGTCGAGGCCGTCGGGGCCACTCCCGAAGTAGCGGGCGAACGGCGGCCCGGCGGGGGCGATCCCCGCACGGGCGAGGGTGTCCGACACGCCGGCGAGCGCGTCGGCGATGAACTCGGCGAAGTCGGCCGGAGCGACGACGCTCCGCAGCACGGCAGCGTGCTGCGGCTCCAGCTCCACGACCTCGATCGCGGGCGCGGGCAGGCCCCCCGGCGCGGGCACATCACCCGGCGCGGGCAGGTCAGTGCCGCCCGGCGGGCTCATCGGGTGAGGATCCGCCGGAACCGCCATGTCCCGACCGCGAGGACCACCGCCCCGTAGAGCGCCAGCACCCCGACCTCGGTCACCACGCCGACGATCGTACCTCCCCGGAGGGCCACCTCGCGGAGGCCCTGGATCGCCCAGGCGTGCGGCGTCGCGAAGGAGAGGGTGTGCCTCGGCTCGGGGAAGATCTCGAGCGGCACCATCGCGCCGCCGAGGCGCCACTGCTGAATGGCCTACGATCGCGCGAGGAGGTGCGCATGGCCGGTCGCCCGCTGCGGGTCGGGATCCAGCTCCCCGAGGTCGAGTGGGAGGCCCGCTGGCCGGACCTGCGGGCGATGGCGCTGCGGGCCGAGGAGGTCGGCTTCGACTCCCTCTGGTACGGCGACCACCTCCTCTACCGGCGCCCCGGCGACGCCCGCGCCCGCGGGCCGTGGGAGGCGTGGACGACGCTCGCCGGGCTCGCCGCGGTCACCTCGCGGATCGCCCTCGGGCCCCTCGTGGCGGCGACCGCGTTCCACGCCCCGGCGATGCTCGCGAAGATGGCGGCGACTGTCGACGAGGTGAGCGGCGGGCGCCTCGTCCTCGGCCTGGGCGCCGGCTGGAACGAGACCGAGTTCGCGGCGTTCGGATTCCCGTTCGACCGCCGGATCGACCGCTTCGAGGAGGCGTTCACGATCGTCCGGACGCTCCTCCGCGAGGGCGCGGTCGACGTCGCCGGCGCGTTCTACACGGCCCGCGATTGCGAGCTCGTGCCGCGGCCGCGGCCCGGCGGCCCGCCGCTCATGATCGGCTCGTCGGGACCCCGGATGCTCGCGATCGCCGCCCCGCACGTCGACGCCTGGAACGCCTGGTTCGACGCGTTCGGGAACCGGCCGGCGGGGATCGCCCCCCTCCGCGAGCGCGTGGACGCCGCGGCCCGCGCCGCGGGGCGCGACCCCGCCGCGATCGAGCGGACGGTCGCCGTCCTCGTCCGCCTGCCGGGCGGCCGTGGCCGCGTCCAGGGCGGGGCCGCGAACGACCCGGTTCCGCCGGTCGAGGGCTCGCCGGCGGAGATCGCGGCGACCCTCCGCGCCTTCGCCGCCGAGGGGATCGCCCACGTCCAGCTCGTCGTCGACCCGATCACCCTCGCCTCGATCGAGGCGCTCGCGCCGGTGCTCGCGGACCTCGACCGCGGCTGATCGCCGGCCCCCGGGACGCCGGTCCGGCCGTCCCGCCGACGTCCGGCCCGGCCCGCCACGCGCGCCCCGATTTGACCCGGCCGTCCGGGCGTGCCTAGAGTGGCGCCGGGCGGGTGGAGCCTGCCCGTGGCATGTCCCGACCGGGGCCGGGGCATGGAGGAGAGGAGCACCGATGCGCGCACCCGTCCGCACTCGCTTCGTTCGCCTGCTCGCCGCCATGGGCCTGGCCGGGGCGCTCCTCGCGCCCTCGCTCGCGGTGCCGGCGCGGGCCGCCGACACGAAGCTCGTCCTCCGCGTGGGGACGACGCAGGACCTCGACTCGATCAACCCGTACCAGACGCTCCTCGTCGTCGGCTACGAGGTCTTCCAGCTGACCTACAACCTCCTCGTCGACTTCGGGCCGAACCTCGAGCCCGTCCCCGGCTTCGCCGACTCGTGGGAGCGCTCGGCCGACGGGACCTCGTGGAAGTTCCACATCCGGTCCGGGATGAAGTGGTCCGACGGGCAGCCGGCGACGGCGCAGGACGCCTGCTTCTCGTGGGGCCTCGCGCTCGCCGCGATCAAGGACGAGGCGAACATCGGCGCCGGGTACCTCGACCCGAACCTCAAGGACGCCGGGGTCACGAAGGTCGAATGCCCCGACGACCAGACGATGATCGCCTCCACGACCGACGCCTCCGACCGGATCTTCCAGGTCTACCTGCCGATCATCCCCAAGCACATCTGGGGGAAGATGGACTACAAGGCGATCGGCGAGGCGAAGTTCGAGGCGCCGCTCGTCGGCACCGGGCCGTACACCCTGGCCGAGTGGAAGACGAGCGAGTACGCCCGCTTCGTGCGGAACCCCAACTACTGGGGCACGCAGGGCGCCGCCGACGAGGTCGTCATCCAGTTCTTCAAGACCGACGACACGATGGTCCAGGCCCTCAAGGCCGGCGAGATCGACTACGCCCGCAGCCCGAACGCGGACCAGCTGAAGGCGCTCCAGGGCCAGCCGAACATCCGGACCGTCGTCGGGAGCGCGAACGGCTGGACGCAGCTCGCCTTCAATGAGTACGGCGCCTCCGACGGCAAGACGATCAAGGACGGCGGCCCGTCGACGAAGGCTCTCCTCGACCCCGCGTTCCGCGATGCCCTGGGCTACGCGATCGACAAGAAGCTCCTCGTCGAGCGGGTCCTCGGCGGCTACGGGGACGTCGGCACGACGGTCGTGCCGCCGGTCCTCGGCCAGTGGCACGTCGAGCCCGACCACCCGCGGACGTTCGACATCGCCCTCGCGAAGCAGAAGCTCGACGCCGCCGGCTACAAGCTCGACGCGAGCGGCGCCCGTCTCGACAAGGAGGGCAAGGCGATCAGCCTCCGCCTCTACTACCCGGACACCGACTCCACGTACGCGAAGGCCGCCCAGTTCGTGAAGGACTGGTACGGCCAGCTCGGGATCAAGGTGACCGCCCAGCAGTTCGACTCGGCGACGCTCGGCAACATCGTCCTCCCGCCGGAGGCCGGGGCCGAGTACAAGGCGAACTACGACATCGAGCTCTGGGGCTGGGCCGGCAACCCCGACCCGAACGCCCTCCTCCAGATCTTCCGCTGCGACGCGATCGGGTCGTCCTCGGACAGCCAGTACTGCAACCCCGAGTACGACAAGCTCTACGACGAGCAGACGAACGCGAAGACCGCCGCGGAGCGGAAGACGATCCTGGCCCAGATGCAGAACATGATCTACGACCAGGCCGTCTACGACATCCTCTACTACGACGCGAACCTCGTCGCGTACCGCACCGACCGCTTCGCCGGCTGGCAGAACCAGCCGCTCGCGAACGGGACCCCGCTGTTCACGTATGGCACGCTCGACTACACGCTCCTGACCGACGCGACCGCCGTCGCGTCGCCGACGCCGGCCGCGTCGGCCGCGTCGGAGGCCTCGGCGACGGCCGCCCCGACGCCCGCGCCGGGCACGACCGGGGGGACAGGCGACAACACCGCCCTCATGGTCGGGATCCTCGCCGCCGTCCTCGTCGCGGCCGGCGTCATCCTCGCGATGATCTTCCGGCGGCGCTCCGGCGGCGGCACGGGCGAGGAGGAGTAGCGGATCATCGGCCCCCGTCCGTGACGATCTCGGCGGAGGGTCGTCCCTCGACTCTCCGCCGCGTCCCCGTGGGCGCCCCGGCGCCCGGGCGTCCACGTGCCGGCGGTGAGGCGGCGCGCGGGGCCGTTCGGCGCCGCCGGGGTCGGGGGCGCCGCGCGTGAGCGGCCGCTACCTGGCCCGCCAGTCGGCGCAGGCGATCTTCACGATCGTGATGATCGTCCTCCTCAACTTCCTCCTGTTCCGGATGATGCCCGGCTCCCCGGACCGGGTGAACCCTCGCAACCCGAACGTCACCGTGGAGCAGCGGGAGGCCGCGAAGGCCCGCTGGGGCCTCGACAAGCCGCTCGTCCCCGACCAGCTCGTCGCCTTCGTCGTCGCGACGGCGCAGGGCGACCTCGGCTACTCCATGAAGTACCAGGGCCAGCCCGTCGTCGAGGTGATCGGCGACCGCTTCTGGCCGACGATCCTCCTCATCGGCCTCGCCGAGCTCATCGCGATCTTCGTCGGGCTCACCCTCGGGGCCTGGACCGGCTGGCGGAGAGGCGGGCTCGTCGACCGGGTCGGGAACGGCCTCAGCCTCATCCTCTACTCGATGCCGTACTTCGTCATCGGCATGCCCCTCATCATCATCTTCGCCGCGGGCCTCGGCTGGTTCCCGACCTCCGGGATGCTCACCGCGGGGGCGACGTACTCCGGCCCCCTCGACTTCCTCGGGGACCTCCTCGCCCACCTCGCGCTCCCCCTCGCGACGATCAGCCTCGGCCTCATCGGCGGCTACTCGATCCTCATGCGCTCGTCGATCACCGAGACGCGGAACGAGGACTACATCGCCACGGCCCGGGCGAAGGGTCTCCCTGACGGGAAGATCCTGCGGTCCCACGCGATCCCGAACGCCCTCCTCCCGGCGGTGACCCTCATCGCGATCAACCTCGGGTACGTCGTCGGCGGGGCGATCACCGCCGAGATCGTCTTCAACTGGCCGGGCCTCGGGACGCTCACGGTCGACGCCCTGAACTCGCGCGACTACCCGGTCCTCCAGGGGATCTTCCTGTTCCTCGGCGTGTCCGTCGTCCTCGCGAACTTCGTCGCCGACATCGTCTACGGCTATCTCGACCCGCGCGTGCGCCGGTGAGCGCCGCACCGATCGCCCCGGCCGACCTCCGCGGAGCCCGCTGGCGCCTCCGGCTGCGGAATGCTCGCGGCTTCGCACGGCGCTACGCTTCGCGGCGCGACGGCCTCGTGGGGGCCGCGATCCTCCTCGCGTTCGCGGTCCTCGCGATCGCCCCGGACCTCTTCGTCGGCCCGCTCCAGACGGTCACGACCGCCACGGGGGGCCCGCTCGAGCCGCCGTCGGCGGCCCACCTCCTCGGCACCGACGAATCCGGGCGCGACATGCTCAACCTCACCCTCCACGGGGCCCGGATCTCGATGGTCATCGGCCTCCTCGCGACGCTCATCACGATCGTCCTCGGCGCCGTCATCGGGATCGTCTCCGGCTACGTCGGCGGGCGCTGGGACCAGGTGCTCATGCGGGTCACGGACTTCTTCCTCGTCCTGCCGACCTTCGTCCTCGCGATCGTCCTCGCCCCGATCATCCTCGACATCGTCGGGACGGACGCGGAGCTGCTCGGGATCCGGGCGACGCTCCTCGTCATCGTCGTCGTCATCGGCCTCACGAGCTGGGCCTCGACGGCGCGGATCATCCGCTCGCAGACGCTCTCGGTGAAGGAGCGGATGTTCGTCGACCGGGCCCGGGTGATCGGCGGTGGCCCGGCCCACATCATGCGGCGCCACATCCTCCCGAACGTCGTGAACCTCATCGTTGCGAACACGGTCCTCACGTTCGCCGGCGCGATCTTCACCGAGACGACGCTCTCGTTCATCGGCCTCGGGGATCCCTTCGCGCCGTCGTGGGGTCAGCTCCTCAACGCGGCCCAGGAGGCCGGCGCGCCCGGGCTCGGGGCCTGGTGGTACATCGCCCCGCCGGCGTTCTGCGTCGTCGTCGTCATCGTCGCGTTCACCCTCGTCGGGAACGCCCTCGATGACGTCCTGAACCCGAAGGCGGGGCTGCGTCGATGACCGCGGAGCCGGCAGGGGTCGCGCGGTCCGCCGCGGACCGCGCGACGATCCGGGGCCGCCGGCAGTGGCCGCTCCCGAGGCAGGCCGACCCCGATGCCCCGCTCCTCGTCGTCGAGGGGCTCACGACGCACTTCCGCCTCGGCGGAGCGACCGTCCATGCCGTCGACGACGTGAGCTTCACGCTCGAGGACGGCGAGGCCCTCGGGATCGCCGGTGAGTCGGGCTGCGGGAAGACGACGACGGCCCTCTCGCTCGTCCGCCTCCTCCCCTCGAACGCGGAGGTCGTCGGGGGGAGCGTCCGGCTCTTCGGGATCGACCTCCGGACGAAATCGGACAACGCCCTCCGGCGGTATCGCTGGCGGGAGATCTCGATCATCTTCCAGGGGGCGATGAACGCCCTCAACCCGGTCCGCCGCGTCGGCGACCAGGTCGCCGAACCGCTCATCGAGCGGCTTGGGCTCTCGAAGGCGGCCGCCATGACGCGGGCCGGCGAGCTCCTCGACATGGTGGGGATCCCGAAGGGGCGGGCGCGGGCGTACCCCCACGAGCTCTCCGGTGGGATGCGGCAGCGGGCGATGATCGCGATGGCGCTCGCCTGCGACCCGGCGGTCGTCATCGGCGACGAGCCGACGACGGCCCTCGACGTCATGGTCCAGGCCCAGATCCTGGAGCTCCTCGAGACGCTCCGCGAGCGCCTCGGGCTCTCGCTCATCCTCATCACCCATGACCTCTCGGTCATCGCCGAGACCTGCGACCGGGTCATGGTCATGTACGCCGGCCGCGTGGCCGAGGAGGGCCCCGTCGGGACGGTCTTCGCCACGCCCCGCCACCCCTACACGCAGATGCTCCTCCGGGCGTTCCCCGACGTCCACGCGGGTCGGCGCGACCTCGGGACGATCCCCGGCACGCCGCCCGACCTGCGGAAGCCGCCGCCCGGCTGCCGGTTCCATCCCCGCTGCCCGGTGGCGATGGACGTCTGCCGGACGGTGACGCCGCCCGAGGTGACGTTCTGCGACCGCGTCCGGGTCGCCTGTCACCTCTACCCGCCCGGGAGCGACGGGGCGCCGCGGCCGCTGCCGCCCGCCCGCGCGGGGGCCGGGGCCGCACTCCCCCGCGCGTCGGCCGCCCCGCCCGAGGAGGGGGCCTCGTGACCGTCCCGACGCGCCCCGGCGCCGAGCTCGTCCGCCTCGAGGGCCTCCAGGTCCACTTCCCGATCCGGCGCGGGGCCGCGAGCCTCCTCCGGCGCCGCGCCGCGGGCGCGGTGCGGGCCGTGGACGGGATCGACCTCGCGATCCGCGCCGGCGAGGTCCTCGGCCTCGTCGGCGAGTCGGGCTCCGGCAAGACGACGACGGGCCGGGTCATCGTGAAGCTCACCCGGCCCACCGCGGGGCGCCTCCTCCTCGACGGCGAGGACGTGACGGGCGTCTGGGGCGGCGAAGCGCTCCGGCGGTACCGGCGGCGCGTCCAGCTCATCTTCCAGGACCCGTACGAGACGCTGAACCCCAAGCAGACGATCCACGACTTCGTCGCCGAGCCGCTCGAGGTCCAGGGCGTCGGCGGGAGCGCCGCGGGCCGCGAGGAGCGGGTCATCGCCGCCCTCGAGTCGGCCGGCCTCCGGCCGGCGGCCGACTTCGCCTTCCGCTACCCGCACGAGCTCTCGGGCGGCCAGCGGCAGCGAGCCGTGATCGCCGGGGCGCTCGTCCTCGACCCGGCGCTCGTCGTCGCCGACGAGCCGGTGAGCATGCTCGACGTCTCGATCCGGACGGAGATCCTCAACCTCATGCTCGACCTCCGCCGGGAGCACGACCTCACGTACCTCTTCATCACCCACGACCTGTCGGTGGCGTGGGTCATCGCCGACCGGATCGCGGTCATGTACCTCGGCCGGGTCATGGAGCTCGGGACGGCCGAGGAAGTGATCCGCGACCCGCGCCACCCCTACACGCGGGCGCTCGTCTCGGTCATGCCGACCCCCGAACCGCCGCGCCCCGGCGAGCGTGCGCGGCGGGTGATCCTCGCCGGCGAGACACCGGACGCCGCCCACGTCCCGACGGGCTGCCGGTTCCACCCGCGGTGCCCGCTCGCCGAGCAGGCCGGGATCCTGGAGCGCTGCCGGACGGAGGAGCCGCCGCTCATCGACCTCGGGCTCGGGCGCGCGTCGGCGTGCTGGCTCGCGGAGTCGGGCAGGCCGCTGCCGGCGGTCGAGCGTCGGCTGCTCCCCTCCGGCGGGCCTGCCGCCTGACGATCCGCAGGCGATCGCCCCCGGCAGCGGGGCCGCGCCGCCAGCGATCCCTCGCGAGGCTCAGCGCGTGCCCCAGGCGTAGGTCTGCTTCACCATCCGGAGGTAGACGAACGTCTCGGTCTCCCGGACGCCGTCGACCTGGCGGAGGCGGTCGGAGAGGAACCGGAGGAGCGCGTCGTTGTCCTCGCAGACCACCTCGACGAGGAGGTCGTACGACCCGGCCGTGACGACGAGGTAGGAGACCTCGGGGAACGCGGCGACGACCTCGGCCACCTCGATGAGGCGGTCGGCCTGGCAGCGGACCCCGATCATCGCCTGCTGCTGGAAGCCCAGCTTCAGCGGGTCCGTGACCCCGACGACCTGGAGGATTCCCCGCTCGATGAGGCGGTTCGTCCGCGCCCGGACCGCCGCCTCCGACACGCCGAGCTCGGCGGCGATCTGGGTGAAGGGCCGCCGGCCGTCCTGCTGGAGGTGCTCGATGATCCGCTTGTCGAGGCCCGACACGTCCGCGCCCGGCCCGCCGCCGTTGGCGCGCGCCCGAGGCTGCTGGGTCACCGCCTCCGCCTCCCCTGGGCCGTGCCGGACTCGCGGCGCGGCGTCGGGCGACCGTAGCAGACCGGGCGGCGGGCGGCACCGAATCCCGCGGGCCGCAACGACCGGCCCGCGGTCGGGCGCGTCCCGGGACCCACCCGGTACGATCGTCCGGGGACGCTCCGGTGCGTCCGCGCACCGCCGAGCATGCGCTGGCGTGCCCGCCGGCCCGCTGCCAGGCGTTCCGGCCTCGCCGGGCGGCCGGGCGGCATGCAAGAATCGCGAGCGGCAGGCAGCCGCCTGGCCGGGCACGCCCGCCGGACAAGGGGAGAGTCGTGACGAACGCCTGGCTCGCTGCGGGGCTTGGCGTCGTCGTCGTGCTGGACCTCGCGCTCCTCGCGGTCGCGCTGCAGCCGATGCTGGCCCGGCGCCTCGACGAGCGGCGTGCCGCGCGCGACGTCGACGCCAGCGGCGCCCTGCTCGACCTCCGGGCGATCGCCGCGCTCGACCCGGCGGCCATGCTCTCCGACGGCGTCCCGGCGGCGGCCTTCGACCGGGTCGTTCGGGTGGCGAGCTGGGCGTACCTCCTCTCGACCGCCCTCGTCGTCTACGCCACGGGGCTCTGGCCGATGGCCGAGGAGCCGCTCCTCCTCGTCCTCGCGATCGGCGGTCTCTTCATCCTCGTCGCCCACGACATCCTCCCGGCCGCCGACCTCGGGGTCGCGCGCTTCGCCGTGGAGGGCGCCGTCGCGATCACGCTCGCGAGCATCGTCGTCGCCCTCACCGGGGGCGCGGCAAGCCCGTTCTTCTACGCCTACCCGCTCGTCGTCGCCGGGGCCGCGCTCGTCGTGCGGCCGCTCCTCACCGTCGCCCTCGCCGCCGCGGCGATCGGCGGGTACGCCCTCGCGGCGGGGGTCGCCGCGGGCGGAACGCCCCTCGACGCCGGCGCCCTGGCCCTCGTCCTCGTGAACCTCGTCGCCCTCGTCCTCCTGTCGTCGGTCGCGACCGCGATCGCCCACGAGCAGCGGCGGGCGCGCGACGCGGCCATCCGCCTCTCCACGATCGACGCGCTCACCGGGCTCGCGAACCGCGGCTACATCCTCGCGGCCGTCGAGCGGGAGATCGAGCGGGCGACCCGCTATCGCCGGGGCTTCTGCCTCCTCATGGCCGACCTCGACGGGCTGAAGGACCTCAACGACACGTTCGGCCACCGGGTCGGCGACCGGGCCCTCGCCGACGTGGCCGCCGTCATCCGCGACAACGTCCGCCGGATCGACACGCCGGCCCGTCTCGGCGGCGACGAGTTCCTCGTCCTCCTCCCCGAGACCGACCCGGACGGGGCGCGCGTCGTCGCCGACAAGATCCGCCTCGGCGTTGCCGCGATCCGCCTCGGCGAGCCCGGCGAGCCGATCCCGATCGGCGTGTCCGTCGGGATCGGCGAATGGGCGCCGGGCCGCTCGGTGGACGACATCATGGTCGCGGCCGACGAGGCGATGTACGAGGCGAAGCGCCTGCACCGCCGCCGCCCGAACGGGCGCGGCTGGCTCGCGCCCGTCGGCCCGGGGCGGGCGTCCGCGGCACCGGCGGGGCATCCCGGGCGCGAGGCGGGCGTCGGAGCGGGGAGGGCCGACGGCCGGCGCTGACACCGCCCGCTCGGCCGCGGCGGCCCGCCGGTGTAGGATCGGACGCCATGGACGGCTTCACGACGCGGGCGATCCGCGCCGCCTCGCGTGCCCCGCGCGTCGACCAGCGGCCGACGTCCGTGCCGATCTACCAGGTCGTGACGTTCTCCGCGGCCGATGCCGACGAGCTGGGGGCGGTGACGACCGGCGCGACCGAGGGCTACGTCTACGCCCGGATGGCGAACCCCACCGTCGACGCGCTTGCCGCGACCGTCGCCGAGATCCACGGCGCCGAGGCCGGCTACGCGGTGGCCTCGGGGATGGCCGCGATCCACGTCGCGGTCGGCTCGCTCGTCCGGGCCGGGGACCGGATCGTCGCGACCCGGAACCTCTACGGGACGACCCGCTCGCTCCTCACCCGCGTCCTCGGCCGCGCCGGGGTCGAGACGACGTTCGTCGATCCCGCCGACCTCGACGCCGTCGAGGCGGCCCTCGCGGCGGCCCCGACCCGCGTCCTCTACCTCGAGACGATCTCGAACCCGACGATCGCGGTCGCCGACCTTCCCGCGCTCGCCGCGCTCGGCCACCGGCACGGCGCGGCGGTCGTCGTCGACAACACGTTCGCCTCGCCGGCGCTCTGCCGTCCGATCGAGCTCGGCGCCGACCTCGTCGTCGAGTCGGCGACGAAGTACCTCTCCGGCCACTCCGACGTGCTCGCCGGCGTCGTCGCCGGGTCCGCCGAGCGGATCGCCGCCGTGCGCGCCCTCCAGGTCGACACGGGGGCGACGCTCGCGCCGTTCTCCGCCTTCCTCGTCCTCCGCGGGATCCCGACGCTCGGCCTCCGGATGGAGCGCCACGCGGCGACGGCCGCCCGCCTCGCTGCGCTCCTGGGGACGGCGCCGGAGGTCTCGCGCGTCCTCTACCCGATGCTCTCCTCCCACCCCGACCACGCCGTCGCCCGCCGGCTCCTCCCGAACGGCGGGGGGATGCTCGCCGTCGAGCTCGCCGGCGGGGCGCCGGCGGCGCGGGCGTTCGTCGACGCCCTCCGGATCCCGGAACGGACCGCGTCGCTCGGGAGCATCCACACGATCGTCGTCCACCCGCCGTCGACGACCCACCGGCAGCTGACGCCGGCCGAGCTCGCCGCCGCGGGGATCGCCCCCGGGCTCCTCCGGATCAGCGTCGGCCTCGAGGACCCCGACGACCTCCTCGCCGACGTCGCGCAGGCCCTCGCGGCCGCCCGC
Organism: Chloroflexota bacterium; assembly: GCA_021802585.1. Classification (GTDB taxonomy): domain Bacteria; phylum Chloroflexota; class Limnocylindria; order Limnocylindrales; family CSP1-4; genus CTSoil-043. The sequence continues at coordinate 30,033 of JAJZRQ010000016.1, forward strand.
ACGGCCGCGTGACGGGCCGGCGCCGCCGGACCCCATGACCGCTCCGCGCGTCGCCCTGCCCGCCGGGTCGCGGGCGCTCTCCGCCCGGGCGCCGCTCAACCCGCCGGCCCGCCTCGGCCGGGCGCTCTACGGCCTCCTCACCTCCGTCCGCTTCGCCGTCGTCCAGATCGTCGCGATCGCCCTCGCCGGCGTCGTGGGGATCGTCCTCCCGCAGCTTCCCGGGGCCGCGCTCCGGTCGCCCGCGGACTACGCGGAGCAGATGGGGATCCTCCGGGCGCGGGTCGAGCCGTCGCTCGGGCGCGGGCTCGTCGACGCCTTCGAGGCGCTGGGGCTCTTCCGCGTCTTCAGCGCCCCATGGTTCACGGCGCTCCTCGTCCTCCTCGTCGTCTCGATCGTCGTCTGCACCCTCGACCGGACCCCGCGCCTGTGGCGTGCGGCGCGCGACGTGCGGGTCGTCCAGCCGGATGCGTTCTTCGACCCGGTCCTCCCCGATCGGGCCGTCATCGCGGGGGGCCTGACGGCCGACGACGTGCGGGCGGCGCTCCGCCGGGCGCGCCTCGGGGTCCGCGAGGCGACGACCGCCGACGGGGTCCGCTACCTCTACGGCGACCGGAACCGCAACGCGAAGCTGTTCACCCTCGTCACGCATGCCGGCCTCGTCGGGTTCCTCGTCGCCGCGGCGGTGACGAGCCGTCTCGGGTTCGAGAGCGGGATCCTCCTCCCGGAGGGCCAGGCGATCCCCGTCGAGAGCATCGGGACGGCCGGTCTCGTGGCGGTGAAGAACCTCGGCTTCACCGCCCCGCGCGACGCGACCGGGCGGTTCACCGACTTCACGACCGATCTCGCCGTCTACCGCGACGGGAAGGAGATCGCCCGGAAGGTCATCCGGGTGAACGACCCGCTCCAGGCCGCCGGTTACACGTTCCACCAGAACTTCTTCGGGCCGGCGGTCGACCTCACGCTCCGCGACGCGGCCGGGAGCCTCCTGTGGACCGGCCCGGTGCCGCTCGACCAGGTGAACGCCGGGCGGCCCTACGGGCGCTTCACGATCCCCGGGCGCGACGAGGGGATCGAGCTGCTGCTCGACGCTGCGGCCGGCCAGCCTCCGCTCCTCGTCATGCTCGGCTTCCGGCCGACTGGGACGGCCCCCGACGGCACGCTCCAGGTCGAGACGACGTTCATCGGCGGGGCGTCGCCCGGGCGGACGTACGCGACGCCCGACGGCCTCTCGATCGCCTTCGAGCGGGTCGGCGCGTACAGCGGGATCATCGTGCGCCGCGACCCTGGCGCCCCGATCGTGTGGGTCAGCTTCCTGCTCCTCCTCGTCGGCCTCTCCCTGACGTTCTACTTCCCCCGCCGCCGGGCCTGGGCCCGCCTCGACGCGTCCGGAGAGCTGCGGATCGTCGCCCGCGCCGACCGCTCCGTCGACCTGCGCCGGGAGTTCGGCCGGCTGCTGGAGGACCTCGTCGCGCGACGTCGGTAGCCTCCGTCGTGGGGCTGGCGGCGACCTCCTGGGGCCGAGGGAGCCTGCAGCCCGTTCACACCGAACGGGCACGCCGCCGGACGCGGGCGCCCATCTCGGTCAGAGGAGCGCCGGCAGGCTCGCCGCCGCGACGGCCTGGCCGTGGCGCTTGTCGCGCTCGGACGGGACGTGGATCGTGAGCGCCTCGGCGGCGGCCGGGTCCTCGGCGCGGAGGACGGCCCGGGCCCGCTCGATGATCACGTCGCCTCCGGCACCCGTCATCACCCGCCCCAGGAGGAGGAGGTGCTCGACGTCGTACAGCTCGCGGTAGTCGAGGAGGGCGTAGCCGAGGTACGTCCCGATCGTGGCGTAGACGAGCGAGGCCCGCGGGTCGCCTGCTGCCATCAGCTCCTGGAGGCGGACGAGGCGCTGGGGGAGGGGAGCGCCGGGGTCGACGTCGATCCCGGCCGGGCCGAGGAGCCGCCCGACGGCCTGCTGGGAGAAGTACTGGACCCCGCAGCCGCGGTCGCCCGACCACTCGTCGAGGGGGGCGTCGGGGGCGTCGTCGACCGGGACGAAGGCCAGCTCGTCGAGCCACGTCGTGAGCGTCCGCTCGCGGGTCACGTAGCCGGCCGCCTGGCTGGACCCCATGGCGATCCCCAGGAGCGCCCCCGCCCCCGCCATCAGCGAGCCGGCGAGGGCCGTCACCTCGCCGTCGTTCACGACGACGAAGGGGACCCCGCCCCACGCGCGCCGCAGCTCGTCGAAGAGGCCGCGCACCCGGGCGGCGAACAGGTCGCGGGGCACCGCGCGGAAGAGCGAGGCGACCCGCACCTCGTTGTCGACGTAGGCCCCGGCCGCGCTGCCGCCGATCGCGTCGACCCGCGGCAGGTGGGCCGCCGCCCGGCGGAGCGAGTCGTCGATCTCGTCGTGATGCCACTGCGGGTCGGCGTGGGTGGCGGGATCCCAGGGCACCTCTTCGCTGAAGACGACCTCGCCGTCGACGACGGCGGCGACCTTGCGGTCGGAGGCACCCAGGTCGAAGCCGATCCGGCAGCCGTCGAGGTGCCCGCCGAGCGCCGTCGTCGTCCCCCGCGGGGACGGGATCTCCGCCGCCGGTGTTCGGACGATCTCGAGGGGGCGGAGGTAGAACTGCTCGGTGATCGCGGCGTCGAAGCGCCCGGTGGCCTCCACGGCGTAGTGGCGCCGGAGGTGGGCGACGAGGGCGGCGGGGCCGTCGACGTGGACGCGGCAGCCGCCGCGGGCCCAGAGGAGCGTCTTGAGGAGGCGCTCGGCGTCGCGGTTGGAGGCGGGGGCCTCGGGGTGGCCGTCGGGCCAGGCCACGGTTTCGGCCCGGCTCACGGTCCCGCCGGGCTGCTCCAGGGCGAGGGTCACCGGAACGGCAACGCCGGAGGCGCGGATCCGGTCCGCTCGGGCGCGGCGGGCCCGGCCGGCGGGCCGGAAGGCGGGGTCGAGCGGGGGCGGGACGCGGAGCGAGTCGGGGAGGGCCGGGGAGCCGGGATCGGGCATCGTCATGACGCGATTGTGGCACCCGGCCGCCGACCGGGGCCGGACGCCGCGCGGCTCGTCTCCGGCTCCGCGCTCGGCCATCCCGCCGCGCCCCGCCCCGAGGCGCGGTCGGCGCCGTGCCGCGGGGCACCCTTCGCGGGAGCCGCCCGAGGCGCGACAATCCGGGGCGATGGCAACGCTCCGCGACCTCCTCGGCACCCTCCTGCCGTCCGCTGCGCTCGCCGCGCCCCTCGCGGACGGCGCGGCCGACCGCGAGGTCGGCTGGGTCCGCGTCCTCCGGGCCCGCGTGCCCGCGCTCGACGCGCTCGAGCCGGGCGACATCGTCATCGCGCCGGGCCCGGTCGTCGCGACCGCCGCACGCACCGCGGAGGACGCGGCCGCCCTCCTCGACGCGATCGCGGGTCGCGCCGCGGCGCTCCTCGTGACCGGCCCCGCGGGCGGGTCGTCCGTCCTGGACGTCGCGGCGGCCGACCGCGGCGTCCCCGTCGTCCGCCTCCCGGCCGCCGACGCCGCGACCCTCGAGCGGACCGTCATCGGCTGGCTCGTGAACCGGCGCGCCGCCGTCGCCGAGCAGGCCGCCGCCCTGGAGCAGCGGCTCGAGCGTCTCGCGATCGCCGGCGCGGACCTGCCCGAGCTCGTCGCCGCGCTCGGGACGTTCCTCGGCCGGGCGATCGTCCTCGAGGGTCGGCGGGGCGACGCTCTCGCGGTGCACGCCCCCGCCGACGTCCCCGCTGCCGCCGCCGCGGCGAGCCGGTTCCTCGCCGGCGGCCGGGACGTCGCCCTCCGCGTCCCGCTCCCGCTCGTGCCGGCGGACCCCCTCCGGCGGCCGGACCGCGGGCGGGCCGGCGAGCCGCCGCCGCGCGGCTCGCTCGTCGTCCTCGGCGACGCGCCGGTCGGGGAGCTGGAACGCGCCGCCGCCGATCGCGCCGCAGCGCTCCTCGCGCTGGGGCTCGTCCGCGACGCCGCCGTCCACCGGGCGCGCGACGTCGCCCGCCGCGCCGAAGCGCTGCCGCCGGACGGCCCGCCGTGGGTCGTCCTCGTCGCCCGCCAGGCCGGCCGGGCCGACACCGCGAGCCTCGAGCAGCGCGAGGCATTCCGGGCGGAGCTCCGGCTCCTCGCACCGAGCCGCCGCCTCGTCCTGCGGGGCGACGCCCAGAGCCTCGAGTTCCGGATCGTCGTCGTTGCCGATGCGGCGGATCCGCAGGGGCTCGCGATCTCTGCCCGGGTCGCCGCGTTCCTCCGCGGGACCGTCGCCCTCTCGCGCCCCTTCGCCGAGCCCACCGGCCGGCCCGTCGCCGAGGCGGAGGCCCGCGCGACGCTCGAGGCGGCCGAGCGGTACGGGGCCGCGCCGTCCGTCGTCCGCGCGGACCGGCTGCCGGCGTACCGCCTTCTCGGCAGCCTCCGCCACGTGCCGGACGGGACCGACCTCGCGCGCGACCTCCTCGAGCCGATCCTCCGCGGACGCCCGGCGCTCGTCTCCGCGCGGCTCGCGACGCTCCGGGCGATCCTCGACCGGCCGGGCCTCGCCGAGGCCGCGGCCGCGCTCGGCGTCCACCGCAACACCATCGCCTACCGGGTGCGCCGGATCGAGGCGCTCGGCGGCTGGGACCTCCGCGACCCGGAGCTCCGCCTCGCGCTCGGCGTTGCCGTGAGGATTGTGCAAAGAGAACAAGGTCTCGGCGAGGGCGCCTCCGCCTGAGCAACGATCGCGCTGGTATCCTCCGCCCATTCACGTTGGACGCCCATCGTTCATGGTGCGGTCGACACAAGATCGAGTGACGGGTGTCCCGGCGCCGCCGGGCCGCGTGGTCGATGCGAGGAGGATGGCTTTGGCCGAGGCAGGCGCGCTGGAGAGGATCGCGAAGGCGGAGAAGGACGGGATCCGCTTCGTCCAGCTGCAGTTCACGGACATCCTGGGGGTCGTCAAGGCCGTCACGATCCCGATCCACCAGATGCAGAGCTCGGTGGAGCACGGGACGTGGTTCGACGGATCGTCGATCGAGGGGTTCACCCGGATCGCCGAATCCGACCAGTACCTCATGCCCGACATGAGCACGTTCGCCGAGATCCCCTGGCAGAAGGGGGACGGCCCGCGCGGCACCGCCCGGGTGATCTGCGACGTCTTCACGCCCCGCGGCGAGCCCTTCGTCGGCGACCCGCGCTTCGTCCTCCGCCGCCAGGTCGAGCGGGCGCGGAAGCTCGGCTACGTCGTGAACATGGGGCCCGAGCTCGAGTTCTTCCTCTTCCGCCGCGACGAGACCGGGAAGGTCGTCCCGCTGCCCCACGACCTCGCCGGCTACTTCGACTTCTCGACCGACCTCGCCCAGGAGGTCCGCCAGGACATGGTCGACGCCCTCGAGGCGTTCGGGATCCGGGTCGAGGCGGCGCACCACGAGGTCGCCGCCGGCCAGCACGAGATCGACTTCGAGTACAGCGACGCGCTCCGCACGGCCGACAACGCGATCACCTTCAAGTTCACCCTCAAGGCCGTCGCCCAGCAGCACGGCCTCTACGCGACGTTCATGCCGAAGCCGATCTTCGGGATCAACGGCTCCGGCATGCACACCCACCAGAGCCTCTACTCGATCGAGAAGGACCGCAACGCCTTCGCCGACCCGGACAACAAGTACGGCCTCTCCGACGTCGCGCGGTCGTACATGGCAGGCGTCCTCGCCCACGCCCGCGGGATGGCGGCGGTCCTCGCCCCGACGGTGAACTCGTACAAACGGCTCGTGCCGGGCTACGAGGCGCCGACGTACATCACGTGGGGCCGCACGAACCGCTCCGCCCTCATCCGCGTCCCGATGATCTCGCCCGGCAAGTCGATCGAGGGCACGCGGGCCGAGGTCCGCTGCCCGGACCCGTCGTCGAACACGTACCTCGCGTTCGCCGTGATGATCGCCGCCGGCCTCGACGGGGTCGAGAAGGGGATGACCCTCGCCGACCCGGTCGAGGAGAGCCTCTTCGAGATGGACGCCGCCCGGGTCGCCGAGCGCGCGATCAAGGAGCTGCCGGGGACCCTCGGCGACTCGATCGAGGAGCTGAAGGCCGACCCCGTCATCTGCGCGGCCCTCGGCGACCACGTCCTCGAGCACTACGTCGAGGCGAAGACGGCCGAGTGGAACGAGTACCGGACGCAGGTCACCCAGTGGGAGCTCGACCGGTACCTCGAGGCGTTCTGAACGGACCACGCGGTGGCCGGCGCCTTCTGGGGGGAGGCGCCGGCCACCCGCTCCCGGTTCGTCGTCGGCCACGGCCCCGGCGCCCCGCGGCGCCGGGGCCGTGCCGTGTCCGGCGCGCCGCGAGCTCGCGGGGTGCGGTGCCGCTGGCGAGCCGCCGCTCAGGCCGCGGCGAAGCCGACGGCGAGGTACCCCACGGTGCGACGCTCGTCGCCCCCCGCGTCTGCCGAGGTCGCGGCCGCGAGCGGGAACGCGACGCCGGCGCCCATCGCCCGGAGCGCGGCGAGGCCGAGGACCGCCGGCTCGATCCCGCACATCCCGCACGAGACGCCGGGCCGGCTCCACGCCGCCTCCGCCTCCGCGACCGCGAGCCCCGCCGGATCGAGGGCGAGGATCGGCGGCAGGAGGGCCGTCGTCACCGCCGTCGCGACGCTCGCGGCCGGGTAGTGGGCCATGTCCGAGCTGATCGCGAGGAGGACCGCCGCTCCCCCCGCCCGGCGCTCCGCGAGGAGACGGCCGAGCCGCTCCCCGGCGTCGATCGCCGGCGGGCCGGTCCCCGTCCCGACGGCGAGGGCGACGATCCGGGCGTCCGGCGCAAGGCGGGCGATGAACGGCAGCTGCACTTCGAGGGAGTGCTCGCCGAGGTGGCAGCGCGAATCCGCCGCGAACGGAGGCCCGAGCCGCAGGATGCGCTCGGTCAGGTCGTCGTCGACGGCGACGTCGCCGAGCGGCGTCCGCCATGGGCCGCCGACCCAGGCGCCGATCCCGTCGAGCCACGCGGCCCGGTGGTTCGTGCCGAGGAGGACGATCGTGCGCGTCTCCCCGCCCCTGGCCGGGAGCCGGGGCACGCCGGGCGCCCCCGGCACCTCGACCGCCGCGAACGCCGAGGGGAGCAGCCGCCACGCCGCCGCCGCCACGATCCCCGAGTAGACGAGCCCCGCGTGGGGCACGAGGATCCCCGCCAGCCGGGCAGGGTCGAGATCGGCCGGCGCCGGCCAGGCGTCGTCGGCCGCGTCGAGGAGCACGTCCACCATCCGCCGGAGCTCCCCGGCCGGGCCCGGGTAGAACGTGTCCGCCACGGCCGGCGGCCGCGGCGCGGGCGACGCCGGCCCGCCGCCCTCGGCGCTCATCCGCAGGGGACCCGGCCGTCGTGGTCGAGCGCCCGCCCCGCGAGCGCCCGGCCGCAGCCGGGGCACGTCGCTCCCGGCCCGAGGCGGTCGATGACCCGGTACCCGTGGCGCTCGAGGAGGACCTGCCCGCATCCGGCGCAGCGCGTGTCCTCGAGCCCGAGCTGGGGGGCGTTCCCGACGTAGACGTGGGCGAGCCCCGCCTCCCGCCCGATGTCGGCCGCGCGGCGGAGCGTCTCGGGAGGGGTCGGCGGGACGTCGAGCATCCGGTGGGCCGGGAAGAAGCGGCTGACGTGCCACGGTGTCTCGGCGCCGAGCTCCGTCGCGATCCAGCCGGCGAGGGCCCGGAGCTCGCCGGGATCGTCGTTCCGGCCGGGGATCACGAGCGTCGTCACCTCGACCCAGACCCCGGCCGCGCGGTACGCCTTGAGGGCGTCGAGGACGGGGGCGAGCCGGGCCCCGCAGAGGCGCCGGTAGAAGGCATCGTCGAACGACTTGAGGTCGACGTTCGCGGCGTCGAGGACGGGGCGGAGGAGGTCGATCGCCTCGGCGGTCGCGTAGCCGTCGGTGACGAAGACGTTGAGGAGCCCGGCGGCCCGGGCCTCGCGGGCGGTGTCGAGCGCGTACTCGAGGAAGACCGTCGGCTCGACGTACGTGTAGGCCACCGCGCGCGCGCCCGCCGTGAGCGCCTCGTCGACGACCTTCGACGGCGGGAGATGGCGGGTCGGGAGGTCGAGCCCGAGGCGCGGCGCCTGGGCGATCTCCCAGTTCTGGCAGAACGCGCAGTGGAACGGGCAGCCCACGGTTGCGATCGAATAGGCGAGCGCCCCCGGGGCGACGTGGAAGAGAGGCTTCTTCTCGATCGGGTCGACCCCGACGGCGACGGCCCGCCCGTACACCGTCGAGACGAGCACCCCGTCGCGGTTCTCCCGGACGCCACAGATCCCCGAGCGACCCGGCCGGACGAGGCAGCGCATCGCGCAGGCATGACAGCGGACGCTCCCGTCGCCGACGGGCTCGGCGAGGAGCGCAGGCACGACGCCCACGGCCCGGGGGGACGGGGCGGCACGGCGGCCGGCGACGGGCGACGGGGACATGGACGGATTGGCCTCGTCGCCGAGTGTCGCCGCCGCGGCATCCCCGGGACAGTGCCCTCCGGCCCATGTTGCCGCCCCCGTTCGGTACTGGGCGTCGCGGCGCGGTGACGCCCACGATGCGGCGGGAGCACGAGATGCGCACGACCCACCAGCCGCCGCACGCCGCCGGACACCCGCCGGGCGGCGCCCCCGAAGAGGCCCCGACCCACCTCCTCGACCTCGCGCGCGCGGCGGTCGTCGCGACGGTCACCGGCGCCCGCGCCCCGACTCCCGACGTGGGGGCCCACCCGGAGCTCGCGGACCCGGGCGACGCGTTCGTCACGCTCACGGACGCGGGGTCCCTCCGCGGGTGCATGGGGACGCTCGAGGCCGGCATCCCGGTGGGGGTCGCGATCGTCCAGGCCGCCGGGCTCGCCGCGGGCCGGGACCCGCGCTTCTGGCCGGTCGCGGCCGGCGAGCTCGCCCGCCTGCGCCTCGAGGTGAGCGTCCTCGGGCCGCCGCGCCCGCTCGCGGATCCGTCCGGCTTCGTCGCCGGCCGCGACGGGATCGTCGTCGAGGCGCGCGGGCGCCGGGCGCTCCTCCTGCCCCAGGTCGCGACCGAGATGGGCTGGGGCGCGACGGAGATGCTCGGCGCCGTCTGCGAGAAGGCGGGCCTCCCGGCGGACGCGTGGCGCGACCCGGCGGCCCGGCTCCTCGTCTTCGGGGCGGCGCGCGTGGCGGGCCCGGTCGTCCCGGCGGGCGTCCGCCCGGGCGACGGGCCGAGGTCAGGCCTCGAGCGCGGCGACGAGGGCCCGCAGCCGGGCGAGCCGCTCGGTCCGGGGGAGGCCGGCGAGGGCGATCCCCGCGAGGTACGTCGAGATCGGGGCAGCGGTCCGCACGCTGCCGTGGGCGGCGACGCGGGCGAGGTCGAGGAGGACGGCGCGTTCCCCCGGCCCGGCCTCGGCGACGACGTCGGGCGGGAGGAACGCGGCGAGGTGGTCGAGCCACGCCTCGAGGTCGAGCGGCGGGATCGGGTCGGTCATCGAGGGTCCTCCGGGATGCGGGCGCGTCGATGGTAGGCCCGCGGCGGCGTCGCGCGCGGGGCGCCACGCGTCGCGCGCGGCTGGCTGACGGACGGTCGTAAATATCACTATTCTAGTGAGCGATCTTCGTCCCTCGGTCATCCGCAGATGGAGGGTGGCATGAGCCTCTCTCGACGCCGTCTCCTCGCCGCGGCCGCTGCCGCCCCGGCGCTCCTTCTTGCCGGGCGCAGCCTCCGCGCCGCGGGCGATGCGGTCGGCGGCGCGATCCGCGCCGTGCGCCCGCCGGCCGACGGGACGAGCGCGACCCGCTGCGCGCTCTGCGGGGCGGGCGACCACGCGATGCTCGACCCGCGCTGCCCGGCCGCGCGCCGGGTGGTCTGACGATGGACATCGACCGCCGCACGCTCCTCAAGGGCGCCGCCGGGGCGGCCGCCGCCGTCGGCGCGGGGGCCGTCCTGCCGGTCCTCGACCCGCCTCCCGCCCGTGCCGGCCGCGACTACGACGTCCCGGCGAGCCTCCCGGTCGATCGGGTCGTCCGGACGACGTGCTCCCCGAACTGCACCGGGAGCTGCGGCCAGCTCGCGTTCGTGCGCGATGGGGTCATCGTGAAGATCCAGCAGGCGGCCGACTACCCGGACCTCGCCTACCGGCCGCGCGGATGCATGAAGGGCCTCTCGTACGTCAACCACGTCTACGGCGCCGACCGGATCCGGACGCCCCTCATCCGGACCGGCGAGCGTGGCTCCGGCGAGTTCCGCGAGGCGACGTGGGACGAAGTCCTCGACCGGATTGCCGGCGACCTGACGCGGATCGGGGAGACCTGGGGCTGGGACACGATCCATGTGTTCGGGCAGGTGCCCGGGTCCGGCTACATCCAGAAGGGCGCGAACTACCGGGCGGCGGCCACCCTCGGGCTGAGCCACGGGACGAGCTTCGACTTCAACGGCGACCTCCCGATGGGGATGCCGATCACCTTCGGCGTCCAGAATGCCGAGCACGAGGCGAAGGACTGGGCCAACAGCCGCTTCCTCCTCCTGATCGGCTCGAACCCCGTGGAGACCCGGATCCCGGACGTCCACTTCCTCTTCGACGCGATCGAGCAGGGAGCGCGGCTCGTCGTCGTCGACCCGAGCTTCTCCCCGACGGCCGCGAAGGCCGACGCGCACCTCCGGATCCGGCCCGGGACCGACGCCGCGCTCGCCCTCGCGCTCTGCCGGCAGGTCATCGCCGACGGGTCCTGGGACGCGGAGTTCATGAGGACGTACACGGACGCCCCGCTCCTCGTCCGCGGCGACAGCGGGGTGCGCCTCCGCGAGGCGGACCTCGTCGCCGGGGGCGCCGCGGACCGCTTCGTCGCGTGGGACGAGGTCGCGGGGGCCCCGCTCGTCGTCGGCACCGAGCGGCTCGGCTTCCCGGCCGGGTCGCGCCCGGCCCTCGAGGGAACCCGGCGGATCGCCCTCGCCGACGGGTCCGCCGTCGACGCCGCGCCGGGCTTCGCCTCCGTCCGCGAGGAGCTCGACCGCTGGACGCCCGAGGCCGCCGAGGCGGTGACCGGCGTCGCGGCGGACCTCATCGTGAGGGTTGCCCGCGCGTACGCGGCGGCGAAGCCGGCGGCGATCCTCATGGGCGGCGGCTCGAACCACTGGTACCACGGCGACCTCACGGGCCGCGCGCTCGCCCTCCTTGCCGCCCTCACCGGGAACATCGGGAAGTCGGGCGGCGGATTCTCCGTCTACGTCGGGCAGTACAAGGTCCGGGTGAACACCGCGCCGTGGTGGAACGCCGGCGAGACGAAGGCGAAGGTCGTCCCCTCGATCTACTTCGTCCGCGGCCGGACGGACACGATGCACCCCGACGTCCCGTACCCGGAGAACGGCTGGCACGGGCTCGTCTGCACGTTCGCGAACCTGTTCGTCCAGGCGATGGACGTGAACCGCCTCCACGAGACCCTCGCCGGCCTCGACCTCATCGTCGTCGTCGACCATCAGATGACCGAGACCGCGAAGTGGGCCGACGTCGTCCTCCCGGCGACGACGTGGTACGAGAAGACCGACCTCACCGCCACGCCCCTCCACCCGTTCCTCCAGCTCCAGCAGCCGGCGATCGAGCCGGTTGGCGAGTCCCGCTCGGAGCTCTGGATGTGGCGCGAGATCGTCCGCCGGATCGACCCGGCGAAGGCTGCCGCGTTCTTCGAGATGGACGAGGTGGCCGCGATCGAGGCGATCCTCGCCGCGGGGGCCGAGCCCGGCGGGCCGACCGAGGGGATCACCCTCGAGCAGCTCCGGGGCGGCCCGGTCCGGCTGAACGTCCCCGATCCGGACGTCCCCTTCCGGCGCCAGGTCGAGGAGCTCGTGCCCTTCCCGCCGCGCTCGCTCCCGGTCCCCCTCGAGAAGACGGCGGCCTTCATCCCCACGGGCCGGATCGAGTTCTACAAGGAGGAGGCGCGATTCCGCGAGCTCGGGGAGACCGTCCCGACGTACCGGCCCCCGTTCGACGACACCGTCCATCCGCCGGCCGACTGGCCGCTCGCCCTCCTGACGCCGCACAGCAAGTGGCGGATCCACTCGACGTACGCGAACAACCCGTGGCTCGCGGAGATCCACGGCGGGAGGCCGGAGGTGTTCATCGCTCCGCCCGACGCCGCGGCCCGGGGGATCGCCACGGGCGACCCGATCCGGGTCTGGAACACCCGCGGCGAGGTCGTCGCCTGGGCCCACGTGAGCGAGTCGGAGCAGCCCGGCTCGGTGACCCTCCACGAGGGCTGGTGGCCGCGCCAGTTCCGCCGCGGGAAGGGCGTGAACGAGCTGACCTCGTCGGCCGTGAACCCGATCCACGAGGTCCATTTCGTCGGGAACATGTGGGCGCCGTCGACGGGCTGGAAGGACTGTCGCTGCCAGGTGGCCAAGGCGGAGGAGGCCTGAGATGGGCGACAAGGTCTCGCCGATCGCGGCCCTCTCCCCGGCCTCGCGCGCCTGGGGGGAGATCGGGGAGCGCTCGGAGCACCCCCGCTGGGGGATGGTCGTCGACCAGGAGCGCTGCATCGGCTGCTGGTCGTGCGCGGTCATCTGCAAGAGCGAGAACGACCTCCCGCTCGGGATGTGGTGGAACCGGATCCTCACCGAGGGCGATGCCCTCGACCAGCCGGCGCAGGCCCGCGGCGAGGCCCTCGAGATGCACTGGCTCCCGCTCGCGTGCCAGCACTGCGAGAACGCGCCGTGCGTGAAGGTCTGTCCCGTCCAGGCGACGTACCACCGCGACGACGGCCTCGTCATGCAGGACAACGACCGCTGCATCGGCTGCCGCTACTGCATGATCGCCTGCCCGTACGGGGTCCGGAACTTCAACTGGGGCGCGCCGGTGCGGCCGACGCCGTACGAGACCGGGATGGTCGCCGCGCGGCCCGTCGGCACCGTGGAGAAGTGCACGCTCTGCGTCCACCGCCTCGCGGAGGACCAGGTGCCGTCGTGCGTCTGGTCGTGCCCCACCGGTGCCCGCGTCTTCGGCGACCTCAATGACCCGGAGGGCCGCGTCGCGACGCTCATCCGTGATCGCGAGGGCTTCGCGCTCCTCGAGGAGGTCGGCACGAAGCCCGCGGTCCACTACCTGCCGCCGCGCCGGAGGAACCCGCTGTGAGCGCCACGACGATGCCCGCCGCGCCCGCGGCGGCGCCCGTCCCGGGCCGCCGGGCGCTTGCGCTGTGGATCGGCCTCCTTCTCATCCTCATCGCGGCCGGCGTCGCCGCGTTCGCCTACCAGTTCGCCACGGGCCTCGTCGTCACCGGAATGCGGAACACGGTGATGTGGGGCAACTACATCCTGTTCTTCATGTTCTTCGTCGGCCTCTCGGCCGGCGGGCTCATCGTCGCCTCCGCCGGGCGACTCTTCGGGGTGAAGGCGTTCAAGCCGATCACCCGGCTGGCCGTCCTCGAGGCGACCATCGCGGTCGTGCTCGCGGCGACGTTCATCCTCCCCGACCTCGGCCGGCCGGAGCGGCTCCTCAACATCTTCCTGTTCTTCAACCCGACCTCCCCGATGATCTGGGACATCACGATCGTCATCGTCTACATGGGGCTGTCGGCGTTCTACGTCTGGCTCTACGCCCGGGCCGACCTCGCCCGCCGCGGCTCGTGGCTCGCGCTCGGGACGGGGACGTCGGAGCGGACGCTCGCCCGCGAGGAGCGGCTGAAGTCGGCGATGGCGTGGGTCGCTCTCCCCGCGGCGATCCTCCTCCACTCGATCACGGCGTGGATCTTCGGCCTCCAGATCAGCCGCGGCTTCTGGTACAGCTCGATCATGGCCCCGATGTTCATCACCTCGGCCCTCGTGTCGGGGATGGGCCTCGTCATCCTCCTCGCCCTCGTCCTCCGGCGGCTCGGGCGGCTGCGGTTCGAGGACGACCTCGTGGCGATGCTCGGCGGGCTCCTCGGCACGTTCATCGCCGTCGAGGCGTTCCTCGTCTTCGCCGAGTACCTCACGGCGAGCTACCCGGGGGCGCCGGAGGGCGCCGCCGTGGCGCGGATGCTCGTCGGGCCGTACGCCCCGCTCTTCTGGTTCGAGGTGGGGGTCGGCCTCGGCCTGCCGTTCGTCGTCCTCGCGATCCACCGCCTCCGACGGGATCCGCGAGCGGTGGCAGCGGCGTCGGGGGTCGCGATCCTCGGGATCTTCGTCCACCGCCTCAACCTCGTCCTAAACGGCCTCTCGTACGCGAACATCCAGCTCCCGCCGGGCCTCCCCGTGGGCGTCGACCAGGGCGCCGGCACGTCGTTCGCGACGAGCTACTGGTACGTCCCGACCGCCGTCGAGTGGCTCATCGTGGCCGGGATCCTCGCCTTCGGCGCGCTCCTCTTCACGATCGCCGTCCGCGTCCTCCCGATGCAGGAGCCCGAGGCGCACTGAGGCCCGCCCCCCGGCGGGTCGCGTTCCTCCTCGTGGCGACGAGCTATCTCGTCGCGATCGTGCCGGTGCTCGGGATGCGCGCGGGGAGCCGCCCGGCGGCAGGAATCGGCCGGCTTCAGTAGCATTCGCCGGTCCCCGGAGCGTCACGGGACCCGCCCCGCGCCCGGACGCGTCCGCCCTCAGCAGGAGATGCTCCGCTCGATGCGCCTCGCCCGCCCGCTCGTCCGCCCCCTCGCGATCCTCGCCCTCCTCGCCGCGGCCGCCGCCGTCCTCGGCGCATGCGCGGCGGAGTCCGCCCCCGGCTGGACGTTCGCCCCGACGCCGACCCCCACGACCGCCGCGGCCACGCCGGCGCCCGCCTCGGGCGCGCCCTCCGCCGCCCCGTCCGGCTCGGCCTCAGGCGCGCCGTCCGCCGCCCCGAGCGGCGACACGGGAGCGGCCGTCGTCCTGCGGATCAGCGCCCAGGGGATCGCCTACGACACGAACGCCCTCGAGGCCCCGGCGAACACCCCGTTCCAGATCGTCTTCACGAACAACGACGCGGGGATCCCCCACAACGTCGCG
>JAJZRQ010000090.1:0-6448 GCA_021802585.1 Chloroflexota bacterium
CTAGGGACTCGCTGGTGCCCGTGACTCGCTTCCGGGCGATTGCCTGCCAGCGTCGACCCCGCCACCCGCTTCGCACGCGGCGCACACGCCGTAGAAGTCGAGCAGGTGCGACGTGACGGTGAAGCCCTCGAGCGACGGATCCTCGGCGATCAGACACGGCCGGATCGGTCGCAACCTGCCGCATTGCACGCAGATGGCGTGCTCGTGGTGGCCGCTCGGGCAGTAGGCGTACCCGATGTCGCCGGAGACGAGGGTCGCCCGCTTCAGGCCACCCACGGCGTCGAGACGGTCCAGCGTCCGGTACACCGTCGCGAGGCTCGTGCCCGGCGCGCGGGCCCGGGCCGCGTGGAGCAGGGACTCGGGACTCTGGAGCCGGCCCGCCTCGAGCAGCGACTCGATGATCGCCCGTCGCGTGGCCGTGGCCGTGCCGCCGAGCCGGGCGAGCGCTCGCGCCGTGTCGGCGGCCGGCGGCCGTTCCCCCGCTGCTCGCCTTCTGACCCGCGGCGCAGTCATCGCTCGGCCCCGGCCGACACGCCCGGTACGCCCGCCTGCACCCGCCGGAGAGCCCGCACGAAGCTGCCGACCGCGATGCCGAGGACGATCACCGCCACCAGGATCAGGCCCGCGTTGACGCTGTCGAGGTTCGGGATCCCGATGCCCGTCGGGAGGCCGCTGTCGAGCCCGGCCGCGAGCGCCGGGAAGAGGAGCGAGAAGAGACCCCACGCCGAGAAGAGCAGCCCACCGTAGAGGAGGGTGTTGCCGGCCACGGCGCGCCCGACGTAGGTGAGCGCCGCCGCCCCCAGGCCACGCGACCGCATCCAGGCCCCGATCGCCGCTCCGGCCGCCGCCTGGACCAGCATCGTGCCCAGGCCGAACAGGAGGCCCGGCAGGAACGCGATCGCGGCGCTCGGCATCGCCGGGGCGAGGACCGTGTAGATGATGATCGCGAACGCCCCCGTACCCCAGCCGGCGACGAACCCGTGGACCAGGGTCATCCGGATCGGCACCGGGCTCCCCTCGAGCACGAGCGTGCCGTCGGCGTGGTCGGCGGGGGCGACCCGCAGCAGCCGGTGCATGAATCGCTCGAGCCCCTCGGTCAGGTGGAGTTCCCGTCCCCGGCGCAGGATGTAGGCGCCCGAGATCGCCATGACCACTCCGACCAGGAGATCGATCCCGGAGTTGAACGTGGCGCTGCCGAGGATCGGCGCGAGCGCCAGGAACGCGAGCTCCGACGCGATCGCGCGCTGGAGGGTGAAGGCGGCCGAGAAGAGCAGGCCCGCCTGCATCCCACGCCGGCCCGACGCGGCTCCGATCGCGTAGCTCAGGGTGATCGGCCAAGTGTGCTCGTCGGGCGTCACGCCGTGGAGGACGCCGAGGAGGAAGGCGCTGAGCAGGAGCCCGGCGAGCCCCATGCCAAGGTGGGGGGCCAGAAGATCGGTCGGGAGCACGGCGCGAGAACCTCGAGTAGAATGTGGATGCGAATGCGAATGAGTCGCATTCGCTGTCAAAGGATGACACTGGGCTCCCGGGACGTCAACCATCAATCCTGAAGGAATCTCGCCCAAGGGCGGCTCGGCTGATCCGGGCTTCGCGTGAAGGATGGCAACAACGATGACAGACAAGCTCCTCGTGGTGATCGTCTCCGATGACGAGACGAAGGCGAGGGTCGGGATCCAGATGGCCGGCCACATGATCGAGCGGCGCACCCTCGGAGACGTCCGAGTCCTCTTCTTCGGGCCGAGCGAACGCCTCCTCGCCAACCCGCCGGCGACGCTCGTCGAGCCCCTCGCGACCGTCCGCGCCGCCGGCACGCCGATGGCCTGCCGGGCCGTTGCCGAGGGCATGGAGATCCTCGAACCGCTCGCGGCGGCCGGGATCGAGCTCGTGCCGGCCGGCCAGGAGATCGCGCAGCGGATCCTCGACGGCTATGAGGTCATGACCTTCTAGTCTCACCCCGACGCCGATCGTTCGTGCGGGTCGAGGTCCGCAGGATCGACGATCGGGCGCTTCAGTGGTGGCGGAGGCCTGCCAGGATCGACCGGGTCGCGACCTCTCGGAGCGGCCCGGTCGGACAGGCACGGTGGCGAGGACCCCGTCCGCCGTCCGGCACGGCAGCGCGTTCCGCTGACCCGTCATCGGGCCTGGTGACCGACGCGTCCGGTGGGTTGGGGCCGCGCTGCACACCCATCGCCGCCCCGGTCGCGATAAGCCGCCGATAAGCCCTGCGGAGGACGATCGCGGCGGCGCGCGAGGTCGGGGCCGACAAGGTCGGCCGCGCCGACCGCCGTGGCGACCGTTCGCCGGGGCACGAGGAGGTGCCCCCGTGCGCGCCGCAGCCGAGGTCGCAGGGCAGGGTCGCACCGCGGCAGGAACGCGGGATGGGATGGTCGGGGCGAGAGGATTTGAACCTCCGACCTCATCGTCCCGAACGATGCGCGCTACCAAGCTGCGCCACGCCCCGACCGAGGTGCCCGTGTTGCAGGGCGCCGGGATTGTAGCGCGGGACGGGATCAGCCGCCATGGGACGCTCGACCGGGATGGGGTCGGTCGCCATGGGACGCTCGCCGGCGGCTGCCCCGGCGGGAGTGGCCGCGCCGGCGGGAGTGGCCGCGCCGGCGGGAGTGGCCGCGCGAGCGTGGTCCTCCGCCAGCCGGCGGGGTCCGCCGGGAGGCGCCGGGCCGTCGCGGCACCCCGCCCGGTCGTGCCGCGGCCCGCCGCCCCGGCCGGAGCCCGCGGTGCAGGGTCGCACCACCTGGGCAGTCTCCGTAGCCCGGAAGTACCAGGGAACCGGGACCCTCCGGTACGAACGTCCCATTTCCCGGCCGGTACGGTGCCCCTAGGTTCGGATCAGGCGCCGACCAGCGACCCTCGAGTGGCGCGAGAGGGTCGCCACCCCATCGAACGCCGGGAGACCTGGCTGTCGCGCCTCTGGGGAGACCAGCACCGATGAAGGATCTCAAGTCCCGCCTCTTCGGCCTCGCGATGACGTTCGCGGCCCTCGCGGTCTTCTTCGTGCCGGAGTGGGGCAAGCGCTGGTAGGCGCGTCACCTCCGACCTGAGCTCCATCGCGCCCGCGAGCCCTCCGCGCGGGCGCCCCGTCAGGCGGCGCCGCCGCGCCGCCGGCCCCTGAAGCCCGGGCCCACCGGCCCGGGCTTCTTCGCGCGCTCGACGAGGTCGTCGACGAGCCCGAGGCGCACTGCGACCGTCGCCGCTTCGACCCGGCCCCCCACGCCGAGCTTCGCCAGGATCCTCCCGACGTGGACGCCGACGGTCTTCTCGCTGATGAAGAGCCGCTCCCCGATCGCGCGGTTCGTCCGCCCGACGACGATCTCCGCGAGCACGCCCTGCTCGCGAGGGCTCAAGCCGAACGACGCTGCGGTCCGCCGATCCTCCGCGGCCGGTCCGGCGGCGCGGCGCGGCCGGACCGGCGGCTCGGAAGGGGTCGACGTCTCGGGGCCGACCGGGGCCGCGGCAGCGAGGACTGCCGTCGCGTCGTCCGGCAGGGCGATCCGGGCCCGCACGGCAAGGTCCTGGAGGGCCCGCAGCAGGGGGACGGCGCCCAGCGCGGCGGCGATCGACGCCGCCTCGTGGAGCGGTCCCCGCGCCTCGTCGCGGCCCTCGCGGCGGGACCCGGCCGCGCCGGCGGCCTCCAGGTGGGCCTCGACCTCGCGGTGGAGGGCCCGGGCCGTCTCGTACGGCCGCCGGACGCTCCGCCAGCGCGCCGCCACGTCCGCCCACGTCGCCGGGTCGTCGCGCCCGGCAAGGCGCTGGGAGAACGCCCGCGCCGTCGCGAGGTCGGCGTCGACCTCGCGCCGGACCCACGACTCGGGCGGGGCGCCCGACTCCTCCACGAGGCGGACGGCATGGTGGAGGACGTCCCCTGCCCACGACCGCGACGCGGCGAGCTCCGCGAGGTCGCGTCGTCCACGCGCGAAGCGGGCCCGCGCGTCGGCGACGGCAAGGAGCGCGGCCGCGGTCCGCGCCGCATTCGGCCAGTCTTCGGACTCGCGCACCCGGGCCCAGGCCTCGTCGATCGCCCGCACGGCGTCGGCGAGGTCGCCGCGCCAGAGGGCGAGGGACGCGGCCGCCTGGTAGGCGGGCACCGCGAACTGGACGTCGGGGACCGTCTCGAGCTCGAGGAAGAGCCGCCCGAGGAGGCGGGCCGCGACATCCCCGGCCGACGTCTCCGTCTCCACGATCGCGAGCCCCAGCGCCGCGTTGACGAACGGGATCCCCGACGGCGCCCAGTCGAGCGCGCGCTCGGCCATTGCCCGCGCCTCGTCCCACCGCCCGAGGCTGACGAGGAAGTCGACGGCGTTCCCGCGGAGGAGGTTGCCGTGGACGACCTCGAGGCCGGCGAGCTCCGCTGCGCGGACGCCATCGAGGGCGATCTCCACCGCGTCGTCCCGCCGCCCCTCGAGGTCGAGGGTCGTCGCGAGGTTGGCGCGGGCGCGGAAGGCGTCGTCGAGGCGGCCGAGCTCCGTCGCGATCGCGAGGGCCTCCTCGAGGCGGGCCACCGCGAGGTCCGGCCGGCCGAGCCAGCCGTCGACGACGCCGAGCGTGCAGGTCGCGTGCCCACGCCACGCGCGCGCGGGCGGGCCGGCCGCCGACGCCGCGGTGACTGCGTCCCCGGCGAGCGCCTCTGCCTCCGAGAACGCGCCCTCGAGCATCCGGACCTGGGCGGCCGTCGCCAGGAGGCGCGCCCGGGCGGCCGCCTGCCCCGGCGGCAGGAGCTCGAGGGCCCGCTCGAACGCGGCGAGCGCGCCCTCCCGGTCCCCGCCGGCGACGCGATACATGGCGAGGCGCCCGGTCAGCTCCCCGCGCGCGGCCCGGTCCGCGGGGTCGGGGTGCCGGGCGATCGCGGACTCGACGAACGCCTCGGCCCGACCCGCGTCGCCCGCCGCGGCCGAGGCCTCGGCGGCCCGGACGAGGAGGTCGAGCTCCTCGCCGACGCCGAGCGTGCCCGCGGTGCCCGGGGCGCCGGCGAGCCCGATCGCGCGCTCGAGGTGGGCGAGGGCGTCGACGACCGCCCCGGCCTGCTCGGCGGCGCGGGCGGCCGCCGCCTCGGCTCGGAGCTCGCGGCCGGCCTCGTACGCCCGGTGCCAGTGGCGCCCGGCCTCCTCCGGCCGATCCCCGAGGACGCCGGCGAGGGCGGCATGCAGCCGGCGGCGCGGACCGGGCAGGAGGTCGGCGCCGAGGGCGGACGCGACGAGCTCATGGCGGACCCGGAGGAGCCGCCCCCCCGCGGCCCGGGCTTCCGGGCGCCACGGCCGGGGCGGGCGAGCGCCGCGGGCCCGCGTGTCTTCGACGAACCCATGGGCGATCCCCTCCTCCACCCCGGCCGCGAGGTCCCCGGCGAGGCCGTCGCTCCCCCGCCGGGGGGCCCCGCTCGAGCGAGGCGCGGGCCGGCCGACGTCCGCGTCGTACGCGAGCGCGACGGCGCCGAGCCGGGCCGGCGCGAGCGGGCCGTCGGCGAGGGCGAGGATCCGGAGCACGCGCCGGCACTCCGGCGTCCGGCGCGCGGCGCGGGCGACGACGAGCTGGTCGAGGGGGAGGCTGAGCGATGCCCCGGAGAGCTCGCGACGGGCGGCGAGGACCTCCTCGGCGATGAGCGGGCTCCCGCCGGAACGCTCGGCGACGAGGAGGAGGGTCGGCGCGGACGGCGCCTCGCCCTCCTGCGCCGCGACGAACGCGCGGAGCGCCGCCCGGTCGAGCGGGGCGAGGGAAACGCGGCGGGGCGTGCGCGGGCCCGACGCCACGGCGTCGATCGTCGCCCGGAGCGGGTGCCCGCGCCCCAGCGCCTCGGGCTGGTACGTCGCGACGAGGAGGACGGGCCGCTCGCCGAGCGTCCGGGCGATGAAGGCAAGGAGCAACCGCGACGCCGCATCGAGGACGTGGAGGTCGTCGAGCGCGATCGCCACGGGACCGTCAGCGGCGAGCCGGACGACGATGCCGCGGTACGCCTCGCGGATCCGGTCCGCCAGGCGCTCGCCGCCGGCCGGACCGGGGACGGGAGCGCCGAGACGGGCCGCCGCGCGGGGGAGGAGCGGCAGGAGGAGGTCCGCGCCGGTCCCGAGGAGCGAGCGGGCCTCGTCGGGCGGGCGCTCCTCGAGGAGGCGCTCGAGGGCGACGAGGAAGGGGGCGTACGGTGCGCCGCGCCAGGCCGGCAGGTCGTCGCCGCGAAGGATGACGGGGGAGCCTCCCGGTGCCACCTCGGAGAAGCGCGCCAGCGCCTCGTCGACGAGCCGCGTCGCCCCCATCCCGGACGAGCCCTCGACGAGCACGGTCTCGGCCCGGCCGGCCGCCGCCCCGGCCGCTGCCTCGACGAGGGCGTCGAGCTCACGCTCGCGCCCGACGAACCGCGCGGCGAACCCGTCGGCGCCGATCATGGAGGCATTCTACGGGCCGTCCGGGGCCGTGCCCGGCCCGTCGCACGCCGGCCCGTCGC
>JAJZRQ010000090.1:6548-8948 GCA_021802585.1 Chloroflexota bacterium
CCGGCCCGTCGCACGCCGGCCCGTCGCCCGCCGGCCCGTCGCCCGCCGGCCCGTCGCCCGCGACGGCGCCCGGCGCCATACTCCGGGCATGGCGCCCGACCTCCACCCCGCGAACCAGCTGAACGAGCTCGGCGGGGAGGAGTGGCTCTACTTCACGAAGTCGGTCCTCGTCACGGCCTATCCCTCGGAGCTCGGCCACGGGGCGCGGCGACGGCACGGGGCGAACAAGCCGCCCCGTCTCATGGCCCGCCTCATCGAGTTCTTCACGCGGACGGGGGACCTCGTCCTCGACCCGTTCGCCGGTGTCGGGGGCACGCTCCTCGGGGCGGCGATCGCGCGGGGGCCCCGGCGGGCGATCGGGATCGAGCTCAACCCGGCCTGGGCCGCCGTCTACGCCGAGGTCGTGGCGGGCCTCCGCGCTGAGCACGACGGGGCGGGGCCCCACCTCGCCGACCTCGGCGCCGCCGACCCCGGCGGACTGCGGGGCTTCGACCCGTCGGGCTGCGAGATGCGCGTCGGCGACGCGCTCGCGCTCCTCCCGGGCCTGCCCGACGCCTCGATCGACTTCGTGACGACCGACCCGCCGTACACGATCCAGCTCCCCCTCACGATGGCCGGAGGCCGGCTCGCCGAGGCGCACGCGAACCGGCGGACCGACTACGCGATGCGCTCCGACGACCCGGCCGACCTGGCGAACGCCCCTTCCCACGATGCGTACCTCGCGGCGATGGAGCGCGCCTTCGGGGAGATCGCGCGGGTCCTTCGGCCGGGCCGCTACGCCGCCGTCATCGTCCGGGACGCGTACGTCGAGGGCGTCTACCGCTTCACCGGCGCGGAGCTCGCCGACCGCGCGTCACGGACGGGCCTCGTCCCGAAGGGCGACCTCATCTGGTACCAGGCCGGCACGCGGCTCCGCCCGTACGGCTACCCCCGGGCGTTCGTGCCGAACATCGCCCACCAGCACGTGGTGATCCTCCGGCGGGAGCCGGAGCCGCGGGAACGCCGGCGTCAGCTCCGGCCGCGCGCGGCGAGGTAGGCGGCCAGGACGTCCTGGTCGATCGGGGCGTCCGGCTCGGCGGGCGGGTCGATGACGTCGCCGAGCGTCATCTTGTGGAGCCATCCGACCCGGCCGTCCGGCGTCTGGACGCGGCGGTAGAGCCCGCTCGCGTCGAGGACGGCGACCTCGTCCCCCTCGTCGAGGGAGCCGATCGTCGTCCCGAGGAGCTCGTCGGGGCGGTCGAGGAGGCGAACGATCCGGTAGCGGACCGCCCGGCGCTCACGGCCCGGAACGGTCGCCGGGCCGGCGAACGAGAGGTGCGTCGGGCCCTCCGCGGCGTCGCGGAGCGGATCCGACTTCCGGGCCGCGAGGAGCGACGGGCGGCGCCAGCGCGGCAGGTGGACGTCGGTGCCGCCGGTGCCCGGGTCGAAGGCCGGGGCCACGGGGACGACGACGTCCCCGTACGGCGCAGCGGCCGAGGCCGCGAGGGCCACGTCGTCGGGATCATCGGTGCGGCGGCGCCGGCCGAAGAGCAGGAACGCGGCGAGCATCGTCATCCCGGTCGACACGCTCGCCGCGAGGACGATGAGGCGGGTCATCTCGTCGTCACGGAACGGGCCGGCGACCGCCGGGGTGTCGCTCATGGGTCCGCGGCCGTCCCCCGTCGCGCCTTCGATCCCGCCGCCGGGGCCGGGCGCTCCGCCGATCGCCGCGGGCGGGTCGCTCGGGGCGGGACTCGGATCGGGGCTCGGCGGCGGGGGGGCCGCCTGGCCGGGATCGCCGGGAGACGTCGGGCCGCCGGCGGCCGGCATGGACGGCACGACAGAGCCCGGCGTTGGCGACGGCGTCAGGGCGGGAGTCGGCGCCAGCGTCGGCGCGGTCGTGGGGGCGGGCGTCGGCTTCGGGGTCGGACGAGGCGTCGAACGAGGCTGTGGGGCCGGCGTCGGGGCCGGCGTCGGCGCGGGCCGGGTCGTCGGGGTCGGGGCTGGCGTCGGGGCCGCTGTCGGCGCGGGCGTGGGGGTCGGGGCGGGCGTTGGGGCCGCCGTCGGGAGCGGCGTGGGCGCGGGGGTCGGGCGCGGCGTCGGGGCCGGGGTCGGCACGGGCGTCGGGGTCGGCTTCGGCTTCGGCTTCGGGGTGGGCGTCGGCGTGGGCGTCGGCGTCGGCGTGGGCCTGGGCGTGGGCGTGGGCTCCGGCGTCGGCGTCGGCGTGGGCGTGGGCCTGGGCGTCGGCGTTGGCTCCGGGGTCGGCCGCGGAGTGGGCGTGGGGGTCGGCTTCGGATTGTGGTCCGCCGGCGCCCCGGCGCCCATGCCCAGGCCGGCGCCGGCGCCGCTCGGGGCGGCCGCGACCGGGGCGGCGACGACGAGCAGCCACGCGAGCGCGGCAACGAAGAGCACCGGCGAGGC
>JAJZRQ010000091.1 GCA_021802585.1 Chloroflexota bacterium
GGGTGACGACCGGGCCCGCGTTCCACTTCACGACCCGGCTCTGGATGTTGAAGCTGGCGAGCTTGCCCACGATGATCGCGGCGTTCCGCTCGTGGTCCATGCCGCGGTCGCTGCTCCGCGCGGCGACGTCCTCGAGGAGGGTCAGCGGCGGGAGGCGGTACTCCCGCGGCTCCCGCGGCGGCGGGGCGTCCGCCGCGTCCGTCACGTCGTCGAGCTGCCGCTGGGCCGCGACCCGGAGGGCGGCCCCGTCGCGTTCCTGCCCCTCCGGCACCTCGGCCACGGCCGCGCCCATCGCGCCGCCGGCGACCGCGGGGGCGAGGCCGCCGCCGGAGAAGACCGACGACACCTGGGCGGGGCCCGGGAGCGGCACGGGGATCTCCGGGCGCGGCGGCGCCTCCCGCGCGGCGCGGCCGTTGCGGACCGACCCCGACCCTTCGGGCGCCGGCTTCTCGCGCCGTTCGGCGGCATCGGCGACCCGCGCGGCCGCGTCGGCGGCCGGCGTCGCGAGGGCGGCGCCGATCTCGCGGGCGCCGCGCCCGACCGGGGCGACGAGGTCGCGGACCGGGCGGTCCAGGGCGATGACCGCGCCGACGACGACGAGGCCGGAGAGGACGACGAAGGCGCCGGGGATGCTCACGAGGTTCGCCAGCGGCCCCGAGACCAGCGACCCGATCCGGCCGCCGCTCCGACCGTCGAGGAGACCGGCGTCGACGAGGAGGTTCAGGATCCCGAGGAGGGCCACGTACGCGATCGTCGCCCCCACGACCGCCCGGCCCCAGCCGGCGCGCGGTCCCTTCGCCCGCTCGATGACGACGCCGAGGCCGATGAGGAAGACCGGCAGGAGCCAGCGGCCGGAGCCGAACCAGGGGGCGATGACGTTGACGATCCAGTCGCTGAGGGCGCCCTTGCCCGGGAGGAGGAGCCCGACGAGGACGACGACGCCGAGGACGAGGAGGACGACCGCGACGATCGAGCGGGTGACGTCGGGGCTGAGGCGCGGCATCCCGCGCCCGGGCGCCCTCCGGGGGGTGCGGCGGGGGCGCGCCGGCGGGGTTCGGCGGCGGGTCGCCACCTAGACCTCCACCACGACCGGGAAGACCATCGGCCGGCGCTTCGTCTGCTCGTAGAGGTAGCGCGACACGCCGTCCTTGATCTGGCTCTTGAGGAGCGCGACCTCGCTGATGTGGTCCCCGGGGTTCTCGATCGAGGACATGACCCGCTCGATGGCGGTCTCGATGAGCGGGTCCTGCTCGTTCCCGTGGACGAAGCCCCGGGTGACGATCTCCGGGCGCCCGATGATCGCGCCGGTCTGCTTGTCCACGGTGACGACGACGAGGAACATGCCGTCGGCCGCGAGGGCCCGCCGGTCGCGGAGGACGACCTCCCCGACGTCGCCGACGGAGAGCCCGTCGACGAACACGTAGCCGGCCGCGACCGGCTGGGCGCGGCGGGCCGACCCGTCGGCGAAGAACTCGATCGGCTGCCCGTTCTCGATGATGAAGACGTTCTCCGGGGCGACCCCGGTCTCCATCGCGAGCCGGCCGTGCTGGACCTGCATCCGGAACTCGCCGTGCATCGGGATCACGTACTTCGGGCGGGTCAGGACGAGCATGAGCTTCAGCTCCTCCTGGCTGGCGTGTCCCGAGACGTGGGCCCGCTTGATCGCGTGGTAGTAGACGTTTGCCCCGGCCTTGAAGAGGTTGTCGATCGTCCGGGCCACGTACTCCTCGTTGCCGGGGATCGGGCTCGCCGAGACGATGACCGTGTCGCCGGGGATGATCTCGACGAAGCGATGGTCGCGGTTCGCCATCCGGGCGAGGCCGGCCATCGGCTCGCCCTGGGCGCCCGTCGTGGCGATGACGAGGCTCCCGGGGGCCTGGGCGCCGATCTGGTCCTTCGGGACGATCCGGCCGGGGTCGTAGGTCAGGTACCCGAGGTCCGTCGCGATCCGGAAGTTCTGCTCCATGGAACGCCCCACGACCGCGACCCGGCGGTCGAACGTCGCGGCCGCGTCGAGGACCTGCTGGATCCGGGCGATGTTGCTCGCGAAGGTCGCCACGATGACCCGCCCGTCGAGCGGCTCGATGATCTCCCGGAAGGCCTCGCCGACCGTCCGCTCGGACGGGGTGTAGCCGGGATTCTCCGCTCGCGTCGAGTCCGAGAGAAGGCAGATGACGCCCTCGGCGCCGAGTTTCGCGAGCGTCGCGAAGTCGGACGGCTTGCCGTCGACCGGCGTGTGGTCGAACTTGAAGTCGCCGGTGTGGACGACGACGCCGACCGGCGTCCGGAGGGCGATCCCCATCGCGTCGGGGATCGAGTGGCCGATGCGGAACGGGATGACGGTGAACGGCCCGATCTCGAGCTCGTCGCCCGGGTCGAGGGGGAGGAGCGGGTTCTGGTGGAGGCGGTGCTCCTTCACCTTCGTGCCGAGGAGGCCGCGCGCGAGCGTCGAGGCGTAGACGGGGACGCCGGGGAACTCCGGGAGGACGTACGGCAGGCCTCCCACGTGGTCCTCGTGAGCGTGCGTGATGAGGAACGCCTTCACCCGGTCGCGGCGCTCGCGGAGGTACGCGACGTCCGGGATGACGAGGTCGATACCGAACATCTCCTCGTCGGGGAACATGAGGCCGCAGTCGATGACGACGATCGCGTCGCCGTACTCGAAGACGTACATGTTCTTGCCGATCTCCCCCACCCCGCCGAGCGGGATGATGCGGAGCGGCGTGCCGGGATCGGCGGGTCGTGGGTTCGTCATCGGGTCACCCGAAGAGGGTCAGCTGATCGGACGCCGGGACCTCCGGCTCCGCGTGATCGACGGTGGACGGCGGCGGTGCGGGAGGGGCCTCCGCCGCGGGCACCTCCCGGGGCGCGGCCGGATCCGCGCCGGCCGGGGCGGTGGCGGCGGTCGCGGCCCGGCGGGCACGGGCGTCCTCGAGCGCCGCGGTGATCCGGCCGGCGTCGGCGAAGCTCGCTTCCTCGACCGCGGGCGTCCGGAGGGCGGCGGCCGGGTGGTACATCGCGAGGACGAGGGCGGCCCGGGCGCCGGTGGCGGGATCGGCGGGCCGCACGGTCCCGTGGGCCCGGCTGATCGTCGTCCCCGGCATGAAGCGCGCCATCGAGTGCCGGCCGAGGGTCACGACGAGGGCCGGGTCGAGCACCTCGAGCTGGCGCCGCAGGAACGGCGCGCACGCCGCCACCTCGTCGGGCTCGGGGTCGCGGTTCTCGGGCGGCCGGCACTTCACGATGTTCGTGATGAAGACGTCGTCGCGGCGCCACCCGATCGAGGCCAGGAGCCGGACGAGGAGGTCGCCGGCGCGGCCGACGAATGGGCGACCCTGGCGGTCCTCGTTGAAGCCCGGGCCCTCACCGACGAGGACCACCTCCGTGCTCGGGTGGCCCTCGCCGGGCACGGCCTGCGTGCGCCCCTCGTGGAGCCGGCAGCGCGTGCAGGACCGGACCTCCGCTGCGATCGCCTCGAGCGCCGCGCGGCGTTCGGCCTCGATCACGCGGGAGAGGCCTCCGCGGCTCGACGGGAGGCGGCGCGGACCCAGCCGCGCGCCACGAGGATCTCGGCGAGCTCGACGGCGTTCGTCGCCGCCCCCTTCCGGATGTTGTCGGAGACGACCCAGAAGGCGAGGCCGCGCCCTCCGGGGATCGACGGGTCGGTCCGGACGCGGCCGACGTAGACCTCGTCGCTGCCCGCGGCCTCTGTCGCCAGCGGGTAGACGTGCGCTGCGGGGTCGTCGCGGACGACGACGCCGGGCACCCCGGCGAAGAGCTCGCGGGCGCGCGCGGGGGAGACCGGCTCGCGGGTCTCGACGTGGACCGCCTCCGAGTGGCTCATGAAGACCGGGACGCGGACGGCCGTGCAGGAGACGCGCAGGTCCGGGAGGTGGAGGATCTTGCGCGACTCGGTGACGACCTTCCACTCCTCCTTCGTGTAGCCGTTCTCGAGGAAGACGTCGATCTCCGGGAGCGGATTGAACGCGATGGGGTGGGGATAGACGTGGGGCTCCTTCGGCACGCCGGCGACGTGGGCCCGGATCTGCGTCTCGAGCTCCGCGACCGCCTTGCCGCCCGTGCCGGAGACCGCCTGGTACGTGTCGACGACGACGCGCTCGAGGCCGACCGCGTCGCGGAGGGCCATGAGGGGCGGCACGAGCTGCATCGTGCTGCAGTTCGGGTTCGCGATGATCCCTTCGTGCGCCTCGAGGTCGTCGGGGTTGACCTGGCTCACGACGAGCGGGATCCCGGGCTCCATCCGCCAGGCGCTCGAGTTGTCGACGACCGTGCAGCCGCGCGCGGCAGCCTGCGGGGCGAGCTCCCGCGAGACGCCGCCACCGGCCGAGAAGAGGGCGACGTCGACGCCCTCGAACGCCTCCGGCGTCGCCTCCTCGACCTCCACCTGGCGGCCGCCGAACGGGAGGGTCGCGCCGGCCGAGCGCGCCGACGCGAGGAGGCGGATCTCCGCGATCGGGAACTCCCGCTCGAGGAGGACCTGCGCCATCGTCCGGCCGACGAGGCCGGTGGCGCCGACGACGGCGACGGTGAGAGGGCGGGGGAAGTGTCCGGACATGGCTCCGCTTTCAGCGCGCGCTCGACGGTCGGGCACGGCCGGAGTATAGCAGCGCCCCCGGTTGGCTCCCGGGGGCGCTGAACTCGGAGCGCCGGCAGCGCCGGCGCCCGGCACGCGGGGAGTGCCCGCTACCCCTTCGCGAGGTGGCGCTGCATGGCGGCCTTGCGGGAGAGGTTCACACGGCCCTGACGGTCGACCTCGGTGACGACGACCATCACCTCGTCGCCGACGGACACGACATCCTCGACGGACGGGACGTGGTAGTCGGCGAGCTCGCCGATCCGGACGAGGCCTTCCTTGCCGGGCAGGATCTCGACGAAGGCACCGAAGTTCATGATCCGCGTCACGGTGCCGAGGTAGAGGGCGCCGATCTCGACCTCGCGGGTGAGGCTCTCGATCCAGTGGATCGCCTTGCGGGCGTTCTCGCCCTGGACCGCGGCGATCTCGACCGTCCCATCGTCCTCGACGTTGATCTCGGTGCCGGTCTCCTCCTGGATCTTGCGGATCATGGAGCCGCCCTTGCCGATGATGTCGCGGATCTTCTCGGGGTTGATCTTGATCTTCGTGATCCGCGGGGCGAAGTCGCTCATCGTCTCGCGGGCGGCCGGCAGGACCTCGGTCATCTTGTCGAGGATCGTCATCCGGGCGGTGTGGGCCTTCGCGAGGCCCTCGCGGATGATCGCCTCGTTGATGCCCTTGACCTTGATGTCCATCTGGAGGGCGGTGATCCCGTCACGGGTGCCGGTCACCTTGAAGTCCATGTCGCCGAAGGCATCCTCCTTGCCGAGGATGTCGGTCAGGACCGCGAACGTGCCGTCGGGCTCCGACATGAGGCCCATCGCCGCGCCGGCGACCGGCGCCGAGATCGGCACGCCGGCGTCCATGAGCGCGAGGGTCGAGCCGCAGGTCGAGGCCATCGACGTCGAGCCGTTCGAGGTCACGCACTCGGACACGAGCCGGATGACGTACGGGAAGTCGTCCTTCGACGGCAGCACCGGGACGAGGGCCCGCTCGGCGAGGTGGCCGTGGCCGATCTCGCGCCGGCCGGGCCCGCGCATCATCTTGTTCTCGCCGGTGGAGTACGGCGGCATGTTGTAGTGGTGGAGGTAGCGCTTCTCGAGCTCCGGGCTGATCGTGTCGATCCGCTGGACATCCGAGGACGGGCCGAGCGTCGCGACGGTGAGGGCCTGGGTCTCGCCGCGGGTGAAGAGCCCCGAGCCGTGGGCGCGCGGCACGAGGCCGACCTCGACGTCGAGCGTGCGGATCTCGTCGATCCCGCGGCCGTCCATCCGGATCCCCTCGGCGAGGGTGAGCTTCCGGGCGGTCTTCTTGTGGACGAGGCCGAAGAGGGCCTTGCTCACGCGCGCGGCGCGGCGGGCTGCCTCGAGCTTCGCCTTCGCCTCGTCCTTCGACGTGCGGTTCGCGCGGATCGAGTCCGCGATCCCTGCGGCGAGGGCGTCGATGCGGCCGGGGAGCTCGCCGGCGATCTTCAGGAGCAGCTCGGCGGTCGCCTCGGCGTCGGGCAGGGCCCGGTGCGCCTGCTGGAGCTCGACGCCGAAGAAGCGCGAGAGCTCCCCGAGCGTGTAACTCGGAAGGTCCGGGTAGCCGTCGCGGGCGAGCGTCAGCGTGTCGAGGTAGCGTCCCCGCTCGATCCGCGTCCCGTCGCCGAGCGCGGCCTCGAGGAAGGCGATGTCGAAGCCGACGGAGTGGCCGACGATCGTCGCCTCGCCGACGAACGCGAGGGCCTGCCGGGCGACCTCGGCCGGGGAGGGAGCGCCCTTCACGTCGGCGTCGGTGATGCCGTGCATCTGGTGGCCGAAGATCGGTCGGCCGGGGTTCACGAATGTCGACCAGCGGTCGACGATCTTCCCGCCTGCGACGCGGACGGCGGCGACCTCGACGAGATCGGCCGTCTCCGGGTTCGTCCCGGTCGTCTCGACGTCGACGATCGCGAACGCGCCGCCGGTCCTCGCCTTCGCCGCGAAGTCGAGGACCGACTCCGTGCCCGGATCGAGGAACGGCAGGCGCTTCGGCTTGCCGACGACCTTCCGGAGCTCCTCCTGGAGATCGATGAGCGGCGCGAGCGAGCGATGGCCGAAGAGGATCGCCTCGGCCATCACGTCCTCGGCGAGGATCTTCGCGCCGGCCTCGACCATCATGATCGCGTCGCGCGTGCCCGAGACGACGAGGTCGAGCTCGCTCACCTCGAGCTCCGGGATCGTCGGGTTGACAACGAACTGGCCGTCGATCCGCCCGATGCGCACGGCTGCGATCGGGCCCTGGAACGGGATCTCGCTGATCGTGAGCGCCGCGGACGCCGCGATCGTGCCGAGGACGTCCGGGTTGTTCTCCTGGTCCGTCGAGAGGACGGTGATGACGCACTGGACGTCGTCCTTGTACCCCTCGGGGAAGAGGGGCCGGATCGGCCGGTCCGTCAGGCGGGCGGCCAGGATCGCGGCCTCCGACGGGCGCGACTCGCGCTTGATGAAGCCCCCGGGGATCTTGCCGGCGGCGTACATCCGCTCCTCGAAATCGATCGTGAGCGGGAAGAAGTCGAGGCCCGGCCGGGGGTCGGACCGGTTCGCGGTGCCGAGCACGACGGTGTCGCCGTAGCGGAGGGTGACCGCGCCGCCGGCGAGGCGCGCGAGCTTGCCGGTCTCGATGGTCAGCGTACGACCACCGAACTCGGCGGAGACGGAATGGGACACGAGCGACTCCTTGCCCGTGTCGGGGCGGGACCGAGGGCCGAGCGGGATGACGCCCGGGCCGGGATGCGCGAGACCCGGGGCGCTCGCCCCGGGGTCTCCGATGCGCGGTGCTAGCGGCGCAGCCCCAGCCGGGCGATCACGGCCCGGTACCGGGAGGCGTCCTTCTTCACGAGGTACGCGAGAAGGCGCCGACGCTGCCCGACGAGCTTGAGGAGGCCGCGGCGGGAGTGGTTGTCCTTCGGGAACTGCTTCAGATGCTCCGTCAGGTCCTTGATCCGTTCCGTGAGGAGCGCGATCTGGACCTCCGGGGAGCCGGTGTCACCGGGCTTGACGCCGTACTCGGCGACGATCCGGTCCTTGGTTTCCCGCACGAGCGGCACTCGGTCCTCCGACACGATTGACTTGAACTTCCGTTCTTCAAACCCGCAGAGAGTAGCAGGGCCGAACGAACCGCGCAAACCAGAACCGCGCAAACCAGCGCCCGGTCGCCGTGAACGGCCGCCCGCCTGCGCCCTGAGGAGGCGTCGGCGCCTCGGCGTCCCGCTCAGCTCCACGGCGCGCAAGAGGTCCCACGCCGTACCCTTCGGCCGTGGACCCGCCGGCCCCTGTCTCCGACCGCCCCCGCGTCATCGCCCTCATCCCGGCGCACGACGAGGCGCTGCGGATCGCGGCGGTGGTCCGTGCCGCCGCCGCCCTCCTCCCGGTCCTCGTCGTCGACGACGGCTCGTCCGACGCCACGGCACGCGTCGCCCGCGAGGCCGGCGCCGAGGTCCACGAGCAGCGCCCGAACGCGGGCAAGGGGGCCGCGCTGCGCGCCGGCTTCCGCCTCGCGCTCGAGCGCGGCTTCGACGGCGCGCTCACGCTCGACGGCGACGGCCAGCACGACCCGGCCGAGATCCCTCTGTTCCTCGCGGCCTTCGCCGGGGCGAGCGCGGGGCCGTCGGCCGCGGACGCGGTTCCGGCGACGCTCACCGGTGATGCCCCGGACGGTGTCCGACCGCACCTCGTCGTCGGCCGGCGCGACTTCGGAGCGATGCCGCTCCCCCGCCGGATCGCGAACACGCTCGGCGGTCGCGTCTTCTCGTGGGCCGTCGGCGAGCGCGTGCCCGACAACCAGTCCGGCTACCGGCTCGTCGGGCGGCGGCTCATGGAGGCGTCGCTGACGAGCGACGAGCGCGGCTTCGAGTTCGAGGTCGAGATGCTCGCCACGTGCCTCGCCCGTGGCTGGCCCATCACGTGGGTTCCGATCCGCACGATCTACGCGGGCGAGCCGAGCCACATCCGGCCCGCGGCGCACGTCGGGCACTTCATCCGGGCGGTCGTCGCCGCCCGACGGACGGTCCGCGGGGCGCGCCGCGCCGCCGCGCACTGAGGCCGCTACCCCGCCCGGCGGACGAACGCGACGCGGAGGCGGTCGTGGCGCAGCGGCTCGCGGTGCGCGCGCACGGCCACGCCCCCCGCCGCGTCGACGACGGTCGTCGCCGCGCGCGCCGGGCCTGGCCGGACTGCGGGGGCCCAGGCCGCCGAGACCGTCGCCGCGTATGTGCCGGCGGGCGGCAGGGCGACGGGGAGAGGG
>JAJZRQ010000017.1:0-39155 GCA_021802585.1 Chloroflexota bacterium
CCGCCCCCGGCGGTGCGCCGCCAGGCGACAGACCGCTGCAGACGCCGCGGGCGCGCGACTGGCGCCACCGGGGCAGCCGACTGGTACGAACGGACGATTCCGACCCCCCGCGTCACGCCGCACCGTGAGCATGCACACGGGAGCGTCCCGCGCGCCCGTCGCCGCGCGGTCCGTCCCCGCCGCCGCGCGGCCCATCGATGCCACCGGAGGCCCGCCTGCCCGTGAACCAGCGCCGCCGCGTCGATCCGCGGGTCGTCGCGGCCCTCGCGATCGCCATCGCGATCGCCGCGATCACGCTCGAGGTCGTCTACGTCGTCGGCCACTTCGCGATGGACACGTTCGAGAAGATCCCGGCCTGAGCCTCCCGGCCGCGGCCGGGAGGCCCGAAGCCGTGGTAGATTCCAGCACGCGCCGACATAGCTCAGCGGTAGAGCAGCTGTTTCGTAAACAGCAGGTCCTCGGTTCAAATCCGAGTGTCGGCTCCAGCGATCGCAACGTGAGGCCGCCGTCTCGAGCAGGCTCGAGCGGCGGTCTCACCGTTTCCCGGAAATGGCGACCCAGGGATCACGGGTCCGCTACCCGGCGACCGCCACGAGGATCACCGCGGCGAGCGAGCCGGTAGCGCTACGCGCCGCGGAGGTAGCTGCCGACCGGCAGGGGCGTCCCCAGGCGAACCCCGCCCGAGCGCACGCGCATCGTCGCCGCCGAGCCGTGTTGGTCGCCTCTGCGGCGATGTTCGTCCCGACAAGGAACGAGACGATCGCCGTCGCCCGGGAATGGACCAGCCAGGCGGCGCCGAACGCCGCCGCCGGAGGGTTGTCGTGGTCGGGCCGCCGCCTGGAGGGTTGTCGTGGTCGGACGGCGCTCCCCGCGGCGGCCGATCAGCGGCCGGGCAGGCTCTCCAGCACCCGCCCGAGCTCCACGGCCATTCGCTCCCAGCCCTGCTTCGCGCCCTCGAAGGCGGCGGCGGCGCCGGGCAGGAAGCCGGACTGCTCGAGCGTCAGCCGCGTGCCGCCCGCGGGCGTCGCCGTGAGCGTCCACGTCACGACGGTGTCGACGCCGTTCGGCCCGCTGCCGCTCCGCCACGTGTAGCGGAGGCGACGATCCGGCTCCGCCTCCAGCACCTCGCCGCGCACGATCCCGTCCCACCACGGGGTCGGCTCCTGGCGGAACGTGAACGGCTCCCCCACCGCCGGCCGCAGGTCCGTGGCCATGAGCCACCGCGCGAGGAGCTCCGGCTCCGTCAGCGCGCGCCAGACCCTCGCCGGCGGGTGCGGGAGGTCCCACGAGAAGGCGATCGACAGGGTTTCGCCCGGTCCGGTCATGCGCCCATCCCCCTCAGGACGTCCTCGAGACGCTCGACGCGCCCCGGCCAGAACGCCCGGTAGTGGGCGAGCCAGTCGATGATCGGCCGCAGGCCGTCGGGCTCGACCCGGTAGTAGACGAGGCGGCCTTCGCGCCGCTCGGTGACGAGGCCGGCGCCGCGGAGCTTCGCCAGGTGCTGCGAGACCGCGGGTTGCGAGATCCCGAACCCGGCGACGAGGTCCTTCACCGGCGCCTCCCCGGCGGCGATCCGCGCGTAGATCGCCCGCCGGCTCGGGTCTGCGAGGGCCCGGAAGACGGCCTGCTCGTGGTTCATGCGGCCGAATGATAAGCATCAGCTTATGCGTTGTCAAGGACCGGAGCGACGGTGTCGAGGGCGCCGGCCGCCCCAGTCGGGGCGCGGGCGCGGGTCGTCGCGCAGGACCGTCGGCCCCCGGGGTCACGCCTCCTTCGGGAGGCGGCCGAAGAGACCGAGGATCACCCGCATGAATCGGTGCCCGCCGTCCGAGGTGGGGCCGTACATGAGCGGGCAGCCGCCGGCGATCGAGGCGATGCCGCTCGCCCGGCACAGCTCGTGGGCCTCCTTCGAGACACTGCCGGCGCCGAACGCCTGGTGCATCCAGACGCGGGTGATCCCGAGCTCGCGGCACTCGCGGACGACCGATTCCGCCGCGCTCGCCGGGGTCGCGATGACGACGGCGTCCACGCCCCCGGGGATCGACCGCAGGTCGCGGTAGCACGGGTCGCCCTCGACGGTGTCCGCCGCCGGGTTGACGGCGAAGACCTCGTAGCCGCGCGCCCGAAGGCGCTGGTAGACGACGTTGCCGCCGTGACCCTGGGGCGTCCGCGAGACGCCCGCGACGGCGATCCGCCGCTGGGCGAGGAAGTCGTCGATGGCGTGATCCACGGCGCCCACGCTGCCCTCCGACCCGCGCGAGGTCGCACGGCGGGCGCGCCGGACGACGATCGGGCGGCCCGCGGGCGGGTCCGGGCCGCCGGCCGCTGCCGGAGAGGCTAGGTGGCCGGCACCGCTCGAGAAGTGCCGTTCCGCCCGAAGCCGGGCCCCGGGCGGCGACGGCTCCGGGCGGCGCCGCCGCCCGAGTGTCCGAGGGCCTCAGGCGCCGGGAGCGCGGTAGCGCGGCGTGAGCTTCGCGGCGGCGTCGATCTCCTCGGGGGTGAGGAGGACGACGGTCCGCGCGCGAATCGCGCCGGACGCCGCGGCGGTGAGGGAGCCGGCGGCCATCTGGGCGTGCCCCGGGAGGTCGACGATGAGGTAGAAGTCGTCGCCGCCGAAGCCGAAGTAGTACGCCTCGACGGTGCCGCCGAGCGAGGCGACCAGCTGCTCCGTCGCGGCCCGGCGGCCTGTCCCACCTTCGGCGAGGAGCCCGCGGGCACCCTCCGCGGTGTAGCTGCCGATGACGAGGTACTTGCTCATGGCGAAGACCCCCTGCTGTCGCGAGGCGTCGATCGACGCGCGGCGCCGCGGCCGCCAGAGGGTAGTCCTGTCGCCGGCGGTGTCAAGGCGCCGGCGCAGCCGGCGCCCCTCCGCTACCGCCCTCGGCGGGACCCCGCGATCCCGAGCTCGTCGAGGAGGGCGACGGCCTGCCGGACGAGGTCGGCGACGAGCCCGGGCTCGACCTGGTCGAGCGATGCGAGGTCGAGCGTTCCCATCGTCGTCGAGCCCGGGCGGAGGGTGCCCGGCGGGGCGGTGAGGCGGACGCCGCAGAGGAAGCGGAGGCTGACCACCTTCCGGCTCGCGTCGATCGCGCAGACCCAGTGGCGCCACGCCCCGTCGCGGGCATACATGAGCATCCGGTACTTCACCGCCGACTCTCTCGGCGACCGCGCCCTCCGGGTCCCGCCGAGCGGGCGGGCAGCGGTTGCGGTGCCGCAGTGCGGGGTGCATGCTCGGAGCCACATGCGTGAGGCGGGAGCGCCGCGGGACCTGGGGCGGGCGGTGGTCGTCGCGGCCGTCGTCGCGATCCAGGCGGCCGTCCTCGCCTCGTGCGCGCCGTCGGCCGGCTCGGCCACGCCAGACCCGGCAGCGGCGTCCCCGTCGGTCGCCGCGCCGTCCGCGTCGCCCGCCGGCGCAGGCCCTCCTTCCAGCCCGGAGATCGGAGCCATGGCCACGCCCACCCCGCAGCCCACCGCGCTCACCCTCACCTCGCCGGCCTTCGCCGACGGGAGCCCGATCCCGACCGAGTTCACCTGCAGGGGTCGGGACGTGTCGCCCGCGCTCGCCTGGCGCGGCGTCCCGCCGGAGGCGGCCGCCCTCGTCCTCCTCGTCGACGACCCGGACGGGCGCGACTGGGTCCACTGGACGGTCCTCGACCTGCCTGCCACCGACGGCGAGCTGCCGAGGGCCGTCGCGCCGACCGCCGACCCGCCGCAGCAGGGACGGAACGACTTCGGGCGGATCGGGTACGGAGGGCCGTGCCCGCCCTCGGGGACCCATCGCTACCGGTTCACGCTCTACGCCC
Source organism: Chloroflexota bacterium (assembly GCA_021802585.1). Classification (GTDB taxonomy): domain Bacteria; phylum Chloroflexota; class Limnocylindria; order Limnocylindrales; family CSP1-4; genus CTSoil-043. The sequence continues at coordinate 3,804 of JAJZRQ010000017.1, forward strand.
TCGCCGCACCGCTCGCCCTCCCCGGCCACCCCGCCGGGGGCGCGGTCCGCGCCGCGCTCCGCGGGGCGACGATCCGCGCGACCGTGACCCTGACGGGGACGTTCCGCGCGTAGGACGAACGGCGCGCGCGCCGGCCACCCATCCGTCGCGCGGCTCGTCCGGCGGCGGCCCGAACGGCGCGTCGATTCCATCGTTACCAGACACGTCAGGACTGTCGGCGGCCGCCCGGTCGCCGGGCGATTCGCACCCTGGGGGTGGAACCCATGAGACGAACCTTCGGCATCGTTGCCGTCCTCGCGCTCCTCCTCGTCCTCGTGCCATCGAGCGCGATGGCCGCCCCGAACGGCGGCGGCCGCAGCGCCGCCCAGGCGGGCAAGATCACCGTCTGCCACAGCCCGAACGGCGTGAACCCGCGCGCGATCACGATCAGCAGGTCGGCGTGGAAGGCCCACGAGGCGCACGGCGACTTCATCGTCACGAAGGACAAGCCGTGCGTGCCGAAGAAGGCCGCGAAGGTCCCGGTCTGCACGTTCGCCGCGACGACGTCCCAGTACTTCTCGGCACCGCTGCCGCCGGCCACGGTCGGCGCGCTCTTCGCCACCGGCCCGATCACGATCCGCTGGAACCCCGCGACGAAGGCGGTGCTCGGCGGGGCGTGGGACGAGTACACCGTCGCCGACCCGGCGACGAAGCTCCACAACGCCGTGACCGCCGGGACGGTCGACGGGACGGCGGTGAACCTCACGTTCACCCGCACGATCGTGCCGCCGCCCGACTACGTCTTCACGTTCAGCGGGTCGCTGAGCTCGGCGACCCCGGGCCCGGCGACCCTCAGCGGCACGATGGCCGGCCCCAGCTATGCCTTCACCGCCACCGGCCTGGTGTCCTGCCGCGCCGGGAAGGCAGCGCCCGGGAGCTGACGCCGCCCTCGACGACCCGCGTCGTCGCTCACGGTTGATGGAGGGGCGCCACGGCGCCCCTCCATCGCGTCCGGGGGCCGGAGGCCGCCCGCGCGGGCGGCGCGCCGTCGCGGGATTCGGCGAGGGGCGGTAGGCTCACCGCGGGAGGTCGGCCCGTCAGCGGCTCGGCCGTCGGGCCAGCACCAGGAGGCACGCCATGGGTCACTCGGCGGAGATCGGCGTCTTCGGCGGCTCGGGCTTCTACTCGCTCCTGGACGAGGTCCGGGAGGTCAAGGTCGACACGCCGTACGGCGCCCCGTCGGACAGCATCTTCCTCGCCGAGGTGGACGGGCGGCGCGTCGCGTTCCTGCCGCGCCACGGTCGGCGCCACACGATCCCGCCTCACCGGATCAACTACCGGGCGAACGTGTGGGCGATGCGCGCCCTCGGCGTGAAGGCCGTGATCAGCCCCTGCGCCGCGGGGTCACTCCGGCGCGACGTCGCGCCCGGCGACTTCGTCGTCTGCGACCAGTTCGTGGACCGGACGAGCGGCCGGGCCGACACGTTCTTCGACGGCCCGATCGTCAGCCACCTCAGCTCCGCCGAGACGTACGACCCGGTGCTCCGGCAGGTCGCGATCGACGTCATCCGCGAGCACGGGATCCCCGTCCACGAGCGGGGCACGGTCGTCGTCATCCAGGGGCCGCGGTTCTCGACGAAGGCCGAGTCGCGATGGTTCTCCGACGCCGGGTGGGAAGTCATCAACATGACGCAGTACCCGGAGGCGTTCCTCTGCCGCGAGCTCGGGATGGCCGTCGTCAACATCAGCCTCATCACCGACTACGATGCCGGCGTCCTCGAGGGGACGGAGGCGGTCGACGCCCTCAGCGTCCTCGAGGTCTTCGAGCGGAACGCGGCCCGGATCCAGCAGGTCGTGCTCGACATGGTCCGCCGCTTCCCGGCGGACCTCGACGCGCTCGGCGCCCGCGAGGCGCTCGCCGTCACGCGCGGCGACGGGCACGTCATCTCGCCGCTCGACGTCCGGCTCTTCGAGACCGGCCTGTAGGGCGGAGCCGGTCGGCCGGCCGCCGGGCCGGCGTCAGGGCGCCGCGAAGTGGAGGCTCGCGACGATCGGGGCGGCGTCGGCCTGGAGCTGGTCCCAGAGCGCCCCGTCGAAGGCGTCCACGTCGACGACGACCGTCCCCCCGCCGGGGACGTCGAGGAGGTCGAGGCGGAGGCGCTCGCTGCCGGCGGCCACCCAGCGAAGCTGGCCGTCGGCGCCGACGAAGAGCGGGACTGTCGGCAGCCCATTCGCGAACGGGCACGACGCCGTCCAGTCCTTCGCGATCGAGACCTCGAGCCGGACGCCCTGGAGGCCGCCGACGGTCACGAGGAGCGGGCCCCCCACGCTCAGCCCGGGCAGTCCGCGGATCCACGTCGCGAGCGCGACCGAGGTGGCTCCGACGTTCGGCTCCGCGGTCGTCGGGCAGGACGGGTCCTGCGACGCGGGCTGCGGGTCGCGGAAGAGGTGGATCCCGGCGAGGTCCGAGGCGACCGGCTGGAGGGCGAGATACGTCGCGGAGTCCGCCGGGTTCCACCACCCCGCGGGCAGGGTGAACGTCACGGCCGGCTGGAACGACCGCGAGCTGTACGTGCCCGGCGCGAGCGCGGTCGGGCCGCTCGGGGCGGGCGTAGCCGCGGCGCCGCACCCGGCGACGACGAGCGCGGCGACGACGACGAGCGCGGCGGCGCGCACGATCGGCGTCGTCATCCGGGCCGGCCGCGAGGCTGGCAGCACCGGCGTCCTCCTCGTTCGCGGACGGGGGGGCTCTGGCGGGGCCCGGCGCGCGTCGCGGCACGACGGGCGGGCGCAAGGCGCCCGTGGCGCAAGTCTAGCGGCGACCCGTCCCGGCAGCTCTCCGGACGGCCCGACGTCCGGTGTACGCTTCCGAACGGGTGGCACGGGAGCAGCGGAGGTCCCGGGAATGAACGAGACGAGCCGGCGCGGAGGCCTCGACCTGCCCACGATCCGCGCCGCCCCGAAGGTCCTCCTCCACGACCACCTCGACGGCGGCCTCCGCCCCCGGACGGTCATCGAGCTCGCCCGCGACACGGGCTACGGCGGCCTCCCGACGACCGACCCGGACGAGCTCGGGGCGTGGTTCCGGCGGGGCGCCGACCGGAAGAGCCTCGTCCTCTACCTCGAGGGCTTCGCCCACACCGTCGCCGTCATGCAGACGCCCGAGGCGCTCGAGCGCGTCGCCGCGGAGTGCGCCGCGGACCTCGCCGACGACGGCATCGTGTACGCGGAGGTCCGCTTCGCGCCGGAGCTCCACCTCGAGCGGGGCATGGAGCTCGACGAGGTCGTGCGCGCGGTCCTCGCCGGCTTCCGCCGCGGCAGCGAGGGTCGCCCGATCACCGTGCGCACCCTCGTCACGGCGATGCGGACGGCGGCGCGCTCGCTCGAGATCGCGGAGCTCGCCGTCCGGTTCCGCGACGAGGGCGTCGTCGGGTTCGACATCGCCGGCGCCGAGAAGGGCTACCCGCCGACGCGCCACCTCGACGCCTTCCACCTCATCGCCCGCGAGAACTTCCACTTCACGATCCACGCCGGCGAGGCCTTCGGCCTGCCGTCGATCTGGGAGGCGCTCCAGTGGTGCGGCGCCGAGCGCCTCGGCCACGGCGTCCGGATCGTCGACGACATCGAGGTCGCGCCCGACGGCCGGGTCGCCCTCGGGCGCCTCGCCGCGTACGTCCGCGACCGGCGGATTCCCCTCGAGATGTGCCCCACGTCGAACGTCCACAGCGGCGCGGTCGCCTCGCTCGAGGAGCACCCCATCGACCTCCTCCGGCGCCTCCGGTTCCGGGTCACGGTGAACACCGACAATCGCCTCATGAGCGGGGTGACGCTCTCGTCCGAGTTCGAGGCGCTCGCCCGGGTGTTCGGGCTCGACCTCGCCGAGATGCAGTGGCTCAGCCTCAACGCGATGAAGAGCGCGTTCTGCTCGTTCGACCAGCGGCTGCGGGTCATCAACGAGCAGATCAAGCCGGGGTACGCGCGGCTCGTGGCGCTCGCCTCCCAGGCGGACATGCTCGTCGGGTAGGTCGCCGGCGGATCGCCGCCGTCGCGTCCAGTACTTCCGGGTGGGGGGTGGCCCGCGACCGGTTCGGCTTCAATGGTCGGCGGCATGGAACCGCAGCCGGGCCGCCACAGGCCCCCCGCCGTCGCGGTCGATGCGATCGACGCAGCCGGCGTCACCCTCGACGTCCGGCGGTCGCTCGCGCACGGGTTCGGCACGATCGGGGCGGTCGCCGTCGCCGTCCTCGGGTCCGGCGTCCTGCTCGGGGGCGCGGCGCTGCCCGTCGCCCTCGCGCTCGTCGCCGGCGTGGCGGCGCTCGTCGCCCGGCGGACGACCCGCCGCGTCGTCGCGAGCGTGGTGACCCTCGAGGGCGACCTCGACGCGGCGCGGCGGGCGTACGACGAGGCGCGGCTCGACGCGCGGATGGACACGCTCACGGGCCTCGGGAACCACCGGGCGTTCCAGGAGGAGCTCGCCCGCCAGGTCGGCGCCGCGTCCCGCGAGGGGCGACCGCTCTCGCTCGCGATCATCGACGTCGACGACCTGAAGAAGCTGAACGACACGGACGGGCACGCCGCCGGCGACCAGCTCCTCGCGAGCGTCGGCCGGCTCATCCGGGCGACGCTCCGGACGGCGGACCGCTCGTTCCGGGTCGGGGGCGACGAGTTCGCGCTCCTCCTTCCCGAGACGAGCGCCGAGGCCGCCTTCGGCATCGTCCGGCGGCTCCTCGCGAGCGCGACCGGCGGCCATCCCGTCCTTCGCGACCTACCCCGCTTCTCGTTCTCGGCGGGCATCTCGACCTGCCCGGTCCTCAGCCCGGACGGCACCCGGCTCGTGCGCCACGCGGACGCCGCGCTCTACTGGGCGAAGCGCCACGGGCGGACGGACATCCAGGTCTTCGACCCGGCGCGCCACGGGTCGGAGGGGGACGAGCGCTCCGCGGAGGCGCTCGCCGCGGCCGTGGCCCGGGTGGCGTCGCGGCGGGCCCTCCGACCCGTCTACCAGCCGATCGTCTCGCTCGTGAGCGGGTACCCGGTCGGGTTCGAGGGCCTGGTCCGCCCGATCCCCGACTCGGGGTTCGCGAATGCCACGGCGCTCTTCACGGCGGCCGAGGTGGCGGACCGGATCGTCGAGCTCGACATGGCGGCGCTCGAGACGATCGTGTCCCACGCCGGCCGACTTCCCGCGGACCAGTACCTGAGCCTCAACATGTCCCCGCGGACGCTCGAGACCGAGCAGTTCCACGTCGGCGAGCTCGTCGGCATCCTGCGGCGGTCGGGCATCGAACCGGGGCAGGTCGTCGTGGAGCTCACCGAGCGCGAGGCGATCGAGGACTTGGCGCGGCTGAAGGCGAACCTGGCGCGCGTCCGCGCCGCCGGCTTCCGGCTCGCCGCGGACGACGTCGGGGCCGGCAACGCCGGGCTCCGGCTCCTGAGCGAGATCCGGTTCGACGTCGTGAAGATCGACCTCTCCCTCGTCCAGCGCGGCGTGCTCGAGGAGTCGTCGCTGGCGGTCGTCCGCGGTCTCCGCGAGATGGCCAGCCGGTCGGGCGCGGTCGTCGTCGCCGAGGGCGTGGAGACCCCGGAGCAGCTCGTCGCGCTCCGGCGGCTCGGCATCGGCGCCGCCCAGGGGTACCTGCTCGGCCGCACAGGCGACCGGCCGGTCGCGTCCCCGGTCGACCTCGAGCTCCTGGAGTCGATGTCGGACCTCGACGAGGCCGTCCTCGCGTCCTGACGAACCCGGCGCGGTATCGTTCGGGCCCCGGGCCCGACCGCGGACCGGACCGCGCCCTCGAGGTGGCTCCGCTGGCCGTCACGATCTACTCCGTGCCGTTCTCGCTCCCGGGCCTCGTGCTCGCAGCGCTCGTCGGCCTCCTCGCGAGCCGGCCGCTCGGACGTGCGCTGGGGGCCCACCCGATCGTCGCCTGGGCGATCGTCGCGAGCGTCGGGCTCATCCTCGCGGCGACCCTCACCCCGGTCCCCGGCGCCGACGACCCCGCGCGCGGGGGACTGGCCTGCGACCTCTCGCGGATCGGGCTCGCGCCGTGGCGCCGGCTCACGTCCGTCAACGAGGTGAGCCTCAACATCCTCCTCCTCGTGCCCCTCGGGCTGGCGCTCGGGCTCCTGCCGCGCTCGCGGCCGAAGGTCGGCCTCGTCGCCGCCGCAGCGGCCCTCCCGCTCGCGATCGAGGTGGCCCAGGCCGTCGCCACGCCGCTCCACCGCGCGTGCCAGAGCGCCGACGTCTTCGACAACCTCACCGGGCTCGCGCTCGGGCTCCTCGCCGGCGGGGCCGCCGGCGCGCTCGACGCGCGGCGGGCGCCGGCCGCCCGGGGCTGAGCCCGGGCCGCTCCGCCGCGGCGTAGAGTCGGGCGGTGCCCGCCTCGTCCCGCGCCTTCGTCCTGCGCCATACGCGGCTCCGTCCCGTGCCGGGCCTCGAGGAGGTCCGCCTCCACCTCGCCGACGAGGTCCTGGCCCTCTGGCGCGCCGCCCAGGTCGAGACGGGGGATCCCGACGCGCCGCTCCCGTACTGGGCCTTCGCGTGGGGCGGCGGGCTCGCGATCGGGCGGTGGCTCCGCGAGCACGCAGAGGCCGTCGGCGGCCGGCGGGTCCTCGACCTCGGGTCCGGTTCCGGCCTCTGCGCGATCGCGGCCGCCCGAGCCGGAGCCGCCGGGGTGACCGCCGTCGACATCGACCCCTTCGCGGTCGCCGCGATCGCCCTCAACGCGCGCGCGAACGCCTGCCGGGTGGCGGTCATCGGCCGCGACCTCCTCGACGAGGAGCCGCCGGACGTCGACGTCGTCCTCGCCGGCGACTGCTGGTACGACGCCAGGCTCGCCGGGCGCGTCCTGCCGTGGCTCCGGCGGGCCCGGGCGCGCGGCAGCGAGGTCCTCGTCGGCGACCCCGGCCGGCGGCACCTGCCGACCGGCGGACTCGTCGAGCTCGCCGCGTACGCCGTCCGCACGACGACCGAGCTCGAGGACCTCGACCTGAAGACCGGCCGCGTCTTCGCCCTCCGCGACGCGCTCAGCGCATCGTGAGGGCCATGACCGCCTTCTGCGCGTGGAGCCGGTTCTCCGCCTCGTCGTAGACGACCGAGTGCGGGCCGTCGATGACGGCGTCCGCGACCTCGATCCCCCGGTCGGCGGGAAGCGGGTGCATGTAGATCGCGTCGGCCGCGGCGAGGCCGATCCGTCGCTCGTCGGCGATCCAGTCGGTGTACTTCCTGGCGATCTCGGCGCCCTCGGTCTCGTCCTTCGCCGTCAGGAGCGCGCCCCAGCTCTTCGCGTAGACCACGTCGGCCCCGGCCATCCCGGCGTCGAAGTCGTCCCGGAGCTCGAAGCTGCCGCCCGAGCGGCGCGCATTCTCGGCGGCCTGGTCGACGATCTCGCCGGGGAGCCGGAACTCCGGCGGGTGGACGAGCCGGACGTTCATCCCGTAGCGCGTCGCGAGGAGCGAGAGGTCGACGGGGACGCTGATCGGCTTCTGGTAGCTCGCCGCGTACGCCCAGCTGATCGCGATCGTCCGCCCGCGCGGGTCGCCCTTCTTCTCGAAGATCGTGAGGAGGTCAGCGAGCGACTGGTGGGGGTGGAAGAGGTCGCACTGCATGTTGAGGACCGGCACCCGGCTCGCCGCCGCGACGTCCCGGATGTAGCGGTTCCCGACGCCCCAGTCGACGTTGCGGATGGCGATCCCGTCGTTGTACCGGCCGAGGATCTCGCCGATCTCCTTCGCGGTGTCGCCGTGGGCGATCTGGGTCGTCCGGCTCTCGATGAACTGGGCGTGGCCGCCGAGCTGGGCCATCCCGGCCTCGAACGAGGCGCGGGTCCGGGTCGAGGAGAAGAAGAAGAGCATCGCCAGGACCCGGTCCCGGAGGAGCGGGTGGGGGATCCCGAGCGCGCGCTCGCGCTTGAGCTGGGCGGCGACCTCGAGGACGGAGTCGATCTCCTCCTTCGTCCACTCCTGGAGGCTGATGAGGTCGCGGCCCCGCAGGCCCGTCTGCATCGCCGCCCCCTACTCGGTCGCGCCGAGGATGAGCGCGAGGAGGGACATCTTGAGGGCGACGCCGTTGAACGCCTCGGCCCAGTAGCGCTGGTGGCGGGTGGCGTCGACGTCGGGCAGGAGCTCATCCATCCGGGGCAGGGAGTGGAGGATGATCGAGCTGCGCTTCGCCTTGTCGCGGAGGAGCTCGCGGGTGACGCAGTACTCCGGCGGCGTGAGGCCGACCTTGTCGCCGCGCTCGACGCGCGACGCGGTGTAGTCCGCCTGGACGACCGGCTCCATGTAGATGACGTCGGCCGCGCCGATGACGTCGCGGACGTCGGCGGCCTCCTCGTAGTCGACGTTGAGCGCGTCGATCTCGGCCTTGAACTCCGGGAGGAGGCTCATCTCCGGCGGCCCGACGACGAACGCCTTGGCGTCGAACTGGCTCAGCGCGTAGAGGATCGAGTGCATCGTCCGCATCCGCATGTCGCCGACGAGGACGTACGTCAGGCCGTCGAGGGTGCCCTTCTCGAGGAGGATCGTGTAGAGGTCGGTGAGGACCTGCGTCGGGTGCTCGCCCCAGCCGTCGCCGCAGTTGATGATCGGCACGGACGACCACCGCGCCGCCTCGTGCGGCGCGCCCTGCTGGAAGTGGCGGATCGCGATGACGTCCGCGTAGTACTCCAGCATGTGGAACGTGTCCTTGATCGACTCCTGGTAGAAGTCGCCGGCCCGCGTCATCTTCGAGTCGGAGAAGCCCAGCACGTGCCCGCCCAGGCGGTGCATCGCGGCCTCGTGGGAGAGCCGGGTTCGCGTGCTCGGCTGGTAGAACGCGGTCAGGAGCGTCTTGTCCTTCAGGAGGTCCGTGTTCCGCCGGTCGCGCGCGAACGGCCGCAGGTCGTCGGCGACCTGGAAGACCCGGAAGAACTCGTCCCGGCTGAAGTCCTTGAGGGACAGGATGTCCCTGCCCAGGAAGCTCCGCATCAGTGACCTCCGCTGTCGGCGAACGGGGAGTGCGGGCGCGGGTGCGCCGCACGCTGGACGAGGTGATCGCCGGGCGCCGGCGTCGGCGGGCGCCGGACGGCGCCGGTGAAGAGGAGGGCGATGGTCTCGTCGGGCCGGACCGCACGGGCGCGGACGAGGTCGAGGAGGCCGGCGAGGCCCGAGCTCCCGGTCGGGTCGACGTCGATCCCGGTCGTCGAGCGGGCGAGGGCGTTCGCCTCCCCGAGGGTCGCCTCCGCGACGACGAGGGGGCCGCCGCCGGACGCGAGGAGCGCCTCGAGGCAGGCCCGCCAGTCGTACGTCTCGTCGTCGATGATCCCGTGGGCGACGCTGTGGGGCTCCGCCTCCCACGGCCACATGTACGCCGAGCGGTGCCGCGCCGCGTCCGCGAGGGCGTCGGCGAGCGGCTCCCCGGCGGCCACGCGCGCCCGGACGCGCTCGAAGGCGCGGGCGAGCGGGTGGACGGACGCCGGCTGGACGGCGTGGATCCGCGGAAGCGGGGTGCCCGGGGCGGCTCCGTCGCCACCGGCGCCCTCCGCGAGCCCCGCCGCCACCGAGGAGAGGAGCGCGCCGCCCCCGACCTGGACGACGACGCGGTCGAGGCGCGCCGGCCCGCCGGGGGCGCCGATCGCCGCCGCGAGCTCCCAGCCGAGCGTCGCCCCGCCCTCGATCGCGAGCCCGTTGAGGTTCCCCTGGCACGTGAAGGGGATCGCGCCGCCGCGGATCGCCCGGAGGAGCGCGTGGTACGTCGGGTCGCCGGCGACGCCCGGCTCGCGCTCGCAGACGGCGAGGTTCGCGCCGAGGGCCTGGAGCCGGTCCACGACGACCGGATCGGCGTCCGTCGGGATGAAGACATCGAGGCGCCGCTCCGCCGCCCGCGCCACGACGGCCGCGGCGAGAGCGGCGTTCCCGCACGACGCGATCGCAAGGGCCGGCCGCCCGCGCCCGCCGCGCCGGCCCGTCCGGGCCTCCTCGACCTCGATCTCGAGGAGGGTCCCCGCGAGATGGCGCGCCTTGTGGGAGCCCGAGACGTTGCCGGTCTCGTCCTTCACCCAGACCCCGCCCGCGGCCGTGAAGCCGAGCGCGTCGGAGAGCGCGTCGGCCCGCCGGAACGGGGTGACGCGGAACGGGCGGTCGCCGACGCGGACGAGCCGGGCGTCGAGGCGGTCGACGAGGCGGAGGTAGCGGGCGTCGCTCCATCCGAGCGCGCGGGCGCGATGGTAGGCGTGGAAGCGGTGCCGCCAGCGGGCGAACGGGTTCGCGGCGGCGGGGTCCGGCGGGCGCCGCGCGACCGCAGGGTCGAGGAGCCGGACGAGCACGTGGTCGACGTCGTCGCCCGGCCGGGCGGCCGGGCAGGCGAACGCCAGCGGGGCGTCGTCGGGGACGCGGTGCCCGCAGCCGGCGCAGGCGAGGCCGGTCGCGGGCGCGGCCGCGGAGCCGGTGCCGGTCAAGCGCCGACCCTCACGCCGGCGCGCGCGTTCATCTCCGCGATCGCCGCGTCCCATGCCGGCACGCGCTCCCGGAGGCCGCGCCAGAACCCCTGCTCGCGCCGGGCGACGAAGTCCTCGATCGAGACGCCCTGCTGCTCGACCCACGTGTAGTAGCCGAGGTTGAAGATCCGCTCTCGCTCGCCCGGGGTGAGCTCGAGGAGGTCGTCGGTGCCCGCGCCGAGGAGGAAGCGCCCGAACGTCTCGGCCGCCTCGCGGGCCCCGAACCCGCCGGGGAAGTCGCGGGCGAGGATCTTGTCGACCTCGGTGCGGTACATCGCGGCGCCGTCGGTGGCGACGGTGACGATCGCGTCCGCCGGTCCGAGCCGGAGCTGCTTCGCCGTCTTGACCGCGGCGACGACGTTGCCGATCGAGGAGATCCCGAACGAGGCGAACGCCGCCACGACGTCGTCCGGCACCCCGCGCGCCGCGAGGTGCGCCCGGCCGGCGTCCGTGTTGAGGAGGACGAGGAGCCGGTCCGTGGCCCGGTCGGAGACGTCGACGACGAGGTCGGTGTTCATCACGTTGTGGATGAGCGGGATGTGCTTGTCGCCGATCCCCTGGATGTTGTGCTCGCCGAACCCGTTGCGGAGCATCGTCGGGCACTCCAGCGCCTCGACCGCGACGACCTTCGTGCCATGGCGGTCCTTCAGCCAGTCGCCCGCGCCGATCGTCCCGGCGGAGCCGGTCGCGGACACGAACGCCGCCGCCCGGAGCCCGGGCGATGCCGCGGCGAGCGCCTCCACGACGCGCTCGAGGGCGGGGCCGGTGACCGCCCAGTGGACGAGGTGGTTCCCGTACTCGGAGAACTGGTTGAGGATGACGTTCGCCGGGTCGCGGGCGAGGACCGCGCAGGCGTCGTAGATCTCCTTGACGTTGCTCTCCGTGCCCGGCGTCCGGATGACGTCCTCCGGCTCGACGACCCAGCGCTCGAGCCACGCGAAGCGCTCCCGGCTCATCCCCTCGGGGAGGACGGCGACGCCGCGGCAGCCGAGGATCCGCGAGATCGCGACCCCGCCCCGGCAGTAGTTCCCGGTCGAGGGCCAGACGGCGCGCTGGGTCGTCGGGTCGAGCTCCCCGGTGACGAGGCGCGGGACGAGGCAGGCGTACGCGGCGAGGACCTTGTGGGCGGCGATCATCGGGAAGCGGTCGCCGAGGGCGACGACGATCGGCGCCTCGACGCCCGTGAAGGCCGGCGGCAGGACGACGTGGCCCGGCACCCCCACCGTCCCTCGCCGATCGGCGGCCCCGTGCCAGTGGACGCGGAAGAGGTTCCGGGGGTCCGGCGCGTCGGGGTCGACGCCGGCGAGCGCGGCCCGCGTCGCGTCCGGGATCGTCGACGGGTCGGCGAGCTGGGCGAACGTCGGCAGGACGACGCCGACCTCGCGGAACCGGCGGACCGTCCGCTCGTACGCCGTCCGGTCGGCGGGCTCGACGCCCGGAGATGCCGTCATGCCGTGGCTCCTCCAGCCTGGGCCGCCCGGGCCCGGGCGATGCGCGCATCATGATCCGGCCCGGGCGCTGAGTTCGGGCCGGACGGCACGCCCCTCGGCGGGGCTGCGCCGCCAAGATTCGGGCACGCGATGGCGCGTCGGAAGGGCCAGTTGGTCCCCGACCACGGGTCCGGGGTCGCACGATGGACTTCATCCTGAACGGCGGGCGGGTCTCGATCGAGGTCGAGCCCGGGACGACCCTCCTGGAGGTCCTCCGGGAGGCGTTCGGCCTGCGCTCGATGAAGGACGGCTGCGCCCCGGAGGGGACCTGCGGGGCCTGCACCGTCCTCGTCGACGGGCGCCCGGTCGTCTCGTGCGCGCGCGACGCGGACCGCTGCGCCGGGCGCGAGGTCACGACGCTCGAGGGCCTCCCGGCCGACGTCCGGTCGGCCTGGGCCGACGCGTTCGCCGCGCGCGGGGCGAGCCAGTGCGGGTTCTGCTCGCCGGGCATCGTCATGAAGGCCGAGGGGCTCCTCCGCCGCGAGGCCTCCCCCACCCGCGAGGAGATCGCCCACGCGCTCGCCGGGAACCTCTGCCGCTGCACGGGCTACGTGAAGGTCCTCGACGCGATCGAGGAGGTCGCGGCGGCCCGGCGGGTGGAGTCGCCCGCGGTCGCGCGCGGGGGCGCGATCGCGGCGCCGCCCGCGGGGCCCCGGACGGGCGGCGTCGGGGCGCGGGCCGACCGGATCGGGGCCCGCCCGATGGCCCTCGGCGAGCAGCCGTTCGTCGCCGACCTCATCGTGCCCGGGATGCTCCACGGCGCGCTGCGCTTCAGCGACCACCCGCGGGCCGTCGTTCGCCGCGTCGACGCGACACGCGCCCTCGCCGCGCCGGGCGTCGTGGCCGTCGTGACCGCCGCGGAGGTCCCCGGGGACCGGATCGTCGGCCTCATCACGCGCGACTGGCCGGTGCTCGTCGCCGCGGGCGAGACGACCCGCTTCGTCGGCGACGTCCTCGCCGCCGTCGCCGCGACGACCCGGCGGCAGGCCCGGGCGGCGGCGGCGCTCGTCGACGTCGAGTACGAGGTCCTCGAGCCGGTCGCGGACCCGTTCGCCGCCCTCGAGCCGGGCGCGCCGGCGATCCACGAGGGCGGCAACCTCCTCTCGACCTCCGTCGTCCGGCGGGGCGACGCGGCGGCCGCCCTCGCCGCGGCTGCCCACGTCGTCCGCGAGCGGTTCACGACGAGTGCCGTCGAGCACGCCTTCCTGGAGCCTGAGGCGTGCCTTGCAGTGCCGGGGGGCGCGACGGCGGCGCCCGATCCGGCGGGGCACGCGGCGGTGGAGCCCGCCGTCCACCTGTTCTCGCAGGGTCAGGGTGCCTGGGACGACCGCCGCCAGGTGGCGGACGTCCTCGGCCTCCCGGAGGCAGCCGTGCGCGTGACCCAGGTCGCGACCGGGGGGGCCTTCGGCGGCAAGGAGGACCTCTCCGTCCAGGCCCAGGCCGCCCTCCTCGCCCACGCCGCCGGGCGGCCGGTCCTCCTCGCCCTCTCGCGCGGCGAGAGCCTCCGCCTCCACCCGAAGCGCCACGCGATGACCCTCGACTACGAGGTCGGCGCCGATGCGGACGGGCACCTCGTCGCGGTCCGGGCCCGGATCGTCGGCGACACGGGCGCGTACGCGAGCGTCGGGGCGAAGGTCCTCGAGCGCGCCGCCGGCCATGCGTGCGGCGCGTACCGTGTCCCCAACGTCGACGTCGAGGCCCGCGCGGTCTACACGAACAACCCGCCGGCCGGCGCGTTCCGCGGCTTCGGCGTCCCGCAGGCGACGTTCGCGATCGACGGCTGCCTCGACCGCCTCGCCGCGCGGGTCGGGCTCGACGGCTGGGAGATCCGCTGGCGGAACGCCCTCCGAACCGGCGACCGGTTCGGCACCGGCCAGCTCCTCGGGCCGGGCGTCGGCCTGGAGCGGACGCTCCTCGCCGTCCGCGAGGCGCACCGCGGAGCCCGCTTCGCGGGGATCGCCTGCGGCGCGAAGAACGTGGGGATCGGGAACGGGATGATGGAGCGCGGCCGGGCGGTCCTCCGGCCCGAGGCGGACGGCACGCTCACGCTGTGGCACTCGTGGACGGAGATGGGCCAGGGCGTCCACACGGTCTTCGCCCAGATCGTCGCCGAGGAGGTCGGCGTCGACCCCTCCGCCGTCCGCGTCCTCGTCGACACGGAGCGGGAGCTCGACACCGGGGAGACGACGGCCTCGCGCGCGACGACGCTCGGCGGCCGGGCCGTGGCCGAGGCGGCGCGGCGGCTGCGGGCCGCGCTCGACGCGCTCCGCCCCGGCGGGCTCCCCCAGGACCTCGCCGGCCGGGAGTTCACGGGCGAGCACGTCGTGGACTGGACGACGCCGATCGGCGAGGCGATCGCCGACCCGGTGACCCACCTCGCGTACGGCTGGGCGACGCAGGTCGTGATCCTCGACGAATCGGGGCGGGTGGCCCGGGTCGTCGCCGCCCAGGACGTCGGGCGGGCGATGAACCCGACGCTCCTCGAGGGCCAGGTCGAGGGCGGCGTCCACATGGGTCTCGGGCTCGCGCTCACCGAGGCGTTCGTGACGGATCGCGGCGAGCCCCGCACCGGGACCCTGAAGTCGCTCGGGATCCTCCCGGCGGCGGCGATGCCGCCCGTCGACGTCATCCTCGTCGAGGAGCAACAGCCGGAGGGGCCGTACGGCGCGAAGGGCGCCGGCGAGGCGGTCCTCGTCCCGACCCCGGCCGCGGTCGCGGGCGCCCTCCACGCGTTCGACGGTCGCTGGCGGAAGGCGCTCCCGATGCGCGACTCCGCGGCGGCGCGGGCGGCCGTCCCGCGGGTGGACCTCCTGCCACGGGCGGGCGACGCAGCCGCGTCCGCCGCGTGGGTGGAGGCTGTCCGGGCAGGCAGCGGCGAGGGGGCCGGCCCCTCGGCCGCCGGCCTGACGGAAGGGAAGTCGTGATGTCGGCGGTCACCCCGGGCCTCGTGTGCGCCCACCACCACCTCTACTCGGCGCTCGCCCGGGGGATGCCGGCGCCGCCGAAGGTCGCCACGAGCTTCCAGGAGATCCTCGAGCAGGTCTGGTGGCGTCTCGACGCCGCCCTCGACCTCGAGATGATCCGCTGGTCGGCGATGCTCGGCGCCCTCGAGGCGCTCGAGAGCGGGACGACGGCGATCGTCGACCACCACGAGTCGCCCAACGCGATCGAGGGGAGCCTCGACGTCATCGCCGCTGCCTGCGCCGAGGTCGGCGTCCGCTCGCTCCTCGCCTACGGGATCACCGACCGCCACGGGCCCGACGGCGCCCGGCGCGGTCTCGCCGAGAACGAGCGCTTCATCCGCGCCGGGGGCCGCGGCCTCGTCGGCATCCACGCGGCGTTCACCTGCTCGGACGCGTCGCTCGAGGCGGCGGCCGGCCTGGCGGCCGACCTCGGGGTCGGCGTCCACGTCCACGTCGCGGAGGGCCCCGGCGACGTCGACGCCCCGCGCCGCCTGGCCGGCCTGGCCCGCGACGACTGGCTCCTCGCCCACGGCGTCCACCTCCCGACGGACCACGCCCTGCGGGGGACGATCCTCCACAACCCGATGTCGAACCTCAACAACGCCGTCGGCTACGCGAACCCGGCCCGCTTCGCGAACCCCGTCGCCCTCGGCACCGACGGGATCGGCGGCAACGTCCTCGAGGCGTTCCGCCTCGCGTACGTCCTCCAGCGCTCCGTCGACGTCACGTGCGGCCCCGACACGGCGTGGCGCTGGCTCGCGACCGGCCGGGACCTCGTCCCGGAGACGCGCGACGACGAGGTCACATGGTCGTACGAGCCGATGGACCCCTGGCACGTCGCCTTCACGCCCGGCATCCGCCCGCTCCGCGTCGCCGTCGGCGGGGAGGTCGTCCTCGACGACGGCCGGCCGACCCGGGTCGACGCCGCCGAGGTGAGGGCGAAAGCGCGCGAGCAGGCCGCCCGCCTGCACGCCCGGCTGTGAGCGGCGCTCGAGCGAGACGAGGACCCCGTCCCATGTCCGACCACTTCCGCCCCCTCGCGTTCGAGCAGCTCGTCGACTGGGCGGCGACCGAGCTCGAGATGCGCGGCTCGCTCTTCGGCATCCCGCGGGCGGCCTTCTTCGCCCCTCGCCCGGACCACCGCCAGCGGCTCCGCCAGCACGGGGTCGAGCTGGAGACCCCGTTCGGGGTCGCCGCCGGGCCGCACACGCAGATGGCCCAGAACATCGTCGCGGCGTGGCTCGCCGGCGCCCGGGTCATCGAGCTGAAGACCGTCCAGACGCTCGACGAGCTCGAGGTCCACAAGCCCTGCATCGACGCGCAGGACGAGGGCTACAACGTCGAGTGGAGCCAGGAGCTCCGGGTCCACGAGTCGTTCGACGAGTACCTCCGCGCCTGGGTCCTCATCCACGCCCTCCACCGACGGCTCGGCTTCCCCGGGGAGCGGCCGGGCGTCCTCTTCACGATGAGCATCGGGTACAACCTCGAGGGGATCCTCCGCCCGAACGTCCAGTGGTACCTCGACGCGATGACCGACGCGGCGGCCTTCCTGCCGGCCTGGGTGGACGTCGTGGCCCGGCGGTTTCCCGCGGTCCGGGACGTCGCGATCCCGGCCCGGATCTCCGACACCGTCACGCTCTCGACGATGCACGGCTGCCCGCCCGACGAGATCGAGCGGATCTCGCTCTACCTCCTCGAGGAGCGCGGGCTCCACACGTCGGTGAAGTGCAACCCGACCCTCCTCGGCGCCGATCGGGTGCGGGGGATCGTGAACGGCGACCTCGGCTTCGCCGACGTGCGGATCCCCGACGCGGCCTTCGGGCACGACCTCCGCTGGGAGGACGCGGTGCCGATGTTCGGGCGGCTGCGGGCGGCGGCCGCCGCCCGGGGGGTCGGCTTCGGCCTGAAGCTCTCGAACACGCTCGAGGTCGAGAACCGGCGCGGCGTGTTCGATCGCGACGCGACGATGTACCTGTCCGGCCGGGCGCTCCACCCAGTCACGGTGAACCTCGCCGACGCGCTCGCCGACGCGCTCGCCGACGAGGTCCCGATCTCGTTCGCCGGCGGGGCCGACTGCTTCAACGTCGCCGACCTCCTCGCCGGCGGCCTGCGGACGGTCACGGTCTGCTCCGACCTCCTGAAGACCGGCGGCTACCTCCGGCTCCTCCAGTACCCGGAGCAGGTCGACGCCGCCTTCGACGCGGTCGGCGCGGCCTCCATCGACGACTTCGTCCGGCGGACCGCCGCGGCCGGCGGGCTCGCCGGCGCCGCCGGCCTCGGCTCCGCGGGCGGCGCGTCGGGTGCGGGCAACGCCTCGGTCGCGGACTGCGCGAGGTTCAACCTCCGCCGCTACGCCGACCGCGTCCGCCACGACCGGCGGTACCGGAAGGACGCGTTCCGCACCGACCGCTCGAAGACGACCCGGCGCCTCGACCTGTTCGACTGCGTCGAGGCCCCGTGCGTCGACGAGTGCCCGGTCGACCAGCAGGTCCCGGCCTACCTGCGCGCGGTGCGCGACGGCGACCTCGACGAGGCCGTCCGCATCACCCGCCTCGACAACCCGCTGCCGGCGATCCTCGGCCGCGTCTGCGACCACCTCTGCGAGGGGACGTGCGTCCGCACGCACCTCGACGAGCCGCTCGCGATCCGGCAGATGAAGCGTTTCGTCATGGAGCACGAGCAGACGGGCGCGACGGGTGCGGTGCCGCGCGCGACCGACGCCCGAGTGGCGATCGTCGGCGCCGGGCCGGCCGGCCTCGCCGCCGCGGAGTGGCTCGCCCGGGCCGGCGTCGCGGTCACCGTCTTCGAGGAGCGCCCCCATGCGGGCGGCATGGTCGGCGGGGCGATCCCGGCGTATCGCCTTCCACGGGCACAGGTCGACGCCGACCTGGCGGTGCTCGCGCGCCTCGGCGTCGAGATCCGGTACGGCCAGCGGGTCGGTGTCGACCTCACGCTCGACGGCCTGCGGGCCGCCGGGTACGGCCCCGTCTTCGTCGCCGTCGGGGCGCAGCAGGCGAAGCGGCTCGGCCTGCCCGGCGAGGACGCCGCCGGCGTGATCGACGGCGTGACGTTCCTCCACCGGGAGCGGGAGGGCCGCCCGGTCGGGATCGGGCCGCGGGTGGCGGTCGTCGGGGCCGGCGACACGGCGATGGACTGCGCGCGCACCGCGCGCCGCTCGGGGGCGTCGTCCGTCGCGCTCCTCTACCGGCGCACGGTGGACCAGATGCCAGCCGATCCCGAGGAGGTCCATGCGGTCCGCGCGGAGGGCATCGAGATCGTCGAGCTGGCCCGGCCCGTCGGGCTGCGCGTGGAGGGGGGCCGGCTGGCGGGTGTGACGTGCCGGCGGACCGCGTACCGCGACGACCGCGACGCGGCCGGCCGGAAGGTGCCCCACGACGTCCCGGGCACGGAGTTCGAGATCGGCGTCGACACGCTCGTCGTGGCCGTCAGCCAGCACCCGGTGCTCGACCTGTTCGGCGCGGTGCTGCCGGAGCTGACGCCGGCCGGGTACCTCGCCGTGGACCCGGTGACCTGCGAGACTTCGATCCGCGGGGTGTACGCGGGCGGGGACGTCGCCGCCGACGGCCCGGCGTCGATCGTCCGCGCCGCCGCCGACGGCAAGCGGGCGGCGGCCGCCATCGCGGCGGCGCTCGGGGTCGGCCGGGGAGCGACGGTCGGCGGGCCGGCGGCGCGACCGCCCGCGATCCCGATCCCGCCCGACCTCCAGGCGCTCGTCGTCCGTCGCGCCCGGCGCGCGTACCGCGTGCCGATCCGCGTCACCGGCCTCGAGCGGCGCGACGGCTTCGAGGAGACGGTCCTCGGGTACAGCGCTGAGGAGGCGGCGCGCGAGGCGGCCCGCTGCCTCGACTGCGACCGGTTGTGCAGTCTCTGCGTCGGCGTCTGCCCGAACATCGCGCTCCAGACGTACGAGGCGGCTCCCGTCCGCGCCGAGCTGCCGGCGCTCGTCGTCCGCGGCGGCATCGTCGTCGAGGACGGCTCGACCCCCTTCGCCGTCGTCCAGGGCCCCCAGGTCGCCGTCCTCGCCGACCTCTGCAACGAGTGCGGCAACTGCGTCACCGCGTGCCCGACCGCCGGGCGTCCATATCGCGACAAGCCGCGGCTCTACGTTGACCGGGCCGACTTCGAGGCCCAGGAGTCGAACGCGTTCCTCCTCGCCGGCGACGGGGTGATCGAGGGCCGGTTCGACGGCGCGACCCACCGGCTCGCGAGCGCGGGCACGGACGGGGCGGGCCGCGAGCGCGTCGCCTACGCCGCGCCGGGCTTCCGGGCCGTCCTCGACGGCGAGACGCTCGCCCTCGTCGAGGCCGTGGCCGCGGGGGCCGCCGAGGGCGAGGCGCTGTCGCTCAAGCCGGCCGCCGTCCTGGCCACGCTCCTCGCGGGGATCGCGGGGTCCCTGCCCCACCTCCCGGCCGCGGGGGTCGGGGGGACGCGGATCGCGCCACCGCTCGGCTGATCCGCGGACCGGCCGGGAGCGCGGCGAGGTGCGCGTCGACGGTGGACGGACCGGCCCTGGCGTTCCTCCTGACCGGTTGGCTCGATCGGTCGAGTCTACCGATCCAGGTGGTCGACGACGAGCGGGCCCTCGCGCCGATACCCCTCGCCAAGCACCGCGCCTGAGTCGCGCCCCGCGGCTCGGGCACCGCCATCATCGCACCGCGCGCTCGCCGACGAGATCGCGGGGCGGGGCGCCTGGGTCCGACGCATGGTGCCGGGCCACGGCGTGGTGGTCGCGGCCATCGTGCCCGCACGGGTCGACGTGGACGAGCACGTCGTCGAGGCCGCGGACTTCGTGGAGCAGGTCGTGCCGCACGGCCTCGGCGATCTCGTGGCCCGCGGCGACGGTGGCGTCGCAGTCGACCACCGCGTGAAGGCTCGCCTCCAGGCGGTGTCCGACCCAGCGGATTCGCACGCCGGAGACATCCTGGACGCCGGCGACATGGCGGGCCTGGTGCTCGACCCGATCCACGAGCTCCGGATCCACCGCGTCCATGAGCCGCCCGGCAACCTGCGACGCCGCGTTCTTGAGCACCCAGAGGATGACGATGGTGATGAGCAGCCCGATCAGCGGATCTGCCTGCGGGAACCCGGCGGCGACGCCGATCGCCCCCAGCACGACCGCGAGCGACGTGAACCCATCGGTCCGCGCGTGGTATCCGTCCGCGACGAGGGCCGCCGAGCCGATCTCATTCCCGACGCGGATCCGGTAGAGCGCCACCAGCTCGTTTCCGAGGAATCCCACCACGCCCGCCACCATGACGAGGCCGACGTTCTGGAGCGCCTGCGGATGGATGAGCCGGTTCACCGACTCCCAGCCGGCGAGGACGGCTGAGAACGCGATCATGCCGACGATGAAGAGGCCGGCGAGATCCTCGGCTCTCCGGTAGCCGTACGTGTACCGGCGATTCGCCGCGCGACGACCGAGGATGAACGCGATCCACAGGGGAACCGAGGTGAGCGCGTCGGAGAAGTTGTGGATCGTGTCGGCGAGGAGCGCCACGGAGCCGGTGACGACGACGATGGCCACCTGGGCGAAAGCCGTCAACGCGAGGGCCGCGAGCGAGATCTTCACGGCCCGGATCCCCTTGGCGCTCGACTCGAGGGCGGAGTCGACCGCGTCGGCAGCGTCGTGACTGTGGGGCGCGAGCACCGCCCTGAGCCGGCCCAGGGGACCGAGAGGACCGTCGTGAACCTCGCCGTGGCCGCAGCCGTGGTCGTGGTCAGCGTGGGCGGTGTCGTGGGGATGAGTGCCGGTCACCTTGGGCGGCTCCTTGTCACACGCCGCTGGGCCGTGCAAGATCCCATCAGCTGGATTCGCAGTGCTGGTTCGCTCAGTGGATGTCAGATGTGCGAATGAGCATATGATAGATATATCAGCGGGTCAAGGCAAGCCCTGGAGAATCGGGTGAGTACACCGGCCACCCAGCTCGGCACCGTTCGCGCCTCCGGCGACAGCGCGTCGGCGCGCGCGTACGACGTCCTGAAGGAGCAGATCCTCGCGTGCCAGCTGTCGCCGGGTGCCAGCCTCAACGAGGGCCGCCTCGCCGAACGGCTGGCGATGAGCAAGACACCCATCCGCGAGGCACTCCGGCTGCTTGCGCACGAGGGCTTCGTCGAGATCCTGCCCCGCCAGGGATACCGGGTGACTGAGCTGACGCTCGCGGACGTGCAGGAGATCTTCCACCTGCGGCTGCTCCTCGAGCCGGCCGCAGCCGCCCTCGCGGCAGAACGGGCGACGGCTGATCAGCTGCAGGCGTTGCGGGTGCTCGCCGAGCGCGACGGCGAGGGGATCGAGGCGGGCGACGCCGACGCGTTCGCGGGCCTCATCACCCGGAACCGCGAGTTCCA
The DNA here is from genome assembly GCA_021802585.1 of Chloroflexota bacterium. Lineage (GTDB taxonomy): Bacteria > Chloroflexota > Limnocylindria > Limnocylindrales > CSP1-4 > CTSoil-043. The sequence continues at coordinate 25,074 of JAJZRQ010000017.1, forward strand.
CGTCCTGCTCGCCGAAGCTTCCGGCAACACGCGACTGGCCGCCACCCTCCGCCACCTTCTCGAGGAGATCCAGCGGCTCTTCCTCGCCGGGCTGGACCTCCGCGAGAGCGTCGAGGAGCAGCGCGGCGAGCACCGCGACCTGGTGGCGGCGCTGCTCAAGGGCAATCACCACCTCGCCCATGACATCGCCGTCCGCCAGATCGAGTCGAGCCGGGAGCGGGTGATGGAGGCGCTCCTCGCGGCGATGTCCTCGCCGACCGCGGCGGCCGTGAAGCTGAACATCGAGCCGCGGCCGTGGCCGCGACGGTGAGCTACCAGCCCCCGGCGTCGCGGACGACCCGGTGGAGGATCCGCCCGGCGACCACGCGGCGGTACTCGGCGGTGGAGCGGACGTCGTCGATCGGGGCGATCTCCGCGGCGAGCGTCGCGGCGGCGACGGCGGCGACCTCGGCGGTCGGCGGCGCGCCCTCGAGGGCGGCCTCCGTGGCGCGGGCGCGGATCGGCGTCGGGGCGACGGACCCGAGCGCGACGCGGACGTCCCGCCACGTGCCCCGCGCCGCGTCGGCGCCCCATCGCCACGCGACGGCGAGCACGACGACGCTGATCGCCTGAGCGCGCCGCGTCCCGACTTTCCGGAAGGCGACCGTCCGGCCGGGCGCGAGAGGGACGCGCACCCGGAGGATCAGCTCGTCGGGCGCGAGCGCGGTGCGGCGGTACGAGGGGAAGAACGCGGCCGCCGGGATCGCCCGCTCGCCGCGCGCCGACCCGACGACGATCTCGGCGTCGAGGGCGAGAAGGACCGGCAGGCTGTCGCCCGCCGGCGACGCGGTCGCGAGGTTCCCGCCGAGGGTCCCGCGGCCCTGGATCTGCGCGGCCCCGACCTGCGCCGCCATCTCCGCGAGGACCGGCGCGTGCACCGCGACGAGCGGCTCGCGGCGGAGCGCCGCGTACGTCGTCGCGGCGCCGAGGACGAGGGCTCCGTCCTCGAGGCGGACGGCGCGGAGCTCCGCGAGCGCTGCGAGGTCGAGGTAGCCGCGCGGGTCGGGGATCCCGGCCGCCCGCTCGACGAGCGCGTCGGTGCCGCCGGCGAGGGGCCGCCAGCCGCCGCCGGCGAGGAACGCGTACGCCTCCCCGAGCGTGCGGGGCGTGATCGCCGGCGGGTCGTCGAGGTCGAGGAGGCCGGCGCGCCCCACGGGCACCGCGGACCCGTCGGGCGCGCCCGGCGCCGCCGTCGGGAGGTCCGCGCCGGCCGGGGCCGCGGCGGCGACCGCGGCGTGGACGGATTCCGCGCCGCCGTCCGCCGCGCCTTCCGCTGCCAGCCGGATCGCCTCGACGATTCGCCCGTAGCCCGTGCAGCGGCAGAGGTTCCCCGAGATCGCCTCGCGGATCGCCGCGTCCGTTGGCGCGGCACCCGGAGCGAGCGTGTCGACGAATGCGCGCCCGGCCATGAGCATCCCTGGCGTGCAGATCCCGCACTGGACGCCGCCCGTCGCCAGGAACGCGGCCTGGAGCGGATCGAGCCGGTCGTCCGTCGCGAGGCCCTCGACGGTGCGGACCTCGCGGCCCTCGACCTGGCAGACCGGGACGAGGCAGGCGTCGACGACGGCACCGTCGATGAGGACGGAGCACGCCCCGCACTCCCCCTCGCCGCAGCCCTCCTTCGCGCCCGTGAGGCCGAGGTCGAGGCGGAGGACGTCGAGGAGCCGCCGGCCGCCGGGGGCGGCGACCTCCACCGGCCGGCCGTTGACGGTGAAGCGGTGGGCCGGCGCCGTCGGCACCGCGGGCGAGCGCGTGGCGGGGGCAGTCACGGGACGCCCTCGTCGACCGGCTCGCCATGCCGGTCCTCCTCGAGGGCCCGGATCGCCGCGAGGACCCGGGCCGGGGTTGCCGGCAGCTCGGTCACCCAGGCCCCCGTCGCGTCGTGGATCGCGTCGATGACCGCAGGCGCGCCGACGTCCATCGGCAGCTCGCCGAGGCCCTTCGCCCCGTGGGGCGCGTCGGGGAACGGCACCTCGAGGAGGTGCGCCTCGATCGCCGGCGCGTCGAGCGCGGTCGGGACGAGGTACGTCGCGAGCCGGTCGTTCCGGTACCGGCCGTCGACGACCCCCATCTCCTCGATCGTCGCGTAGCCGACCGCCTGGAGCGTGCCGCCCTCGACCTGCCCGGCGGCGAGGAGCGGGTTCACGACCCGCCCGACCTCGTCCACGGCGACGACGCGCTGCACCGCCACCTGCCCGCTGTCGAGGTCGACGTCGACGAAGGCGACGGCCGCGGCCCAGCTGTACGCCGGGTAGGCGTCGCCGCGGTAGTGCTCCTGGTCCCATTCGATCCCCGGATACCCCTCGAAGCGGGCGTCGACGCGGGTCGGCCCATGGGTCAGCGCATCCTGACGGTAATTGTCGACGAACGGTCCGCCCGCTCTGGCCTCGACCTGCGCGCGCAGGTCGCGCGCGGCGTCGGCCACGAGCCCCCCGACGACCATCGTCGTCCGCGAGGCGACCGTGGGGCCGCTGTTCGGGATGAGCGCCGTGTCGAGCGGCGCCGGTTCGACGGACTCGGCCGGCACGCCGAGGACGTCCGCCGCGATCTGGGGCAGGACGGTCGCCGCTCCCTGGCCGATCTCCGTCTGGGCGGTGAGGACCCGGATCCGCCCGTCGCCGGCGAGCTCGATCGCGGCCCGGCTGGCGAGGGCCTTCTCGCCGCTCCCCGTGAAGCCCGCGCCGTGCCAGCCGAGGGCGAGCCCGACGCCGGACGCGATCCGCTCCGCGCCGGGGTGGAGGCCCCGCGACCCCGTGCCGGCGCGCGCCGCGTCGAGGAGCCGCGACTCCCGCGCCCGCGCCGTCCGCGCCCGCTCCGCCACGAAGTCCGAGGCCTCTTCGGCGCGCTCGAGGACGTCGATCGCCGCGACGCTGTGGCGGAGGACCTGCCCCGTGGCGGTGACGTCGCCCTCGCGATAGGCGAGGCGACGCCGGAGCTCCGCGGCAGGCACCTCGAGGGCCTCGGCGATCCGGGCGAGGTGGACCTCGGCCGCGAGCTCCGTCTGCGGGGCTCCGAAGCCGCGGAACGCGCCGTTCGGTGGCGTGTTCGTCCGCACCGCCCGGGCCCGGACGCGGACGTTCGGGCAGCGGTACGGCCCGGTGGCATGGAGGGCGCCGCGCGAAAGGACGACCGGCGAGAGCGTCGCGTACGCCCCGGCGTCCATGATGACCTCGATGTCCTGGGCCACGAGCCGGCCGTCCGACGTCACGCCGGTCCGGTGGCGGACCACCGCCGGGTGCCGCTTCGTCGTCGCCGCGATGTCCTCGTGGCGGTCGTACGTCATCCGGACCGGCCGCCCGGCCGCGCGCGCGAGGAGCGCCGCGTGGCAGGCCAGCATCGAGGGGTACTCCTCCTTGCCGCCAAACCCGCCCCCGGTCTCGGCCTGGACGACGCGCACCCGGGCGGGGTCGAGCGCGAGCGCGCGGGCGAGGGCCGCGTGGACGTAGTACGGGCACTGGAGGGAGCCGGTCACGGTGATCCCGCCGTCGGCCTCCGGCACGGCGACCATCGCCTGCGGCTCGATGTAGACGTGCTCCTGGTGCCCGACGCGATACGCGCCCTCGACGATGAGATCGGCTTCGGCGAACCCGGCGCCGAGGTCCCCCTTCGCGATCTCGTAGCGGGCGAACGCCGCTTCCGCGGCGAGGAGGTCGAGGACCGGCGCGAGCGGCTCGGTGCGGAGGCGGATCGCCGCCCGGGCCGCGCGGGCCGTCGCCGGATCGGGGGCGGCGACGAGGACGACCGCCTCGGCGTGGTGGCGGATCTCGTCGGCGACGAGCGCCGGCTGGTCGTCCTCGATGAGGTGGACGACGTTCTCGCCGGGGATGTCCGCGGCGGTCACGACGACGGCACGCGACCAGTCGAAGGCGGGGTCGCGGTCGATCCCGAGGAGCCGCGCCCGCGCCTCCGTCGAACGAACGGTCAGCCCGAACCAGGCGCCCTCGACGACGAGGTCCTCGGCATAGCGCGCGGCGCCGGTCACCTTCGCCAGGGCGTCGCGGCGGGGCACGGACGTCCCGATGAGGCCGCTCATCCCGCGACGATGCACGCCGCGCGGGACCCGCGTCAAGGGACACTCCGCCCGCGCCGGGGGCCGCTCCGGCCCGGAGAGGCCCCTGGGGGCAACGCGCGCGGGCAGGCTACTCGGCGAGCCAGGAGGCGACGTCGCCGACCGACGGGATCCGTCCATAGCTCCGGATCTGCCCATCGATGATGAGCCCGGGGGTGCTGAGGATGCCGTGGGCGACGATCTCGCGGGGGTCGGTGACGTGGACGATCTCTGCCTCGACCCCGGCCGTCCGGGCGGCCTCGCGGGCCACGGCCTCGAGCCGCTGGCAGTTCGGGCAGCCGGGCCCCAGGACCTCGATCTTCTTCATGGCGGGCTCCTTCTCAGATGCCGAGCGCGTTGAACAGGAAACCGACGGCGAGGATGCCGGCGACGACGACGGCGGCGAAGAGGGCGATGAGGCGGACCCGGATGACCCGCCGGAGGATGACGAACTCGGGGAGGCTGATCGCGACGATCGCCATCATGAAGGCGAGGGTCGTGCCGAGCGGCATGCCCTTCCCAAGGAGCGCCTCGACGATCGGGATCGTCCCCGCCGCGTTGCTGTAGAGGGGGATCGCGATCGCGACGACGAGCGGGACGGCGAGCGGGTTGTCGCGGCCACCGATCGACGCGACGAGCTCCGTCGGGACGAAGCCGTGGATGAACGCGCCGATCCCGATCCCGAGGAGGACGTACGGCAGGACCTTCCACACGAGGTCCTTCGTGTACGCCCAGCCGTCGCGGAGGCGCTGCTCCACGGACAGCCGTACGTCGAGCGATGTCGCCCCGCCGCCGGCGCGGACGGCGAGGACCCACGGCTCCACCCAGCGCTCGACGCCGAGGTGGCCGAGGACGAGCCCGCCGACGATCGCGACGGTGAGGCCGGCGCCCATGTAGAGGAGGGCGACCCCGGGGCCGAAGAGGCCCCAGAGGAGGACCAGCGCGACCTCGTTCACCATCGGGCTGCTGATGAGGAACGCGAACGTCACCCCCATCGGGATCCCGGCCTCGACGAAGCCGATGAAGAGGGGCACCGCCGAGCACGAGCAGAAGGGGGTGATGATCCCGAACCCCGCGGCGGCGACCGTTCCCGCGAGCGTGCCCCGGCCGGCGAGGGCCGCCCGCACGCGCTCCGGGGGGAACCAGCTGCGGACGAACGTGACGAGGGTCACGATCCCGAGGAGGAGGAGCAGGACCTTCGGGACGTCGTAGAGGAAGAACGCGACGGCATCACCGAGATGCGAGCCCCGCTCGAACCTCAGGAGATCGTACGCGGCCCAGTTCGCGAGCGGAAGGTTCACGAACCAGGCGGCGAGCCAGGCAACGGCGGCGATGCCCGCGGCGAGCCAGAACGGGACGCGGGCCCGGGACACGACGACGGTCGTCACCCGAGCACCTCGCCGAGCGCGGCGAGCGTGCGGCGGCAGGCCTCGTCGTCGCGCTCGTAGTAGCGCCGCCGGGTGTCGGCCCCGAAGCGGCTCGCCCGCACGAGGCCCGCGTCGCGGAGGCGCGCGAGGTGGTTGCTGACGTTGTTCTCGCGGGCGCCGAGCGCGGCGGCCATCTCGCAGACGCAGACCGGGCCGTCACGGAGCAATCGGAGGATCGCGGCGCGGATCGGGTCGGCGAGGAGCGCGGCGACGGCGGACGCCGCCTCCACGTCCGGCGCCGGCAGACTCATCCGCAGGTCGAGGACAGGCAGCTCACGCAGCATGGCAGGCCTCCATGGGAATGGGAGCATCGTTCATCACAGCCGGTAATGTCACATCAAGCCGTGGGTTCTCCACAGGGCCGTCGGTCACGAGTCTGGCGGGCCTGACGGCGAGGAAGGGGCGAGCCCCGTGGCCGCGCGCCCGCCGCCGCGCGCCCGCCGCCGCGCGCCGCCAGCCGGCGGGCACTATCCGTCCGCCGCGCGGCGCGCTACGCTCACCGGCGCGCGGCGTGCCGGCGAGCTGACGGGACCAGGCGGGGGGCCGGCCGGCGCGGCAGTTGGGGCGCCACGTGGACGCGAACGCGATCGTCTGCCCCGGATGCGGGGCGGAGAACCCGGCCGGGAAGCGGTTCTGCGGCGACTGCGGCGCGCAGCTCGACGCCGCCCCGGCGGCGGGCACCGGCGCGAGCGCGGCTCCCACCCCCGCGCGCCCCGGTGTCCCGACGACGCGGGCAGCGCGCCTCCGCCGCATCGGGGACGTGGGCCGCGAGGATCGAGGGGCCCTCCTCGCGCTCCTCGGGCTCGAGGGCGACATCCCGGCCGACCAGCTCTTCGCGGCCTGGCGGACCTCCTTCGAGCGGCTCGCGGTGAGCGGCACGGTGGTCCTCGTGCTCGAGGACTTCCACTTCGCCGACTCCGGGCTCCTCGGCTTCGTCGACCACCTCCTCGAGTGGAGCCGGGGCGCGCAGCTCGACGCCGCGCTCGCAGGCGGCGTGCCCGCCCCGGCGCCGGCCGGCGCAGCGGCCCGGCCGGCGCCGGGCGGGGCCGTGCCGTCGCGATGAGCGCGCCGCGGCGTCCCGGCAGTCCCGGCCGCCCGCTCCGCTCCCGCGCCGCCGGGTTCGCCCGCGCCATCGTCGCGGGCACGCTGCTCCTCGGCAGCGTCGGCTCGTGCGAGCTGCCGAAGCCGAAGATCCCCTCGATCGGCGACGTCTGCGCCGCGCCGGCGGAGGCGGATGGGCCCGGCCCGCGGCGTGCCCTCCCGGCGGCGTCCGCGACCTGCGCCGCGCCCGCCCGGCAGGCTTGAGCCCACGGCGTGTCCCGCGCGTTCGACACCGCGTACGCCGACGGCGGGGTCCCCACCTGGGACCTCGGGCGGCCGCAGCCGGCCGTCGCCCGCCTCGTCGCGGAGGGGGCATTCGGCGCGCCGGGGACGTCCGTCCTCGACGCCGGATGCGGCACGGGGGAGCACGCCCTCCTCCTCGCGAGCCGCGGGCACCGCGTCGTCGGCGTCGATCTCGCCGGGGAGGCGATCCGGCGGGCCCGGGCGAAGGCGGCCGGGCCGGCCGGGGGATCCGCACCACCTGCGGCGGGCCCTTCCTCCGCAGGGCGGGGTGCCGGGGAGGGCAGCCCCCCGGAGGGCGGCCCCCCGGCGGTGCGCGGCACGCCGGTGCCTCGTCCCGCCCCGACGTTCCTCGTGCGCGACGCTCTCGACCTCGCGGGGCTCGGCCCGTTCGACGCGGCTCTCGACGTCGGCCTCTTCCACGTCCTCGACGACGCGGAGCGGCCCCGCTACGCGGCAAGCCTGGCGGCCGTCGTCCGGCCGGGCGGCCGCGCGTTCGTCCTCTGCTGGAGCGACCGCAACCCGTTCGGGCGGGGGCCGCGGCGGGTCACGCGGCGCGAGCTCCGGCGGACGTTCGGCGCCGCGGCCGGATGGCGGGTCGACCGGATCGACGCGGAGGAGCTGGTGTCACGGCTCCCCGGCGGGCGGGTCGACGCGTGGCTCGCCCGGCTGACGCGCCGCCCCTGACCAGCGGACACCGTCGGCCGGCGTCGAGGGCGGCGAGCCAGGCGGCGGGGCGAGCTCGTCTTCCCAGTCGCGCCACGCCACGTCGGGATGCGCCGCGAGGTACGCCTTCACGACGCTCCCGATCGTCGGGTGGAAGTGGTCCGGGCCGAGCCGGGCGTGGATCCCGTACGTCACGAGGCGATCCTTCACGTGGCCCTTCAGCTCGGCGAAGTGGAGCTCCACCCCGCGGCGGGCGAGCGCCGTGACGAGGTCGTCGAGCATCTCGGCGGCGGTCGTGTCGACGTCCGTGATCGGCTCGGATGCGATCGCCAGCCAGCGGGTCCCCGGCGGCGCATGGTCGACGAGGTCGATGACGCAGTCGCGGAAGGCCTCGGCATTGGCGAAGAAGAGGGGCGCGTCCCAGCGGTAGAGGACGAGGCCCGGCACGAGGCGTGCCTCCGGATGGCGCCCGATGTCGTGGTAGCCCTTGTAGTGGGCCACCCGGCCGAGGATCGCGTCGTGGGGGCGCCACGCCCGGCGGATGAAGGCGAGGAGCGAGAGGCCGACGGCGACGCCGAGCCCGGGCAGGGCGCCGAAGAGGGCGACCGCGAGGAACGCGACGAGGGCGAGCCCGAGCTCCGAGCGCCGGAGGCGCCAGAGGCGGCGGAGGCCCTCGAGGTCGAAGAGGCCGAGGATCGCGGCGATGACGACGGCGGCGAGGGCGGCCGTCGGCACCGGCGCCAGGAGGTCGGGCAGGACGACGAGGAGGAGGAGGATCGCCGCCGCGCCCGTGAGGCTCGCGACCTGCGTCCGCGCGCCGGCGGCCTCGGCGACCGGCGTCCGCGTGGCGCTCCCGCTCGCCGCGAAGCCGCCGACGAGCCCGGCGCCGACGTTCACGATGCCCAGCGCGGCCAGCTCGTGGTCGGCGTCCACGCGCTCGCCCCGGCGCGCCGCGAACGCGTGGGAGAAGACGCTCGTGTCGGCGAAGGAGATGAGGGCGATCCCGAGCGCCGTCGGGAAGAGGGCGACGAGGTCGGACCACGACACCTGCGGAATCCCGACGGCGGGGAGCCCCCGCGGCACCTCGCCCACGACCCGCACCTCCGACCCGAGCCCGAGGAGGTGGACGGCCAGCCCGGCGAGGACGACGGCCACGAGGACGCCGGGGATCCTCCGGGAGACCCGGCGGAGGCCGAGGATGAGGGCCAGGCTCGCCCCGCCCACGACGATCGCCGCGGGCACGGCGCTCCCGGCGACGAGGCCGCGCCCGAGGTCGACGACCCCTCCGGCGACGTCGTTCGCCTCGACCGAGAAGCCGAGGAGCTTCGGCAGCTGGCCGACGAGGATCGTGAGGGCGATCCCGTTCATGTAGCCGACCCGGATCGGCCGCGACAGGAGGTCCGTGACGAAGCCGAGGCGGGCGGCGGCGGCGGCGACGCAGAGCACCCCGGCGAGGATCGCGAGGGCCGCGGCGAGGGCGATCGCCCGCCCGGGGTCGCCGCCGGCGAAGGGCACGACCGCCGCCGCGACGAGGGGGAGGAGCGCCGAGTCGGGCCCGAAGACGAGGATCCGCGACGGCCCGACGAGGAAGTACGCGACGAGGGCGCCGACCGTCGCGTAGAGACCGGCGATGGCCGGCAGCCCGGCAGCTTCCGCGTAGCCCATGCCGACCGGCACGAGGACCGCGGTGAGGGCGAGGCCGGCGACGAGGTCGTCGCGGAACCAGCCGACCGAGTACGCCCCCAGCCGCCCGATCGTCGGGAAGATCACGGGGACGGCCGCCGCGAGCCGCCGCGGCCACCCGGCGTCGGCCGGCGCGACCCCGGGGCCAGGATGGGCCACGCCCTCTCCCTCCGCTCCGCGGCGGCGTCCGGTCGCCACGGTTCGCCGCCATCATGCCGCAGCCCCAGGGCGCGCGCACCTCGTCGCCGGCGGCTGACGCTCCACCGGGGAGGGGGCACAATCGCAGGACACGAGAGAGGAGGCGCGGTCGATGGCCGAACGCGAACGCGACGCTCGTCCGGGCGCCGCTGCCCCCCTGGTGGAGCGCGTCTCCGCCGGCCTCATCCTCTTCCGGCGGTCGCCGGGCGGGCTCGAGGTGCTCCTCGGCCACCCCGGCGGGCCGTACTTCGCGCGGAAGGACCTCGGCGACTGGTCGATCCCGAAGGGCGAGGCCGGGCCCGGCGAGGAGCTCGAGGACGTGGCGCGCCGCGAGTTCGAGGAGGAGGTCGGCCACCCCGCGCCCCGGGGCCCGCTCCTCCCGCTCGGGACGATCCGGCAGAAGGGCGGCAAGCTCGTCCACGCGTGGGCCGCGGAGGGCGACCTCGACCCCGCCACCGCGGTCAGCAACACGTTCACGATGCCGTGGCCGCCCGGGAGCGCCACGCTCGTCGCGTTCCCCGAGGTCGACCGCGTGGCGTGGTTCGGCCTCGACGAGGCGCGGCGGCGGATCAAGGAGGCGCAGGCGCCGTTCGTCGACCGCCTCGTGGAGCGGCTCGCCTGATCCGCGCGCCCGGCGCGCGTCGGGAGGTCAGGCCGGGCCGAAGACCCCGAGCGTGACCATCCGCCCGGCGACGAGCTCGAGCATCGTCGGCAGGATCTGGCGCCCGGCGTCCCACGAGTGGCCGAGCGTCGACGGCAGGAGCGCCTGGGCGATCCCCGCCGCATCGAGCACCGCGGCGAAGTCCCGCATCTGGACGCCGTAGAGCCCGTTCGTCGGGTCGGCCGTCATGACGAAGAAGAGCCCGGGGCGGGCCTGCGGCGGGATGCGCGGCACCACGGTGATCGGCGAGACGGCGTCGATGATCGCGGGGTCGGCGTTGAACGGCCGCCACGCGTTCGGCGTCGTCCCCGACCGCAGCCCGGCGGTGAAGTAGCCGCTGAGGATGATCGCCGACCCGAAGACGTCGGGGTGATGGGCCGTGAGCGCGGCGGCGCAGTACCCACCCTGCGAGAAGCCGAGCGTCGCCCGGGACGCCGCCGTGGCGATCGTCCGGAGGTGCTGGTCCACCCACGACACCACGTCCGTGGAGACGAAGCGGTCGAACCACTCGCGCCCGTCGTACGAGTCGGCGCATTCGCTGTCCGGGTAGGGCCCGCCGTACGCGCTCACGAAGACGACGATCTCGGGCGGGAGGGCGCCGCTCGTGATGAGCGTGTCGAGGACGCCCGGGAGCGCCATCCCGTTCCCCCACGTGCCCGCAGCGTACGGCGCCTCGTAGAGCACCGGGTAGCGCGCCGTGCCGCCGTCGTACCCGGGCGGGAGGTAGACGTCGACGCCCGCCGTCGTGCTGCTCCCGCCGGTCCACGGGGCGGGCAGCATCGTGGAGACGATCCGGCCGCGGCCCGCGGGCGCCGACGACGCCCAGGGCCGGCTCGTCGCCACCGCCCCCGGCGTGACGAGCGATCCGGCGACCGGGCCGGCGACGAGCCCCGCAGGGTAGCCGGCGACGTCCGCCGGCACGGCCGACCCGAAGGTCGCGCCGGGCGTCCCGGGCCTGCCCCGCCGACCCGCGCCCGGGGCGCCCGTCGTCGCGCCGGACCCGGCGGCGCCGGTCGTGCCGCCCGCGCCGAACGCCCCTGCCCCGGCGCCACCCGTCCCGACGGCGGCGTCCCGGCGCATGTGGACGTCCGGGTCGAAGTTCAGCATGTCACCGAACGTCGGGAGCAGGAGGGCGACGACGGTGATCGCGGCGAGCACGGCCGCGGCGGACGCCGCGCCACCGCGCAGGCGCACGCGGAGATCGCCCGGCGCCCTCGCCGCGACGCCCAGGGCGACCACCGCGCGGACGGCCGCCCGCCGCACTTCGCGGGCGAGGACGGCGGCGGCCCAGGCCGCGACCGCGGCGACGACGACGAGCGTCGCCATCGAGACGACCCATCCGAAGGGGTCGAAGACGCCCTGGGTGCCGTTCGCCGCGAGGGCGGCCCGCGTCTCGGCGAGGGCGGTCCGCCCGAACCCTGCCACCGCCGCGACGAGCCCGACCGCGACCGCGAGGGCCGTCGGGCCGTCGGCGAGGGCGACGATCGCGGCCGCCATCCCCGTCGCCACGAGCGCCGTGAGGAGCCGGGCACGGTCGGGATCGAAGCCCATGACCTGGAGCGCGTCGTTCGCGGCCGCCTCGAACCCCCCGAGGTGGAAGGCGAGGACGACGCCGGCGGCGGCGAGGATCCCCGCGAGGGCGCGGCCGGTCGTCGCCGCCCGAAGGATGCCCGCCGGGCCGCCCGGGCCAGCCGGGCTCCGCTCGCCCGGCGCGTCGCTCCCGCTCATCGCGGCGACCCCGAAGCAGCCGCGGCTCGGGGGCAACGGGTTGCGGGGCGCGCTGGCGCGGGCACGAGCGCGCGGGCCGCGTGGCGGAAACCGCCGAGGTGGAGCCCGAGGAGCGCGAGGACGAAGCCGGGGAGCTCGGCGCGGGCCCCGACGGCAGCGTAGCGCGGCTCCCACCGCGGATCGAACTTGCCCTTGAAGAAGGCCAGGCCGCGGACGTCGTACCAGCGCCGGACGAGGGCGGCGGCCCGCGCCAGGGCCCGCTCCTCCGGAGACGCCGACGCGTCGTCGAGGCCGGCGAGCGGCGCGAGGCCGAGGGACAGCGCCGAGGCCCCCGCCGCGCGGAGCCCGGCGGCCGCCGCGGCGATGCAGCCCTCGAGCGCGCCGGGGGTCCCGCCGGCCCGGCGCCGCATGAGGTCGAGCACCCAGCCGCCGTCCGCGCCGGTCGGGCGGAACGTCGTGAACGCGATCGGGGCCCCGTCGGCGTCGAGGGCGACCGCGATCGCCGTCCGGTCGACGGCGTCGAGATCGAACGCCCCGACCGTGAACCCCATCGCCGGGCCAGCCGCTTCCGCCCACGCGCGGTCGATCGCGGCAAGGCCGGGGAGGAGCCGCTCCCGCTCGGCCGCCGGGATCCCGCCCGGGTGGAAGCGGAACGAGACACCGCCCTTCCGGGCGCGGGTGACGGTGTGGCGGAGGTTCGCCCGCCGCGAGCCGGCGAGGTCGAACGTCGCGAGGTCGATGATCGCCTCCTGGCCGACGCGGAACGGCCGGAAGCCGGCCGTGAGGAGGGCCGCCCGCTGGTCGCCCGACGCCTGGTAGACGGCCGGGACGAGGTCGCCGGCGCGGCAGGCGCTGGCGAACGCCTCCCACGCCCCGGCGATCGCGGCGGCCGGGCCGGCCGGGTTCCCGAGCGCCACGGCCGTCCGGCCGTACCGTCCGTACGCGACGACGGCGCCGTCGGGCGTCACGAGGCGCGTCTTGTCCGGCTCGAGCTGGAAGGGGAGGAGGGCGCCGTGGCCGTCCCGGCGGAGGATCGCCCCGGCCGCCGCGGCCGCTTCCGCGTCCGGCGGGGCGGGCGCCGGCCGGAGGGCGGCGATCGCGAAGAGGGCGAGCGGCATGCGGACCGCGAGGGTCGCGACCGCGAGGATGCCACCGTGGCCGGTGAGCCAGGCGAGGGCCGGGACGGAGCCGAAGGAGGCGATGCCGGCGAGCGCGCCGGCCGCGGTCCGCAGCCCGATCGCCGGGTCGAGGCGCGCGGCCGGGACGGCGAGGGCGAGGACGGCGTCCGTCGCCGCCGCGACGATCCCCAGCGTGGCGAGGGCGAGGAGCCGTCGACCCGGTCGTTCGGCGGGCACGACGTACCGCCGCCAGCCGAGGAGGAGGACGCCGAGGAGGACGCCGGCGATCGTCGCCCCGACCGGATGGCGGAGGGCGAGGGCCTGCGAGAGCGTCGCCGAGCCGAGGAGGAGGACGCCGAGCTCCCACGAGCGGCGCTTCCCGCGCCGGAGGCCGAGCGCGATGGCGACGAGGGTCACCGCCCCGAGCGCGGCCGCGAGGTCCCCCGGGCCGAGCGCGTCCAGCGGCAGGTCCGCGGCGAGGAGCCGCCCGAGGCGGCTGCCGGGGTTGAGGACGTCGGAGGCGGCGAGGGCGGCCGTCGCTCCGCCGAACGCGAGCGCGAGCGCCGGGGCAAGGGCGCCGATCCGCGCGATCGGGCCACCAGGCCTGGCGGGTACGGCGGTCGCGGCCACGGTGCTGGGCTCCTTCGGGCGGGCCCGGAATCCCGGGCTCCGGCGCGAATGACAGCACGGCGGCTCGCTGCCTTCAACATCCTTTCAGTGACGTCGACGTTGAGATGCGTTCATCGCGCCGCGGGCGCCGCCGCCGAGCGCCCGTCGGCGGCCGGCCCGAAGCCCGCCACGGCCCCCGGCAGGCGCCGCTCCCGCGTCCTCGCGAAGCGGACCCGGCCCGGCCGGAGGGCGACCGCCGCGAGCCCCGCCGGGGCCGCGACGAGCCAGTGGAGGAGGTACGCGCCCTCCGCGAGGGCGAGGAGCGGCGGGCCGACCCGCCCCCCCGGGCGCGGCCGGGAGGCGTCCCGCAGGGCCATCCCGCTGAGGAGCGCCGCGCTGGCGCCGCAGCTCGCGACGAGGGCGGCCGCGGCCCCGGGCCGGCGACGGGCGACACCCGCCACGACCGCCGCGAGGACGGCGACCGGCGCCACGAGGACCCCCGGGGCGAGGAGGAGGTCCGCGCGGGCGGCCGGCCGGAGCCCCGCGGCGCGGACCACCGCCGGC
>JAJZRQ010000017.1:39255-44045 GCA_021802585.1 Chloroflexota bacterium
GCGGCGCGGACCACCGCCGGCGCCAGCTCGAGATGGCGCCGCGCGGAGCCCTCGGCCCAGCGGAGGCGCTGGCGCCCGAACGCCCGGAGGGTCGCCGTCGACGCCTCCCACACCTCGACGTCGTCGGCGACGCCGACCCGGGCGCCGGCGAGCGCGAGCCGCGTCGAGAGGTCGAGGTCCTCCGTCAGCGTCCCCGCCCGCCAGCCGCCCGCGGCCCGCAGCCGATGGGTCGCGACGACCATCCCGTTGCCGCGCAGCTCGGCGGAGCCGCCGAGCGCCGACCGCACCCCCTGGAGCCACGCGTCGAGGACCTGCTCGCCGTCCTGGAGGGCCGCGGCCCAGCCCGTCCCGGCGACCCGCCGGCGCGCCGTGAACGCCTCCTCGCCGGCGGCGACGCGCTCGGCGACCCGCCGGACGACGTCCGGCCCGAGCCGCGCGTCGGCGTCGAGGACGAGCATCGCCGCGCCGCGGACGGCGTCGTCCGGAACCGCCGCGAGGGCCGCCCCCTTGCCGTCGGGCTCCGCGCCCGGGGGGCGGCGGACGACCGTCGTCACGCCCGCGACCCCCGCCTCGACGGCGGCCGCGCGCACGGCGTCCGCGGTCCCGTCGACCGATCGGTCGTCCACGACGACGAGGTCGAACCAGGCGGTGCCGTCGGCGTCGCGATGATCCTGGCGGCCCAGGTCGCGAACGAGCGCGGGGAGCGCCTCGACCTCGTCCCGTGCGGCGACGACGACGGTGATCCGGGGGAGCCCGGCCCCGGGGCCGGCGGCTGTGCCCCGCCGGGCCCGACGGGCGCGCCGCGCCCCGGCCGCCGCGACGCCGGCGCTCGCGATCACCCCGAGCGTCCCGGCGGCGGCGACCCGGCGAGCGGGCTGGCGTGCCACCGCTGCCCCCATCGCCGCCCCGGCGGCGAGCGCCGCGAGCGCCGCGATCCGCCAGGCCGGCGGCGTCCGGTCGTGGGCGGGTTCGGGCGCGTCGTTCACGGCGGCGAGTCCGGCCAGCACCCAGGTCAGTCGACGGCGGGGGTGAGGGACGCGCGCAGGAGGACCCGCTGGAGGACGAGGAAGACGGCGACGACAGGGAGGGCGGCGAGGAGGGAGAGGGCCGCCGTCCGCCCCCACTGGCCGCCGTAGAAGCCCGCCTCCTGGCCGGCGAGCGCCATCGCCAGGGTGACGTTCTGGCCCTTCTCGACGAAGAGCCAGCCGATCGCGAACTCGGAGTAGGCGAGGAGGAAGGCGAGGAGCGCGGCGACGAGGATCGACGGGGCCGCGAGCGGCAGGTCGATCTGGCGAAACGTCCGGAGGCGGCCGGCGCCCTCGACGAACGCCGCCTCCTCGAGCTCCTCCGGGACCGCCCGGAAGGCGGCCCGCATGAGCCACAGGCAGAAGGGCAGCGAGAACGACGCGTAGACGATCCCCAGCCCGGCGAGCGAGCCGCGGAGGCCGAAGGCGTGGGCGGCCGGGATCGCGTTCTCGAGCGTCCCGAGGAGGACGAACAGGGGGACGGCGAGCGCGATCGGCGGGAGGAAGGCTCCGACGAGGAGCCCGAACGGCCCGACCCGGCTGCCCGGGAAGCGCATCCGGGCGAAGGCGTAGGCCATCGAGGTCCCGAAGACAAGGGCGATCCCGGCCGCCATCCCGGACGCCACGAAGCTGTTCCGGAGGAGGCCGAGGAAGCTGAGAGTCCGGACCGGCGAGGCGAGCACCGCGGCGAACGTGTCGAGCGTCGGGTGCTGCGGGACGAGCTCGAACGCCGACGGGATCCCCGAGGCGAGCTTCGGGTCGAGCGCGAGGACGAGGAGCGACCAGATCGGGAGGAGGACGAAGAGCCCCGCGGCGAGGAGGATGAGCTGGCTGGCGACCTGGACGAGCGGACCGCTCGGGCGCATCTCCCCTCCCCTATGCGAACGCGACCCGCTCGACCCGTCCGCGCCAGCGGACGAACCAGGCGACGAGGATGGCGAGGGCGACGACCGTGAGGACGTTCACGGCCGCCGAGAAGGCGAAGACCCCGGCCCCCCGCGTCGGGTCGAACAGGAAGAACGAGAACGTGGCGAGGGTGACGTCGGACGGGAAGTTCACCCCCGTCGGGAGCACGTAGAAGAGGTAGAACTGGTTGAAGGCGGCGATCGCCTTGATGACGAGCGCCGGGCCCATGAGCGGCAGGAGGAGCGGCCACGTGACCGTCCGGAACGTCGTCCAGGGACCGGCCCCGTCGAGCGCCGCCGCCTCGGTCACCGAGCGGGGGATCGTCCGCAGGCCCGCGGTCGCGACGAGCATCATGAGCGGCCAGCCGATCCAGGTCGCGGCGACGAGGAGGACGACGAGGGTCCAGTTCGCGCTCTCCGGCCACGGGATCGTCTGCCCCGCGAGGAGCGCGAGCCAGCCACGCTCCGGCTCGACGAGCTTCAGCCACGCGATGGCCCCGACGAACTCCGGGATCGCCCATGGGAGGATGAAGAGCGTCCGCCACGCCCCGGCGAAGCGCACGCCGGGACGGGCGAGGACGAGCGCGATCCCGAGGCCGAGGAGGAGCTGGAGGGCGACCGCGAGGACCATCCACAGGAAGCTGAAGGCGATCGCGGCCGCGCTCGAGTTGCCCCCCAGCCAGACCCCCGACTGGGCGTAGCCGAGGAGGTCGAAGCCGACGTATTGGACCCGGTTCGCGGCGCTGTCGAAGCTCGGCGCCACCGCCGCGGCCTGCCCGGTGAGGCCGAGCCAGGCTTCCCGCGCGATCCCGCCCGTGAGGCCGTCCTTGATCGAGCGGGCGCTGAAGTCGGTGAGCGACATGAGGAGCTCGAAGATGAGCGGGGCGAGGGCGAGCGCCACGACGGCGAACGCTCCCGGGAGGATCCACGGAGTCGCGCCGGCGAGCTCGCGAAGGGACGATCGGCGCGTCCCGCCGACGCGGCCGGCCGCCCCCCGAGCGGCCCAGCGGGCGCGCAGGCCGCGGATCGCTGCCCGTCCCGGCTCGAGGACGGCGGCGGCGATCCCGAAGCCCGCGGCGAGGGCCAGCGGGGCGCTGATCATCACGATGTACTGCGGCCACTTCGTGGGCCACGCGAGGAGGAAGGCGAGGGAGAGGAGGAGCCAGAGGGCGAAGACGCGCTGCCGCTGCCAGAGGCGCCGCAGGCCGACGATCGCGAAGGCGGTGACGAGGAGGTCGGCCGCGACGACGAAGGTCCCCGGCTCGTGGAACGGGACGGACCCGAACAGCCACACGATCGGCTGCCACGCCGGCCAGCCCGTCTGGGCGACGGCCTCGCTCGTCGCGTAGCCGCCGTGGAACGTGATCGAGGCGACGAGCCGGCCGACCGGGTCCGGCCAGAGGTACGGGTCGCCGGCGAGGAACGCGAGCCCGACGAGCACGCCCCAGCCGAGGACAGGTGCGACCCAGCCCGCGACGGCCCGGCCCGACCGCCAGCGCCCGAGGGGGCGAGCTTCCCACAGCCAGTGGAGGGCGATCGCGACGGCGACGATCCCGTACTGGTACTTCCCGGCGATCGCGAGGCCGGCGAACGCCGCGGCGCCGGCGAGCCACGCGCGGCGCCGGACGCCGGGCCGGCCGGCGCGCACGTAGAGGAGCGCGGCGAGCAGGCTGCAGGCGGAGGCGACCGCCTCGAGCATCACCTGCGACTGGTACTTGACCGTCCACGTGTGGACGGCGAGGAACAGCCCGGCGAACGGGCTCAGGAGGGCGAGGAAGAACGCCTCCAGCATCCCGAGCACCGCGCCCGTCGTCCGGGCGACCGTGAGCTGCGGCTCGGGCAGGTCGGCCGCCGGACGGGCATCGGTCGGGCGATCGGGGATCTCGGCCGCCGCGGGGAGCGGGGCGAGGGCGAGGCCGTAGACGATCTTGTTGAGGGGCGGGTGCTCAGGTCGGTAGTTCTCGCGGAGGAGGACGCCCCAGTCGCCCTGCCGGATCCCGGTGGCGTACTGCTGGCCGGCGCGGAGGTAGTCGTCCTCGTCGAAGTCAACCGGGAGGCGCTCCACGGCCCAGAGGCGGGCGCCGAGGGCGAGCATCGCGACGACGATCGCGGCGGAGAGCCGGATCCAGGTCCCGGGACGGCGAAGGGCCGCGCGCACGGGCCCGATTGTCGCATCCGCTGCAACGCGCGGAGGCGCCCTGGCGCAGCGCGGCGCCCGGGGAGCGGGTCCGCCGTCGCGGGCGCGGGGCGCTAGACTCGTCGCGTCTCCGGGCCCGCTCCGTGGAGGTCGAGATGTCGCGTCACCGACGCCCTGAACGCCTACGCCGGCTGGCGAGCATGGCGGCGCACCTCCGGACCGTGGAGCGCGCGGCGGCCCACACCATCCTCCTCGCGGAGGACGACCTCGCGAGGTCCGCGGGCGGCGGGGACGGCATGGAGGCGGACGCGCCGCCGGCCGCGGGCGGCGCGCTCTGAGCCGGCTCCCGGGCCTCCGGCGCGGCGGCGCGCGGGGCGCGCAGGTTCGCGCCGCCGCCGGGGGCATCCGCCTCGCGCGGGGCATCGCGCTCGCCGTGGCGGCCGTCCTCGCGCTCGCCGGCTGCGGGGCCGCCCCGGCCTCGCCGGGCGAGGCCGGGGCGTCGGCGACCCCCGCTCCCATCCCCGAGACCTCGTTCGCCGGCGGCACGGCCGCGGCGCGCCTCACCCTCCCCGCCCGGGCCACGTGGGACGGCGGGTCGTGCACGCGGGGCGCGGGCGACGCGTGGCTGGCGCTGAACATCGGGTTCCCGAACGGGACCGAGTACTTCGGGCTCGTCGTCGGGCAGAGCCCGTACACGCCTGCGGCG
This sequence comes from Chloroflexota bacterium, assembly GCA_021802585.1. GTDB lineage: Bacteria > Chloroflexota > Limnocylindria > Limnocylindrales > CSP1-4 > CTSoil-043. The sequence continues at coordinate 44,029 of JAJZRQ010000017.1, forward strand.
CAGCGCGGCGCGGCGGG
>JAJZRQ010000092.1 GCA_021802585.1 Chloroflexota bacterium
CGTGCCGTCCCGGCGGGCCCACGCCGCGTCACGGGCCGGCGGCGCGGTCGCCGACGGGCGGCTGGGAGCGGCCGCGGGGGCGGCGGGCATCCCGGGCGGCGCGCCGGCGGCGAGCGGCGCGGCCGGGCGAGCGCCGGGGACCGGGGCCGGCCCGGCATCCCCACCGGGCGGCACCGCCGGCGCGACATCGAGCGGGGCGGCCGCAGCCTCGTCATCGACGCCGTCGAGCGACCGTGGCCGGGAGCCGGGCCGCCCGTCGGGGGCGAGCTCGAGCCGCCCGCCGGGGGCGCGGCCGCGCTCGCGTCCCAGGGGCGGTGGATCGATCCCCGACCCCGGCACCGCCCAGGTCGGCGCGCCGAGGAGCTCGGGCAGCGTCGCGAAGCGGTACCCGCGGGCCCGGTACGCGGCGATGATCGCGGGGAGCGCCCGCGGCGTCACGGCCGGGCCTGCGTGGAGAAGGATGATCGAGCCGGGCCGTCCGGCCGTCGCGCCGGCGACGACGCTCGAGACCGTCGGACGGTGGGTCGCGTCGCCGCCGGTCGTGTCCCACAGGACGATGTACGGGAAGCCGGCCGCCGCCGCGAGGCGGTCGGTCGCGGCGTCCCGCACGCCGTAGGGCGGCCGGTAGTACGGCAGCATCGGTCGGTGCGTCGCCTCCTCGACCGCCTGCCGCGTCCGCTCGAGGTCGCGGGCGACGAGGTCCGGCGCGAGGCTCGTCGTGTCGCGGTGGAGGTACGAGTGGTTCGCCAGGGGGAACCCGGCCGCCGCGATCCGCCGCCAGAGCGCCGGCGCGCGCTGGACGTAGACGCCCGTGACGAAGAACGTCGCCGGCACCCGCTCGCGGACGAGGATGTCGTAGATGTCGCGGAGCGCCCGGGCATTCCACCCGTCGTCGAACGTGAGCGCGACGACCCGCTCCGTGCGCGGGCCGTTCCAGACAACCGCCGGGGCCCCGGGGTCCGGCGGAGCGACGTGCCGGACGTCGAGCGCGGCGGGATCCGCCGCCCGGGCCGGCCCGGGGGCGAGGCCGGACACCGCGCCGCCGGCGAGCGGGGCGCCGGCGGCGAGGGCGAGAGCGACGAGGAGGACCCGCGCCCCGGCGGCGCGCCGGGCGCCGCGGGTGCGGCCGCCGATCGCGGAGAGGCCGCTCATCGGGGAGAGGCCGCTCATCGGGGCGCGTCGACCGGCGGGGCTTCGATGACTCGCCAGCCGCGGGCGATCGCCACCGGCCGCAGCTCATCGTCAGGGGCGACGACCACCGGCGTCGCGGCGAGCTCGAGGAGCGGCAGGTCGGCGAGCGAATCGCCGTACGCCGCCACGACCGACGCGCCCCCGGCCAGTGCGCGGACCCGCGCGGCCTTCCGCTCGCCCGTGCCGATCGGCCCCGCGAGCCGGCCGGTCGTCCGCCCGTCGCGCACCTCGAGGGGCGTGCCGAGGATGCCGATCGGGCCGGCCGGCCCGGGGCTGAGCCGCTCCGCGAACGCGGCAAGGACCGCCTCGTACGTCCCGGAGGCGAGGACGACGCGCGCGCCGGCCGCCGCCGCGGCCTCGAGCTCCTCGACGACGGCCGCCCGGCGGGCCGGCCAGAGGACCGCCCCGACGATGTCGGCGGCGACCTCCGCGACCTCGTCGGGTCCGAGGCCGTCCAGGAGGCGGGCCAGGTCGCGGATCCAGCGGTCCCGGAACGCCTGCCGGGAGACGAGGCCCAGCCGGACGAGCGGGAGCGCGGCGAGCCGCGGCGCGAGGAAGCGGCGGTACCGGCCGCGCCGGCCGTGCGCGACGAGCCAGCGGCCGACGCCCCGCCACGTCTCGCCGCTCGTGCAGGTCCCCTCGAGGTCGGCCACGACGAGGCGCGGCGCGGGGTCGGCGGCGGGCGGGAGGGCGGCCGCGGGGATCACCCGCCAAGGATAGAGCCCGCACCACCCGGGCCGCTGGAGTCCGGGGGCGCAGGAGGCCGAGCCACAGGAGCGCGGACGGTCGATCGCGCGCCCGCGATGGACGGATGACGATGCCCGCGCGGCCGGCCGCCCTGCGGGCCGTGGAGCGCCACCTGGTCCTTCGCCCGAGGCCCCGGCTCGCCGGGGCCTCGGGCATTCCGGCGCGCGCGCTACTTGTCGCGGAAGCCGCCGTCGGCCATCGCCGCCTGGGCCGCCGCGAGCCGGGCGACCGGGACCCGGAACGGGGAGCACGAGACATAGTCGAGGCCGATCCGCTCGCACTTGTGGATCGACTCCGGGTCGCCCCCGTGCTCGCCGCAGATCCCGAGCTCAAGGTCGGGCCGGGCGGCCCGCCCCTTCTCCACGGCGATCCGCATGAGTCCCGCGACAGCGTCGTCGAGGGTCTGGAAGGGGTTCACGGGGAGGATCTTGTCCTCGACGTACTTGAGGAGGAAGCCGCCCTCCGCGTCGTCGCGGCTGTAGCCGAACGTCATCTGGGTGAGGTCGTTCGTGCCGAAGCTGAAGAAGGCGGCCTCCTTCGCGATCTCGTCGGCGGTGAGGGCGCCGCGCGGGATCTCGATCATCGTCCCGAACTTGTAGTCGAGGGCGATGCCGGCGGCCTCCGCGATCCGGTCGGCCTCGGCCTCCAGGAGCTCGCGGGTCGCCTTCAGCTCGTTCACGTGGCCGACGAGCGGGATCATGATCTTCGCGATCGGGTTCCCGCCCGCCCGCCGGACGGCGACCTGGGCATTGAGGATCGCCCGGGTCTGGATCTTCACGAAGTCGGGGATCATGATCCCGAGGCGGCAGCCGCGGAGGCCGAGCATCGGGTTCTGCTCCCGCATCGCGGTCGCCGCGGCGAGGAGCCGCCGGGCCTCGGCGTAGCCGGGGTCGTCGGCGGGCGTCCCCGTGGCGTCGAAGCGGGTCACCTGCTCGATGAGGTCGTCGCGGTTCGGCAGGAACTCGTGGAGCGGCGGGTCGATGAGGCGGACGACGACCGGCAGGCCGTCCATCGCCCGGAAGATCCCCTCGAAGTCACCCTGCTGGAGCGCCTCGAGCTCGCCCATCCGGGCGTCGAACTCGGCGACGATCGCCGCCTCCGCGGCGGTGAGCGCCCCGCCGGCGGCGACCTTCGCCTTCGCCCGGGTCGCCTGGGTCGCGACGAGGATCGCGGCGCGGACGATCTCGAGGCGCTCGCCCTCGCGGAACATGTGCTCGGTCCGGCAGAGGCCGATCCCCTGGGCCCCGTACGAGCGGGCCTGGGCGGCCTCCTCCGGCTTGTCGGCGTTCGTCCACACGCCCATCCGCCGGATCTCGTCGGCCCAGCCGAGGATCGTCTGGAGGTCCGTCTGCTCTTCGTAGCGCGCCGACACGGTCGGCAGCGCGCCGACGAAGACCTCGCCGGTGGAGCCGTCGAGGCTGATCCAGTCGCCCTCGTGGATCTCGAGGCCGGTCAGCGACGAGTGGGCCTCCCGTGCGTCGCCGTCGACGTGGAGCTCTTCGGACCCCGCGACGCAGGGCTTGCCGATCTGGCGGGCGACGATCGCCGCGTGCGAGGTGGCACCGCCCTTCGCGGTGAGGATCCCCTGCGCGACGGCCATTCCCGGGAAGTCGTCGGGCGAGGTCTCCTCGCGGACGAGGACGACCTTCTCCCCGTTCCCCGCCCACTCGACGGCGGTGCGGTAGTGGAAGACGGCGCGCCCGACGGCGGCGCCGGGCGAGGCATTCAGGCCGCCGGCGATCTTCCGCGCCGCCTTCCGGGCGGCGGGCTCGAACTGGTCGCGGAGGAGCTGGTCGACCTGCGACGGCTCGATCCGCGTGACGGCCTCGCGCTTGTCGATGAGGCCCTCGTCGACCATCGCGACCGCGATCTTCACCGCGGCGGCCGCGGTCCGCTTCGCGGAGCGCGTCTGGAGCATGTAGAGCTTCCCGCGCTCGATCGTGAACTCGAGGTCCTGGACGTCCTTGTAGTGGCGCTCCAGCTGGTCGCCGATCGCCACGAACTCCTCGTAGACGGCGGGCATCTGCTCGGCGAGGTGCTGGATGTCGAACGGCGTGCGGATGCCGGCAACGACGTCCTCGCCCTGGGCGTTCGTCAGGTACTCGCCGTAGAGCTCCTTCGCCCCGTCGAACGTGTTGCGGGTGAAGGCGACTCCCGTCCCCGAATCGTCGCCCATGTTCCCGAACACCATCGTCACGACGTTCACCGCCGTGCCGAGGTCGTCGGGGATCTTGTTGTACTTGCGGTACTCGCGGGCGCGCTCGCCGAACCAGGAGACGAAGACGGCCTTGGTGGCGAGGTCGAGCTGCTCGTACGGGTCCGCCGGGAACTCGCGGCCGGTCTGATCCCGGACGATCCCCTTGAACGTCGCGACGAGGTCGCGGAGGTCCGCCGCCGGGAGGTCGGAGTCGGCCTTCGTCCCGCGGGCGGCCTTCTTCGCCTCGAGCGGCTCGTCGAACCTGCGGCCGTCGATCCCCAGGACGATCCGGCCGAACATCGCGACGAAGCGGCGGTAGGCGTCCCACCCGAAGCGCTCGTTGCCGGTGAGGGCGACGAGCCCGGCGAGGGTCTCCTCGTTGAGGCCGAGGTTGAGGACGGTGTCCATCATCCCCGGCATCGAGAACTTCGCCCCGGAGCGGACGGACACGAGGAGCGGGCTCCGCGGGTCGCCGAAGCCCTTGGCGGTCCGTGCCTCGACCTCCTTCACCGCCTCGAGGACGTCGTCCCAGAGACCGGCCGGGAGCTGCCGGCCGGCTGCGAAGTAGTCGTTGCAGGCCTCGGTCGTGATCGTGAAGCCGGGCGGCGTCGGCAGCCCCGCGTTCGTCATCTCGGCGAGGCCGGCGCCCTTCCCGCCAAGGAGGTCCTTCATGGACCCGTTGCCTTCCGCCCGGCCGTCGCCCCAGGCGTAGATGTAGCGCTTGGCGGCCCTGTGGGCGCGCATGGACGGAACGGCGTCGGGCATCGGGCGGGTTCTCCCTGTCTGGGTCGGGGCGGGGCGCGAGGCGGCCCCGCGGGCGGTCCGTGCGTCACGGCGGATTGTACCGAGCGTCCCGCGCGAGGGCCGGGACCGGTCGGCCCGCTCTCGGGGGCCGGACCGCCCGCGGGCCCCGGGAGGGCGAGCGGCCGCGGCCCGTCGGCCCCGTGCGGGACCGCCCGCAGGCCCCGGCGTACACTCGTCGCGACGCCGCGCCGGCGGCGGCAGGCCGAGCAGGAGAGCCGCCCGTTCATGACCCACCACGTCGCGGACACCCGCGTCATCGCCGAGGAGGCGCCCCAGTACAACGCGACCCTCGTCCGGCGCGTCGACCACACGCCGGAGCTCGCCTCCTTCTGGGTGAAGGTCGACGGCAACCCCGTCCCGTTCGAGCCGGGCCAGTACATGACGATCGGGGTCTTCGCCGACGACAAGCTCTGGCAGCGGCCCTACTCGGTGGCGTCCGCGCCGGCCGTCGCCGGGAGCGAGGGCTACGAGTTCTACGTGCGGCTCGTCCCGGTGATCCGGTTCACGACGCTCCTGTGGCGGCTGCAGCCCGGGGCCCGGATGCGGATGATCGGCCCGAAGGGCAAGTTCATGCTCGAGCCGGACGACCGGCGAACCCACCTCTACGTCTCGACGGGCACCGGCCTCGCGCCGTTCGTGTCGATGATCCGCGAGACCCGCGCCCAGGGGAAGCCGCGGAAGACGGTCGTCCTCCACGGCGTCTCGCACGCCTCGGACCTCGGGTACCGCGACGAGCTCGAGGCGATGGCCCGCGACAGGTCGTACCCGCTCCGGTACGTCTCCACGGTCTCCCGCCCCGCGGATCCCCGGAACGCGGAGTGGACCGGGCGGACGGGGCGGGTGGAGGTCGTCGTCGGCGACGTCTGCCACGACCTGGGCCTGCGCGCCGACCAGACCGTCGTCTACATCTGCGGCAACCCCGAGATGATCCTCAACGTTGAGCGGGTCCTCATGGAGCGCGGGTTCCCCGAGTTCCACGTCAAGAAGGAGCTCTACTGGCCGAAGGGGAAGGCACCCGCCGCGGAGGGCACCGGCGCCGTCGGCTGAGGCGCGGGAGCCCGACCCGGCCGGGCCCGGCCGCCGCGGACGGCGAAACGGGCCGTTCGGCCCCCGCAACATATGCACGGTGGCGCATGGGTCGCGCGCGCGCGAGCGCCACCATTCGAACCGAAGCAGTCCCCCTGGAGTCGTCATGCATCTCGTCGTCGACAAGGCCCAGCTCTCGCCGAACGTGACCCGCCTCGTCATCGAGGCGCCGCGGATCGCGGCGATCCGTCGGCCCGGCCAGTTCGTCATCGTCCACCGCGGGCCCGGCGCCGAGCGGATCCCCCTCACGATCGCCGACGCGGACTCGCTGCGGGGCACGATCACCCTCGTCATCCAGGCCGTCGGCAAGAGCACCGAAGACCTCGTCGCGCTCAAGGTCGGCGAGGCGATCGCCGACGTCGCCGGGCCCCTCGGGCGAGCGACCGAGCTCATCACGTCGGGGCACGCGGTCTGCGTCGGGGGCGGTGTCGGGACGGCGGTCGTCCACCCGATCGCCCTCGGCCTCCGCGACGCCGGGGTGAAGGTCACGAGTATCATCGGCGGCCGCTCGCGCGAGTGGGTCATCTTCGAGGAGGAGCTCGGCCGCGCCGGCGAGGTCATCACCTGCACCGACGACGGCAGCTACGGCCGCCACGGCTTCGTCACCGACGCCCTGAAGGACGTCATCGAGGCCGGCGGCGTCGACGCCGTCTACGCGGTGGGTCCGGTCCCGATGATGCGGGCGGTCGCCGAGCTGACCCGGCCGTACGGCGTGCCGACGTTCGTCTCGCTCAACGCGATCATGCTCGACGGAACGGGGATGTGCGGCGGGTGCCGCGTCCACGTCGGCGGGAAGACCCAGTACGCCTGCGTCGACGGGCCCGAGTTCGATGCCCATGCGGTCGACTTCCGCGAGCTGGCCGACCGGCTCGGGACATACCGCGAGTTCGAGACCCGTGCGCTCGAGGTCGCCCGGATGCGGGCGAGCGGGCGGGCGGCGAGCAACGAGGCGCCGCTCCACGCGCCGGCCGGGAGCTGCCTGATCCCGGCGCTGGCCGAGGCGGCGGAGAAGCAGGAGGCGGCCGCGGCCGCCGGGGAGACGAACGCGTGACCGACCAGCCGACCCCTGCCCCCCACGAGGAGGCCCCGGGCGCGTCCCACGGCGACTCGGCCTTCCAGCCGGCCTTCGACCATCCGCTCACCCCGAAGGAGCGGATGACGATCGAGCGGACCCACATGCCCGAGCAGGACGCCCTCCTGCGCGCGGCGAACTTCCACGAGGTCAATCTCGGGTACAGCCAGCAGCTCGCGGTCCTCGAGGCCGAGCGCTGCCTCCAGTGCAAGAACCCGGTCTGCATCGACGGCTGCCCCGTGCGGGTGAACATCCCCCGCTTCATCGAGCTGCTGCGGATCGGCGACATGGCCGGGGCCGCGGCGTCGCTCCTCGGCGACAACGCCCTCCCCTGCGTCACCGGGCGGGTCTGCCCCCAGGAGATCCAGTGCGAGGGCGTCTGCGTCCGGGCGAAGAAGGGCTCGCCGGTCGCGATCGGGGCCCTCGAGCGGTACGTGGCCGACTGGGCGATGGCTCATCCAGACGCCCTCAGCGTGATCACCCCGGCGCCGAGCGGGCGCACGGTCGCCGTCGTCGGCTCCGGGCCCGCCGGCCTCACCGCGGCGAAGGAGCTGGCCGCCGCCGGCCACGACGTCACGATCTTCGAGGCCTTCCACGCCGCCGGCGGGGTCCTCGTCTACGGGATCCCCGAGTTCCGCCTCCCGAAGGACATCGTCCAGCAGGAGGTCGAGCGCCTGAAGGCCGCCGGGGTGAAGATCGAGACGAACGCGATCATCGGCCGGACGTACACCCTCTCCGAGCTGCGCGAGCGGTTCGACGCGGTCTACCTCGCCGTCGGCGCCGGCCTGCCCGTCTTCATGAACGTCCCCGGCGAGAACCTCAAGGGCGTCTACTCGGCGAACGAGTACCTCACCCGGGTCAACCTCATGGGGGCCTGGAACCCCGCGTCGGACACGCCGGTCCTCAAGGGCCACCGCGTCGTCGTCGTCGGCGGCGGGAACGTGGCGATGGACGCGGTGCGCACCGCGAAGCGCCTCGGCGCCGACGAGGCGACGATCGTCTACCGCCGTGGCAAGGCCGAGCTCCCCGCCCGCGCGGAGGAGGTCCATCACGCCGAGCAGGAGGGGATCCGCTTCGACCTCCAGGTCGCCCCGATCGAGGTCCTCGGCGACGAGAACCGCTGGGTCACCGGGATCCGCTGCATCCGAATGGAGCTCGGCGAGCCCGACGCCTCCGGTCGGCGGCGACCGGTCCCGATCCCCGGCTCGGAGTTCGTCATCGAGTGCGAGATGGTGGTCGTCGCGATCGGGACCAAGGCGAACCCGCTCCTCACCGCGTCGGAGCCGGACCTCGAGCTGAACGAGTGGGGCTACATCGTCACCGACGCGCACGGCATGTCGTCGATCCCGGGCGTCTTCGCCGGCGGCGACATCGTTCGCGGAGCCGCCACGGTTATCCTCGCCATGGGCGACGGCAAGCGCTCGGCCCACGC
>JAJZRQ010000093.1 GCA_021802585.1 Chloroflexota bacterium
CCGGGATCGGGGTCGGGGTCTTCCGGGTCCACCCGCTGATCATGACCCTCGGGATGAGCTTCGTCGTCCTCGGCCTCGCGAACGTCTGGCAGCTCCAGACGGTCCAGACCGGGTCCGGCGTCCCGGATGAGCTCCGCTGGCTGGGGGCCGGCACGTTCCTCGGGATCCTGCCGAACAGCCTCCTCGTCTTCGTCCCCCTCGCGGCCGTCATCCTCATCGGGCTGCGGCGATCCGGGTACGGCCGGCTCCTGTTTGCGATCGGCGACAACCCGGTCGCGGCGCGCCTCTCCGGCGCCCGGGCGTGGCAGGTCATCGTCGTCCTCTACGTCATCTCGGCGCTCCTGGCGGCGACCGCCGGGCTCCTCGTCTCCGGCCTCGGGAACACCGCCAGCGTGTCGCTCGTCGAGAGCTCCGTCCTGCCCTCGGTGGCGGCGGCCGTCATCGGCGGGACCTCGATCATGGGCGGGCGGGGGGGCTTCGGGGGGGCGATCGTCGGCGCGCTCATCCTGACGGTCCTCACGGCCCTCCTCACGGTGCTCGGGCTCCCCGAGCCCACGCGCCAGGTCGTCTTCGGGTCGATCATCGTCGCCGTGGCGGCCGCCTACACGCGCGTCACCGCGGAATCCTGAGGCCGGACCCCGATGGCGACCCCATGACGACCGCGACGGGGACGCGCCACCTCGGCCTCGACCTCGGCGCGACGAACCTCAAGTGGGCGATCGTCGAGCACGCCGCACCGGCGTGGCGCGTCGTGGCCCACGGTCAGGCCGTGACGCGGACCGCAGACGATCCGGCGGCGGTGCCGGCGACCGTCGTCGCGCAGCTCGCGGATGTCGCCGCGGCCGCAATCGCCGGGCACGGCCCAGTCGCCAGCGTCGGGATCGGCATCGCCGGGGTCTGCGACCCGGCGACGGGGACGACGCGCTTCCTCCCGAACATCCCCGGCCCCTGGGCGGGCCATCCCGTGGCCGGGACCGTCGCCCGCGCCGTGGGCGTCCCGGCGTTCCTCATCAACGACGCCCGCGCCTTCGGCCTCGCCGAGCTCCGCCTGGGGGCCGGTCGCGGGGCGTCCTCGATGATCGGGCTCACCCTCGGGACCGGGGTCGGGGGCGTCGTGGCGATCGGCGGCCGCGTCCACTTCGGCCACGACGGCACGGCCGGCGAGCTCGGCCACCAGACGATCGACCCCGACGGGCCATGGTGCACGTGCGGGAACCGGGGCTGCGTCGAGGCCTACGCCCGCGCCGACCAGATCGCGGCCGCCTGCGGAACCGCGACCGCGGAGGAGGCGATCGGGGCCGCGCAGGCCGGGGATCCGCGCGCCCGGGCGGGGCTCGCCGACGTCGGACGGTACCTCGGGATCGGGATCGCGAACGCGATCACGGTGCTCACGCCCGACCGGGTCGTCGTCGGCGGCGGCGTCGCCGCGGCGGGGGAGCTCCTCCTCGGACCGATCCGGGCGGAGGTCGCCCGGCGGGTGACGATGACGTCCCTCGAGGCCGTGACGTTCGTGGCCGCCGAGCTCGGCACGATCGCCGGGGCGATCGGGGCGGCGGTCCACGGCGCCGAGCGCTCGGCGGATGAGCACTCGGCCGACGGGCGCTCCGCCGACGGGCGGGAGGCCCGGACGTGATCCCCGATCCCTACCGGCCGCGCTACCGGGAGATCGAGCAGGCCCTCCGGCTCCGGATCGCGAGCCTCCGGCCGGGCGACGCGCTCCCCTCGGACGCCGACCTCTGCCGGGAGTTCGGCGTGAGCCGGATGACCGCCCGCCACGCCGTGCACCGCCTCGCCGAGGAGGGGCTCCTGAGCCGCGAGCCGGGGCGCGGCACGTTCGTCGCCGAGCCGCCGTCGCACCGCCGGGCGAATAACCTCATCGGCTTCTCCGACGAGATGCGCCGCCGGGGGCGCGACCCCTGGTCGCGGCTCCTCCGCCGCGAGCTGCGGCCGGCCCGTCCCGCGGAGGCCCGCGACCTCCGGCTCCGCGAGGGCGACCCGGTCGTCGCCCTCCTGAGGATCCGGATGGCGGACCGCGTCGCGATCGCCGTCGAGCACGTCACGCTCCACGGCCGCTGTGCCCCGGCGGTCATGCACGCCGACCTCGAGCGCGGCTCGCTCCACGACGCGCTCCGCGCCGCCGGGCTCGTCCCGCACCGCGGGCGGGCGACGATCAGCGCCGAGGTCGCTAGCCCCGACGACGCGCGCCTCCTCGATGTCCCGCCCCGCAGCCCCCTCCTCGTGGAGCGCCGCGTCATCGTCGACGCGCGGGGCCGGCCCCTCGAGGCGACGGAGTCGCGCTACCCGGCCGATCGCTACGCCCTCGACGTCGACTTCGTCGTCGAGGCGGCGCCGCGCGACGGAGCCCCGGGCGACGAGGCGCGGCGCGAGGGCGCCGCCGGCGCGCGGATCGAGGGCGCGCGGATCGAGGGCGCGCGGATCGACGGCGCCGACGGCGGGCGACCCGGCTGACCCGGCCAAGAGCATGAGGGCGGGGCGCCCGGGCGCGGGCCGGCTCGCCGCAGACGGAGGAATCCCATGGGCGGAGCGTCGGGAACGGTGAGCGAGATCGTCGTCGAGGGACGCCTCGTCCTCGACGATCGCGTCGTGGCGGGGCGGATCGTCGTCCGGGACGACGTCATCGCGGAGGTCGGGCCGGGCGGGGCGCCGGAGGCGGGCCCGTTCATCGCCCCCGGGTTCGTCGACGTCCACGTCCACGGCCGCGGCGGCCACGACGCGCTCGGCCCCGAGGGCGCCCTCGACGGGATGGCCCGGGCGCTCCTCCGGCACGGCGTCACCTCGTTCCTCCCGACCTCGGTGACGGCGCCCCTGGCGGAGCTCGCCGCGTTCGCGGAGCGCGTCCGGCGGTGGATGCCGGTCGCGCCCGACGACGGGGCCGGCCCGCTCGGCTTCAACCTCGAGGGCCCGTTCATCAACCCGGCCCGGAAGGGCGCCCAGAACCCGGCCCACATCCGGGTCCCCGCCGAGGTCCCGCTGAGCGACCTCGAGCCGCTCCTCGAGGGGCTGCGGATCATCACGATCGCCCCGGAGGTGCCGGGGTCGCTCGACCTCATCCGCTGGCTGGCGGGGCACGGCGTCGCTGTGTCGCTCGGCCACTCCTCGGCGACGATCGCCGAGGGGCGCGCCGGCTACGCCGCCGGGGCGCGGACGACGACCCACCTCTTCAACGCGATGAGCGGGGTGGACCACCGGGCCCCGGGCCTCGCCGTCGCGGCGCTCCTCGAGGACGCGGCGTACGTCGAGCTCATCGCCGACGGCCACCACGTCGTCGAGCCGGTCTGGCCGCTCATCCTCCGGGCGAAGCCGGCGGACCGTCTCCTCCTCGTGAGCGACGGAGTCGCGCTCGGGGGGACGCCGGCCGGCTCCGGCGTCCTCGGCGGGCTCGAGGTCGTCATCGACGGCGACCGCTGCGTCCTCGTCGACGGCGGGAACCTCGCCGGCTCGATCATCGCCCTCGACACGGCAGTCCGGAACGTCGCCCGCTCCGGGGTGGGCCTCCCGCGCGCGGTCGCGGCCGCGACGCGCGATCCGCTCGCCCTCATCGGGGTGACCGATCGCGGCCGCCTCGCGGCGGGCCTCCGGGCCGACCTCGTGGAGCTCGACGACGACCTCCGCGTGCGGCGTGTCATGCGCGGCGGCCGTTGGTTCGCCGGCCGGGGCTGAGCGGCCCGCGGGGCGGTCGCGCGCGGGCTGCCTTCAGTCGAGCGCGAGGCGGACGATCCGGCGGTTCCGGTTGTCGGCGACGAGGAGCTCGCGCCCGAGCACCGCGACCCCGTGCCGCAGGTCGAACTGGCCGTCGCGACCGCCCTGCCGCCCGACGACGAGGCGCTCGCGTTGCACGAGCGAGAGGCCGCGTCGTGACGCCCAATGCCGCCGACTACCTCGGCTCGTGGCTCCGCGACATGACCCGGCACGGGCATTTCGAACTGGTCGGAGTCAATGGCGCCTGCCACCCCGTCATCGATCTCGTGATCCGGGAGCGCGCCGAAGTCGGTGGGCGGACCGGTGCATCGTCGCGTCTCTCGAGGTCGAGCGACGGGTCCAGCATCCCGCCCGCAACCGGGTCTGACCCCCAGAGAGACGGGCGCTCTCCGTCGAGACGCCCGTCTCCGACGCGACGTAGGGGCGAGGCGTCGATCCGGGCGTCTCGCCCCGCAGCCTCGCATGTCGGACCGCCACGCTCCGAGGCATCGCGACCGGGTAGATTCCTGGCATGCCGCCGCGCTACCTGGAGCGTCCGATCGCCGACGCTGCCGATCTTGACCTGGCCGTGACCTTGCCCTACGGCATGACAGCGGCCGGCATCCTCGCCGCGATCACCGACATCTACGCCTACATCCATGCCGTGAACGCGGCATCCATCGAGCACCGGTACGACCGCCTCGAGGACCTGATGCTGCCCGCCTCGTTCTCGGGCCTCATCTCGGAACTCGTCGTGCGCGCGGTCGCCCGCGAGAACGCAACCGGGGTGCCGGGCGTGACGCGCAACCTTCGGCCGGGCGGGAGGCCCGACATCATCCCCCGGGCGATGTACCCGGGCGATGCCGTGCTCCACGGGCCGGAAGGCGTCGAGGTCAAGACGAGCAAGTCGGCCACCTCATGGCAGGGGCACAGCCCAGAGACGGGGTGGCTGATGGTTGTCCAGATCGCGGTTGATCGCACCACTGCTCCGGTCTACGACCGGGTGCCGACGACCGTCGAGCGCGTGCTCCTCGCCGAGCTGGTCGAGGCCGACTGGACGTACTCAGGTCGCCGGGAAGGCAGCCGCCGGACGCCAACGGCGTCGATCAATCCCGCGGGGCGGGCCAAACTCGCGGCGGGCATCGTGTACCAGCGTGGCCGGTCCGTGGGTGCGACGCCTCCGCCGGTTGCGTTGCACTAGAGCGCGGCGAGTTTCGGGATCGCCTTCGACGCGAGGTCGAAGTAGATGGGATCGACCTCGACGCCGATCCCATCGATGCCGACGGCCTCGCATGCGGCAAGGGTGGTAGCGCACCCGGCGAACGTGTCCAGCACTGTGCCTTCGCCTGTCGGCAGCATCGCTTTGACGACCTGACGCAGGAACGCCTGCGGCTTGACGCTCGGGTGGGGCGCGACAGCACGCTCCCTGTCGGGCGTCGTGCCCGAGTCGATCACGTCGAGGAACGGCGTCTCCTCCGACAGGCGGCGCAGGCCCCCGGTGCCCCACGTGCGCAGGTTCTCGCTCACAGTGCGCTCGCTGATCGGCTTCCGGTACAGCCCCCATGGTTCCCAGCACGACCTCGGCATGGTCGAGACCATCGGGAACTCGTCATGGGCGCCCTTAGGTCGGTCGCCCCCGCGGAACGTGCGCACGAGGCGGACGATCTCACCTCGGCGCTCATACCCGGCAACCTCCATCGCGTTCGCCACCAGCGGTGATACGAGCGGGTTGCCAGCGATCAGAACGTGTCCACCCGGCCGGAGGATGGGCAGCAGAGCCTCGCCCCACTCCAAGAAGAACGTGGTGATCGCCTCGCGGTCGTCGCGGTCGAGCACCGTGAACCTGGGAAGCGGAAGGCGCTTCGCGCCATCGAAGGACGGTGGGATGCGCCAGACGCCGCCCCGCCCGGCGCGCAGCTTCTTCTGCTCCGCCTGCGTGTACTCGACCAGCCCGTAAGGTGGGTCCGTGACGACTGCAGCGATGCTGTTCGCGTCCGCCTTCGCCAGCCAGTCGAGGCAGTCGGCCTGCATGAGCGTCTGGCGCCCGAACGCAAACGTCGGGAACGCCTCGTCCTCGTGGGTGTCGGGACGCGTCAGCAGTTGCATCTGACGATGATACCGAACGGGTGTTCTGAGCGTGACGCGATCACGACGGGCATGGGGGGATTGTGACCCGGAATGTGATCGAGGCCAACCGGGATACCCACGGGAACTCCGCACGATTTCGATCCTCGCCGTGGACAACACGTTCGCCCCTGTGGACGAACACGCGCACCCTCGGCGGGAGCGGGCCTTCGGGCGCGGAGCGCGACCCGCCGCAATGCTACTGGGCCGCGCTTACGCGTCCCTCAACCGGATCTCGGTAATCTCCGCATCGTTGACGGCGTACGCCCACGGCCCTGCACCTCGATCAGCGATGACGTCCTCGATAGCGTCCCAGTGCCGCACAAGGCGGGCTAGGTTGTCCCAGTTGCTCAAGTCCTTCTTGCCGCTGATCCAGAACGCTTGCAGGCCCAGTGCGTGGTACGCGGCGAGTTCGGCGGGTTTCGATCGGATGCGCTTGTCGCGGCCAATCACGATCAAGCCCATCTTCGCTATCTCAGGCATCCAGTCGGGGTCAAGCGTCCCGGTCGGCACCTGTGGCAGACGACGGTGGCCAGGGTGCACAACATCGCGCCACAGGAGCGCCATCGCCTTGCCGAGGCCCATTGACGTCTCGTCCACGAAGAACCGCAGGGTCGTGTCCCTACCGTCCCGCGACATCTAGGCGGCCTGCGGTGCGTCGCCACCTCGCAGGAGATCGTAGCGGATGGCTTGCCAGACCTCCTCGCCCGTCAATTCGTACAAATCGGCGATCGTGTCGAGGTGATCGCCCGCGCGCGCCTGCTCGGCGATGATTGAGGTCGGGACACTCCGGACGACTGGCTCGCCGAACTGTCGTCGCGGATCGAACCAGACCTGATCCAACTCAGGCAGCGGGTGCATCCGCTCGACGTACTGGCTCCTCCCGAAGTCGACCGAGTCGATGAACTGGCGGGTTTGAAGCGAGAGCGCGAGTTGATTGTTCCGGACGACGACGAGCAGGAGATGCTTCTCCAGCCCCACTTCCTCCTGCATGCTCAGCACGAGCTCTCGCCCCTGCTCCTGCAACCATGGCCTCGCGGCGGCGAGGGGGTACTGCGTGTTGAACAGGTCGCGAAGGCGCTCGACTGCGGGGCGCATCTTCGCCATCGAGATACCGTCTCGACGGTACTCCGAGAGGTGCCGCGTCTCCGTGAACTCACCCCACGTCACGATTTCGTCGCCGGTTGATTGAAGGCGCACGATCGGGGGGTACTTCTTCCCCCCGCGCGTGTACCCGTCGATCCAACGACGGGCCGTACCCGGTGGAAGTCGGAGGTTCCAGTCGACCTGCGCCATCCCGTACACCGGGCGCGCGAGCAGATCGATCGGCTCGGGCATCGCGACCACCTCCTCGCGCTCAACAGGACGCTGCCTGCGGACAGTATGGACGCGTCGGGTGTCGGGTGGTCCGTCACGGCGCGCACGACGCGCAGCGACCGGCAACCCGCGTCGGCAACGCTCGCCCCGACCGCAGGCAGTGTTGCGTCAGAGCGACCGTCCTGTAGGTGATCGTCTAGATCGCTGAATGTGCGGGTGGGACGCGCGGGGAGCAGACCCGCGCATCCCGATGCCCGGCCCCTGATGCCATGCCCGGGCAACAGCGGGGGTGGGCGCGTGTGGTGCCACTCGACCAAGGGCGGCGGCCGCGCATCGTCGGAGCCGCTTCCGATCACGTGAACCGAGTGCGTCGAAGCAACGCACTTGGTGAACCTGCGAGGTTGACGACTATTCGTCCACCAGCTCGATCCGGATCCGCTTGTTGATCCGCCCCTTGCTCTCGTACCCGGTGACCCGGATCCCGCCGACGTCGCGGGTGTTCGCGACGTGCGTGCCCCCGTCGGCCTGCAGGTCGAGCCCGACGATCTCGATCGTCCGGATCGTCGCGATCCCCGGGGGGAGGAGGTTGACCTTCGTCCGGATGAGGTCGGGGATCGCGAAGGCCTCGTCGCGCGGCAGGAACGCGACGCGGACGTCGCGGCCGCGGGCGAGCTCCTCGTTCACCGCCGCCTCGATCGACCCCACGAACTCGCCCGACATCCGCTCGAACTCGAAGTCCATCCGCCCGCCGCCGGGCTCCATGTTCCCGCCGGTCACGAGGGCGCCGTAGTCGCGCCAGACGACCCCGCAGAGCGCGTGGAGGGCCGTGTGGGTCCGCATGAGGCGGAGGCGGCGGTCCCAGTCCACGTCCGCCGTGAAGACCGTGGGACCCACCGCCGGGGGCTCTACGCCGGGCTCGAGCTCGTGCCAGACCTCCTCGCCCGCCTTCCGCGCGGCGACGACGCGCCACGTCCGCCCGTCCGGGGCCCGGATCTCGCCGCGGTCGGCCGGCTGGCCGCCGCCGCCCGGGTAGAAGACCGTCCGGTCGAGGAGGACGAGGGCGCCCTTCGCCTCGTCGGCCGCCGGCTCGACGGCCCGGACCGTCGCCGCGACGCTCCGGACGTAGGCGTCGACGTAGCAGACGTTCTCGCTCACCCGCCGGGCTCCTCCTACCTGACCGTGAGGGTGCCGGTCATGTTCGGGTGGACGGTGCAGACGAACCCGTACGTCCCCGCGGGGAGGGCCGGGACGTCGTACGTCCGGGTGTCGACGCCGCT
>JAJZRQ010000094.1 GCA_021802585.1 Chloroflexota bacterium
GCGTCGGGGCCGGGGTCGGCACGGGCGTCGGCACGGGCGTCGGGGTCGGCTTCGGCTTCGGCTTCGGGGTGGGCGTCGGCGTGGGCCTGGGCGTGGGCGTGGGCTCCGGCGTCGGCGTCGGCGTGGGCGTGGGCCTGGGCGTCGGCGTTGGCTCCGGGGTCGGCCGCGGAGTGGGCGTGGGGGTCGGCTTCGGATTGTGGTCCGCCGGCGCCCCGGCGCCCATGCCCAGGCCGGCGCCGGCGCCGCTCGGGGCGGCCGCGACCGGAGCGGCGACGACGAGCAGCCACGCGAGCGCGGCAACGAGGAGCACCGGCGAGGCGACACGGGCGCGCGCGCGAGCGTCCAACGGGCTTGCGGTCCACTCCAGCTGCCGGGGCGCGCCGGGGCGCCCTCGTTCGACCTCCGGAGCATCGCCCTCGCCCGGGCGCGGCTCAATGGTACGGGGGTCACCCCCGGACAGGACCAGCCGGGCCTCCTCCCCTCGGGGCAGCTCGAGCGGTGCGGGCGGGCACCGCCCGACCGGCCAACCCGCCGTGCCCCGATCGGGCCATCGACCGGGGGAGCGGGACGAAGGACGATCCCCGGATGCAGGCCGGATCCCCCCTCGTCCCCGTGTCGCGTGTCGGACGGACGAGAGCCACGTCCCTCGGCGGAATCCGGCCGCTCGTCGCCGGGCTGGCCTGGCTCGGCATCGCGGCGGCGTCGACGTGGCTCGTGTTCGGCACGCCGCTCCTCGGCCGCCTCGTCGCCCCCGAGGTCGCCGGCACGGCGACGCCGGTCGTCGGCGCGGTCGCGTGGGCCCTCGCCCTGACCGCGCCCGCGTGCTGCACGATCCTCGGTGTCGTCCGCCTCGCCGGCGCCGCCCAGCGGGTCCGGGCCGGGCGGGGCACCCTGCCGCCGGTCGCGCGACGCGCCGACCAGCTGCCCGCCGGCTGCGTCGCGATTGCCCGGATCCGCCTGCCCGACGGCCGCTCGATCCCGGACGTCGTCGTCGGCCCGCACGGCGTCGCCTTCTTCGAGGCGCTGCCGCCCCGCGCCGCCGTTCGACGGACCCGTGACGCGTGGGAGGTGCGCTTCTCCGACGGCTCCTGGCGGCCGATCGAGAACCCGCTCCGGCGAGCGGCCCGCGACGGCGGGCGACTCCGCCGCCACCTCGAGGCGCAGGAGCGGGACTTCACCGTCCGGGTCCACGCGGCGGTCCTCGGCGACGGCCACGAGGTCGCGCCCGTCGAGGGCTGCGCGGTCGTGGGGCTCGACGACGTGCCGGCCTGGCTCGCCGCGCTCCCCGCCCAGCGCGGCCTCTCGCCGGACCGCCTCGAGCACGTCCGGGCGATCCTCGCCGCCCTCGCCTGAGCAGCCCGGGGGAGGACGGACGCGGCGCCAGCGGACGCGGCGCTTGCGGTCCGCCGCCGGATCCGTCACACTCTGGACCCTCATGCAGATCACGACCGTCTCCTGGTTGATGCAGATGCGCCGGCGGCCCCGCCGCGTGGAGGACGGGGTCCTGGGCGCCTGATCGACCTGCACGGTCGATCACGGGACCCAGGATCGGGTCCCGGGGCCGCAGTCCGAGAGGGACTGCGGCTCTTCTGTTCTCCGGGAAGCGTGACGGGAGCCGCCGAAGCCAGGCCGACGCCGCGACGGTGACGCTGAGCGCCGACGCCGCTGCCGCCGACCCACGGGACCGCCCCTCGAGCCATGCGTGCCCAGGAGGCGACCGATGACCGTCCAGCCCCGGCTCCGCCCGGAGACCCTCGCGATCCACGCCGGCCAGGCGCCGGACCCCACGACGAACGCCCGCGCCGTCCCGATCTACGCCACGACCTCGTACGTGTTCGACGACGCGAACCATGCCGCCCGGCTCTTCGCCCTCGAGGAGCCCGGCAACATCTACACCCGGATCATGAACCCGACGACCGGGGTCTTCGAGGCCCGCGTCGCGGCGCTCGAAGGCGGCGTCGGGGCCCTCGCCTTCGCCTCGGGCCAGGCCGCCGAGACGGCGACGATCCTCAACCTCGCCGGCGCGGGCGACTCGATCGTGAGCGCGACGAGCCTCTACGGCGGCACGTACAACCTCCTCCGCTGGACGCTCCCGAAGCTCGGGATCGAAACCCGCTTCGTCGACGCGTTGGACCCGGAGGCCGTCGGAGCGGCGATCGACGCGACGACGAAGGCCGTCTACGTCGAGACGGTCGGCAACCCTCGCCTCGACGTGCCGGACCTCGCGGCGATCGCCGAGGTCGCCCACGCCCACGGCGTCCCGCTCATCGTCGACAACACGTTCGCGCCGCTCCTCTGCCGGCCGCTCGAGCACGGCGCCGACGTCGTCATCCACTCGGCGACGAAGTGGATCGGCGGGCACGGGACGTCGATCGGGGGAGTCGTCGTCGACGGCGGGACATTCGACTGGGGCGCCGCCGGTCGCTTCCCGGGCCTGGTCGAGCCCGACCCCTCCTACCACGGCGTGCGCTACGTCGAGGCGGCCGGTCCCCAGGCCTTCATCCTGAAGCTCCGGGTCCAGGGCCTCCGCGACACCGGCGCCGCCCTCTCCCCGTTCAACGCCTTCCTCTTCCTCCAGGGCCTCGAGACGCTCCCCCTCCGGATCGAGCGGCACAGCGCGAACGCGCTCGCGGTCGCGCGCTGGCTGGAGCGCGACGGGCGGGTGACCTGGGTGAGCTACCCGGGCCTCCCGTCCCACCCGACGCACGGGAACGCGGCCCGCTACCTCCACGGCGGCTTCGGCGGCGTCGTGACGTTCGGGATCCGCGGCGGCCGGGCGGCCGGCCGCGCGCTCATCGACAGCGTGCGCCTCTTCAGCCTCCTCGCCAACGTCGGCGACGCGAAGTCGCTCATCATCCATCCCGCCACGACGACCCACCAGCAGATGACGGCCGCGGAGCAGGAGGCGACCGGCGTCAGCGACGACCTCGTGCGCCTCTCGATCGGCATCGAGCACGTCGACGACATCCTCGCCGACCTCGACGCGGGCCTCGCCGCCGCGACGCGCGACGTCGCCGCCGGTGCGGGGACGGCACGGTGAGCGCCCAGGTGACCGACGGCCGCACCGCGAGCGCCCGACCGGCCGGGCGGCAGGGGGCGGCGCGTCCTCCGGGCCCGCCGGGCGCCTTCGCCACCGGTGCCGTCGTCGCCCGGGACCTCGGGCCGTTCGCCCTCGACGACGGAGCGGTCCTCCCCGCCCTGCGCATCGCCTACCGGCACGACGGCCCGGGCCCCGACGCGGCGCCCCAGGTCCTCGTCGTCCACGCCCTGACAGGAAGCGCCGACGCCGCCGGCGACTGGTGGGCGCCGCTCATCGGGCCGGGGCGCGCCCTCGACACCCGCCGGGTCGGCGTCCTCTGCGCGAACCTCCTCGGCGGCTGCTACGGGACGACCGGGCCCACGAGCCGCGACCCCGCGACGGGGGTCGCGTATGGCGCGTCGTTCCCGGCCGTCTCGGCGCGCGACGAGGCTCGCGCCCAGTGGGCGCTCCTCGACGCCCTCGGGATCGAGCGCCTCGCCCTCGTCACCGGCGGCTCGCTCGGAGGGATGGTGGCGCTCGAGGTCGCGCTCGAACGGCCCGCGGCGGTCGGCGCGGTCATCCCGATCGCGGCGCCGGCGGCGACGGGGGCCCTCGCCCTCGCCTGGAACGCGATCCAGCTGGAGCTCGTGGGGCGGCTCGGGAGCGAGGGCCTCGACCTCGCCCGGCGGCTGGCGATGACGACGTACCGGAGCGAAGCCGACTTCGCCGAGCGCTTCGGGCGAGCGACGGAGCCGGACGGGACGCCGTCGGTGGCAAGCTACCTCGCCCACCAGGGGCGGAAGCTCGTCGGGCGTTTCGACCCCGAGGCCTATCGCGTCCTCGTCGGGGCGATGGACCGCCACGACGTCGGGGCCGGGCGGGGCGGCGTCGTCGCAGCGCTCGGCCGGCTCGCCGGGGGCGGGACCCGCCTCGTCGGGCTCGGGATCGAAGGCGACATCCTCTACGGCCCCGGGCAGGTCCGGTCGCTCGTCGAGGCCGCGGCCGCGGCGGGCGCCGACGCGCGGTACCGCGAGCTCCGCTCCGCGAAGGGGCACGATGCGTTCCTCGTCGAGTGGGAGCAGCTCGCCGCGCTCGTCGGCGAGGTCCTCGGGGACGAGCTCGTGGCGCGCCCGGCGCGCGCCACGAGCGCGGTCCGGCCGATGTAGGCTCGGGACCATGCTCAGCCCGATGCGGCCCATCCCCCTCGCGAAGGAGCGCGTGTGGGGCGGCACGCGGCTGGGCCCTCCGCGTGCCCTGCCGATCGGGGAGCTGTGGGTGGCCGGGCCGTGGAACGAGGTCGCCGACGGGCCCCATGCCGGGCGGACGCTCGAGGAGGCGGCCGTCGCGCTCGGGCCGGCGCTCGTCGGCTCGGCCGCGCCGCCGGGCCCCGGCCTGCGCTTCCCGCTCCTCGTCAAGCTCCTCGACCCGGCCGCGTGGCTCTCCGTCCAGGTCCATCCCGACGACGAGACCGCCCGCCGCCTCGCCGGACCCGACGCCGTCGGCAAGGCCGAGGCGTGGTTCGTGCTCGAGGCCGGGCCCGGCGCCGAGCTCCTCGTCGGGGCGCGGCCCGGCGTCCGGGACGCGGACCTCCGCGACGCGATCCGGCGGGGGGCGGCGACGACCGACCTCCTCGCCCGCCACTCCGTCGCAGCCGGTGATGCTGTGTTGCTCCCGGCCGGCACGCTCCACGCGGTCGGCCCGGGCGTCCTCCTCTATGAAGTCCAGCAGCCGTCCGATCTCACGTACCGCGTCGACGACTGGGGCCGCCCGACGACGCCGGAGCGCCCGCTCCACACGGCCGAGGCACTCGCGGCCGTCGACCCGGGGAGGCGGCCGGCGATCCGCCGCGGCGGCGCGGCCGGGCGCCTCGCGCAGGGCCCGCACTTCGTCCTCGACCTCGTCGACGGTCCCGCTCCGCTCGACCCGGCCGGGCGGACGCTCCACGTCGTGACGGCGGTCGGGGCCGCGCTCGACCTCGCCGGTGACGCGTGGCACGAACGCCTGGAGCCGCGCGAGACGCTCCTCGTGCCGGCGACCGCGGGACCGTACCGCCTGGCGGCGGAGACGGGCGGCCGCGCGCTCGTCGCCGCCCTGCCCTGACCGTCGACCCGCCGGGCGCGTCGCCGAACGTGGCGGCCCCGGCTCCGCGTACGTCGCGGAAGCACGCTGCCAGACCATGAGCTGGCCCTGACCCGACCTGGAGCACCGACGCAGCTGGCACTGGGCACCGCCGAGTTGGTGGGGGAGGGTGGATTCGAACCACCGACGCGGCGTGTATAAGACGCCTGCTCTCACCGCTGAGCTACTCCCCCGCCGGCGCGGGGCGGGCCCGCCGCGCCGAGGGTAGCACCTGGGCGGCGGGCGGCCGTACCGCTCGACGGCGGGACGGACCCGGCCCTGCCTCTCCGCGCCCGCTGTGCGACGATCCGCCGGTGTTCCGCCGGCCACCACCCCCGCCGCCCCCGCTCGGCCTCGAGGACCTCGAGCTCGCACCGCGGCCGCCGCTCCTCGCCCGGCGGAACGTCGCGCGGGCCATCGTCCTCCTCGTCGGGGGCGTCGCGTGGGGCGCGGCCGTCCGCTTCGCCGACAGCCTCCCGATCGACGCCGGGTTCCTCGCCTTCGCCCTCAAGGTCGGAGTCGGCTTCGCGTTCGTCCTCGCGATCGTCCTCGCCCTCCTCTTCCACGGCTTCGAGGTGGACCGCGTCGCGATCGCCGCGCTCTGCGCCGTCGGCGGGGCGACGATCGGGCTGGCGATCGGTCCGACGGTCCCTCCGCCGGTCACGGTGACCGGCAGGTTCACGTTCGCCCCGACCCTCCCGGCGGGGACCCCGGCGAGCTCCGGCGAGCTCGCGTGCGAGTGGGCGGCCGGCCGGTGGAAGATCGGGGCCCTGCGGACGGGGACGCTCGACGGGTTCGCGACGCCGCACCGCCTGGTGCTCGACTTCCTGAGCCGGACGA
Organism: Chloroflexota bacterium; assembly: GCA_021802585.1. GTDB lineage: Bacteria > Chloroflexota > Limnocylindria > Limnocylindrales > CSP1-4 > CTSoil-043. The sequence continues at coordinate 5,978 of JAJZRQ010000094.1, forward strand.
TGAGCCTCGCCGACGGCGAGGGCTCGAACCTCGTGGCGGTCGGCAACGCCGCGTTCGCGCCGCCCGCCGACGCCCCCGCCCGGGGTGCCGGCGACCGGAGCGGCGCCCTCGACCTGCTCCTCCTCCAGGTGAGCGTCGACTCCACGCCGAGCGATCCGAACGAGGTCCGCGGCCGCTTCACGTGGGACTGCCCGGGCCCGCCGCCAGGCTGAGGGATCCTCGGCGGGTCGCGGCCCACCATCGCCCGCGCGTCAGGCTGTGACGTCGCCCGCGCGCCGCGCCCCGAGGCGGACCGCGACGAGGACGCCCGCCGCCGCGACCGCGAGGATCGCCGCCGCGACGAGCGACGCGTCGAGACTGCCCTGGAACTCCGAGTAGACGAGGAGCGGGAGGGTCTGCGTCCGGCCCGCGATGTTCCCCGCGAACATGATCGTCGCCCCGAACTCGCCGAGGGCACGCGCCCAGGCCATGACGAGCCCCGCCGAGAGCGCGGAGGCCGCGAGGGGGATCGTGACGTGACGGACGACCGCCGACTCCGCGGCGCCGTCAACGCGGGCCGCATCCTCCAGGTCGCGGTCGACCGCCCGGATCCCGGCCCGCGCCGCCCGCACGAAGAACGGCGCCGCCACGAACGCCTGGGCGACGACGACCGCGACGGTGGTGAACGGGATCGCGATGCCGACGAGCGCGAGCGGCTCCCCGAGGAGGCCGCGGCGGCCGAAGACGAGGAGGAGCGCCAGCCCGGCGACCGAGGGCGGGAGGACGATCGGGAGGTCGACGAGGGTCTCGACGAGGGCCGCGCCGCGCGGCGGGCGGCGGGCGAGCCACCAGGCAAGCGGGAGGCCGAGCCCGACGACGAGGACGAGGCTCGCGGCGGTCGTGAGGAGGCTGAGGACGAGGGCGTCGGCGACCGCGCGGGCCGCCGCCCCGCCGACCGCCGAGAGGACGGCCGCGGCCCGGATGACGAGCGTCGCCACGGGCAGGGCGAGGAAGACGGCGGCCGCGACGGCGAGGAGCGCCCCGAGGTGGCCGGCCGGCGCGGTCCGGCGCCGGGACGCGAGGGTGCGCGTCGGTGGCGTCGTCGCGCCCGTCGCCGTCGTCATCGCGGCCGCCTCACGGCGCCGGGGCGGTGAACCCGAACCGCGCCAGGATGCCGCGCCCGGCGGGGCCCGCGAGCCAGTCGACGAAGGCGGCGGCGGCGGCCGGATGCGGGGCGGCCGTCGGGACGACGGCCGCGTACGTGGCGACGACCGCGGCCGCGACGGGGATCGGGATCGTCGTCACCGCCGCCCCGGCCGATGCGGCGTCGGTCGCGTAGACGATCCCGGCGTCGGCCTCGCCGAGCTGGACCTTCGCGAGGACGACCCGGACGTTGTCCTCGCGGCTCACGACGTTCGCAGCCACGGCCGCGACGTACCCCGGCGGGTAGCCGGGGAGGCGCGCGAGGTTCGCGAGGAGCGCGGCGGCGTACGCGGTGATCGGCACCTCCGGGCCTGCGTTCACGATGCGGACGCCCGGCCGCGCGAGGTCGGCCGGGGACGCGATCCGGGCTGGGTTCGCCGCCGGCACGACGATCGCCAAACCGTTGCCGGCGAACGGCACGGGCGGCCCGGCGAGGCCGGCCCGGACGAGCGCCTCCGGGTTCTGCGTGTCGGCCGAGGCGAACACGTCGACCGGGGCGCCCTGCTCGACCTGCGCTCGCAGGGCGCTCGAGGCGTCGAACGAGAGGGCGAAGGCGACGCCCGGGCTCGCGGTTTCGTACGCGGCCACGGCGGCACCGAGCGCGTCGCGGAGAGAGGCGGCCGCGAAGACCGTCAGCTCGATCCGGCCCGCCGGCGGCGCGGCGGACCCCGACCCGGCATCCGTCGGCCGGGGACGCGCCGAGCCGCCCACCCCTGCCGAGGAGCTCGCGCAGGCGGCGACGGTGAGCGCGATCGCGGCGAGCCGGGCGGCCGCGCGCGCGCGCCCCACGCCGGGATCCCGCCCCGAATCCCTCACCCGGGCACCTCGAGGATGACGTTCGTCGCCTTCACGACGCAGACGGCCCGGTCGCCGACGGCGAGGCCCATCTCGTCGACGGCCTCGGCCGTCAGGAGGCTGACGATCCGGTGCGGCCCCGCGAGGACCTCGACGACTGCCGCCACCCCGTCGCGTTCGATGCGCGTGACGATGCCCTCGAACCGGTTCCGTGCGGACTGAGCAACGACCCGGCGCTCCCGGGTCGCACGGCGGCGCTCGCCGAGGAGGCGGGTCACCTCCTCGATCGGGACGCGCCGCTGGCCGCCGGGGCTCCGCTCGGTCCGGAGGTGGCCCTCC
>JAJZRQ010000095.1 GCA_021802585.1 Chloroflexota bacterium
GTCCGGCCACTCGCGGCGAGCATCGGGAGCACGTTCGTCGAGCCCTGCGACGTCCGCGACGACGCCGCCGTCCGCGCCGTCTTCGACCGCTGGGGGGCCGAGGTCGGCGGCCTCGACATCCTCGTCCACGCCCTCGCCTTCGCGAACCGCGATGACCTCGACGGCGCCTTCGTCGACACGTCGCGCGCGGGCTTCGCGCTCGCCCTCGACGTCTCGGCCTACTCCCTCGTCGCCCTTGCCCGCGAGGCGCGCCCCCACCTCCGCCCCGGCGCGAGCATCCTCACCCTCACGTACTACGGCGCCGAGAAGGTCGTCGCCCACTACAACGTCATGGGCGTCGCGAAGGCCGCCCTCGAGGCGTGCGTCCGCTACCTCGCGGTCGACCTCGGGCCGGCGGGCGTCCGGGTGAACGCAATCTCGGCCGGCCCGGTGCGCACGCTCGCGGCACAGGGGATCGCCGGGTTCCGGACGATGTACGGCAGCTTCCGCGACGTCGCGCCGCTGCGGTCGAACATCACGATCGAGGACGTCGCCGGGACCGCGGTCTGGCTCGCGAGCGACCTCGCCCGCCAGGTGACCGGCGAGGTCGTCCACGTCGACGGCGGGTTCAACGTCCTCGGCGTGCCGGCGCCCGAGGGCTGAGCGTCCCCGGCGCGGCCCCGCCCGGGGACGCGACCCGGCCGGGGCGCCCCAGGGTCAGTCGCGGCAGCGGCGGCAGCGCCCGACGATCGTCACGTGGGAGAGGTCGACCTCGAAGCCGTGCTCGTCGTCGAGGGCCCGGACGAGCGCCGTGACGTCCGTCGCCTCGAGCTCCCAGGTGGACCCGCAGGCCTTGCAGTGGAGGTGGCCGTGGATCGCGTCCGGCAGGACGTGGTACTCCTCGCGGCCGTCCGGCCCGTGCCCATGGCGCACGATCCCCAGGTCCTCGAGGACGTCGAGCGTCCGGTACACGGTCGAGGGGATCGTCGCCGGGTCGCGCTCCCGGCAGCGCTCGACGAGCTCGGCCCCGGTCACGTGGCCGCGGGTCTCGGCGAGCACGGCGACGAGCACGCGTCGCTGGGGCGTCCAGCGGAGGCCGCGATCGTGGAGACGGTCCCGCACCGAGTCCCAGACGAGCGGGTCGGCGGGCCCCGCGGAGACGGAGGGTCCGGACAGGCTCATGTCCGGAGTATAGGGCCGACGGCGGCGTCGGGCCACTAATGCGACAAGTTGCAGCAGAGATTCGGTGCGTCTACAATCGGGGCCGGCGAGGACGAGGGATGCCTCGCCGGCCTGCTGCGAGGGATCGATGGTCGCGTCGCTCGGGAACCTCGGCCCGGGGCTCGTGCCCGGGCCCGTCGCGATGCACGCGCCTGACGGGTTCCTGTCGCCCGCGGTCGCCGCCTTCATGTGGGTCGTCAGCCTCGTCCTGATCGGCGTCGCCGTGAGGCGGACGAACGAGACGTTCGACGAGCGGGCGATCCCGCTCATGGGCGTCACCGCCGCCTTCGTCTTCGCCGCCCAGATGTTCAACTTCCAGGTCGTCGGGGGGACGTCCGGCCACCTCCTCGGCGGCGTCCTCGCCGCGGTGCTCCTCGGCCCGTGGGCGGGCACGCTCGTCATGGCCGCGGTCATCGCGGTGCAGGGCCTCGTGTTCCAGGACGGGGGCCTCGTCGTCATGGGCGCGAACGTCTTCAACATGGGGATCGTGGGGACGATGGGGGGCTACGCGGTCTACCGGGGGCTCGGTGCCGTCCTCCGCGGCGACGGACGCGGGCAGCTCGTCGCCGCCGGGATCGCCGCGTGGCTGTCGGTCGTGGGCGGCGCGGCGGCGATGGCCGTCCAGCTCGGGATCTCCGGCACGACGGACCTCGCGGTGGCGCTCGCGGCGATGGTCGGGATCCACGTCCTCATCGGGATCGGCGAGGCCCTCGTCACGACCGCGGCAATCGCCTTCGTCCGGGCCGCCCGGCCCGACCTCCTGAACCTCCGCCACGGCGGGGTCGCCGCGGCACGGGCCACCGCGGCGCGGGCCGCGTGAGCCGGCCATGGACGCGAACCGCGCCCCGACGCCGGACGTGACCCATTCTCCCGCCCCGACGACCGGCCGGCGCGGGCCCCTCGGGCGCTGGTGGTGGATCGCCGGGCTCGCCGTCGCAGTGGTCGTCGCGGTCCTCGCCGCCAGCTTCGCCTCGGGCGACCCCGATGGTCTCGACTCCGTGGCGATCCAGCAGGGCTTCGAGAAGGCCGGGACCGAGCCCGGCTTCCGGGTCCTTCCCGACTACACGATCCCGGGCCTCGACGGGACCGCCTCGACGATCGTGGCAGGCGTCGTCGGGATCGCGCTCGTCTTCGCCTTCGTGCTCGTGCTCGGGCGCCTCGTCGCCCGCCGGCGGAAGGAACGGGCGGCCTGACCTGGATCTCGACCGGTACCTGGCCCGCGACAGCCCCGTCCACCGCCTCGACCCGCGCCCGAAGCTCCTCCTCGTCGTCGCCTTCATCGTCGCCGTCAGCCTCCTGCCGGGCGGGTCGTTCGTCGCGCTCGCGATCGCCTGGCTCGCCCTCGCCGGGCTCTCCGCCCTCGCCCGCCTCGGGCCGCTCCGCCTGACGCGCTCGGCGGTCTTCGCCCTGCCGTTCGTCCTCGCCGCGCTGCCCCTCATGCTCACGCGGCCCGGCGACCCGCTCGGCACGCTCGTCCTCGGGCCGCTCCAGCTCACGGTGAGCGGACAGGGGCTGCGGGAGTTCGCGACGATTGCGGCGAAGAGCTGGGTGAGCGTCCAGGCCGCCCTCCTCCTGTCGTTCACGACGCCGTTCCCCGACCTCGTGGAGTCGCTCCATCGCCTGCGCGTCCCCCGCGTTCTCGTCGCGATCATCGGCTTCATGTACCGCTACCTCGCCGTGCTCGGTGACGAGGCGACCCGCCTGAACCGCGCCCGCCTGAGCCGGTCGGCGGTCGTTGCCGGGCGGCCGGGGGGCAGCGTCCGCTGGCGGGCCGGGGTCGTCGGCGGGATGGCGGGCTCGCTCTTCCTCCGCTCCTACGAGCGGAGCGAGCGTGTCTACGCCGCGATGCAGGCCCGCGGCTTCGAGGGCGAGTTCCGTTCCCTCCGGGGTCGCGCGCTGTCGCGCGCCGACCGGGCGGTCTTCGTGCTCGCCGCCGCGGCGCTCGCCGCGTTCGTCGTGGCCGGCCACCTCGCCCTCCCGCGGCCGTGATCGAGCCCGGGCGCCGCGCGATCTCCGGAGCGCTGGAGCCCCATGACCACGTCCACGAGCACGCCCACGGCGACGCGACGGCCCACGCGCACGTCCACGCGCACGACCATCCCCCCGCCGAGCTCCACGCCGGGACCGGCGCTCCAGAACGGGGGCCCGGGGACGGCGCGCCGGGGGGCGAGGCCGACCTCGCCGCCCGGTGGATCGAGGTCGAGCACGTCCACTTCACGTACCCGGACGGCTTCGAGGCGCTCCGCGGGGTAGACCTCCGGCTCGGGCGCGGCGAGAAGGCGGCGCTCGTCGGCCCGAACGGGGCCGGGAAGAGCACCCTCATGCTCCACCTCAACGGGATCCACCTCCCGAGCCATGGCGTCGTGCGGGTGGGCGGCGTGGCCGTCGACCGCTCGACGGCGAAGCGGATCCGGGCGGAGGTCGGGCTCGTCTTCCAGGACCCCGACGACCAGCTCTTCAGCCCGACGGTCTTCGAGGACGTCGCGTTCGGGCCGCTCCACATGGGCGTGCCGGAGGCGGAGATCCACGACCGGGTGGAGCGCGCCCTCGCCGCCGTCGGGATGGCGGGCGCGGGGCGCCGCCTCCCCCACCGGCTCTCGCTCGGCCAGCGGAAGCGCGTCGCGCTCGCCACGGTGCTCTCCATGGACCCCACGGTCCTCGTCTTCGACGAGCCCTCGGCCGGGCTCGACCCGCGCGGCCGGCGCGAGCTCATCCGCCTCCTCCGCGCGCTCGGTCAGACGCTCCTCGTCTCGACCCACGACATGCGGCTCGTCGCCGAGGTGTTCCCGCGGATGATCGTCATGGACGACGGCGTCGTCGTCGGCGACGGCCCGACGGAGGCGATCCTCGCGGACGACGCGTTCCTCGAGGCGCATGGGCTGGAGCGCCCCTGACGAGAGCCGCGCGGCAGGGAGGACGTCGCGATCGCGCGGCCGTCCGGCGGCGGTCAGGGCCTCGGCGTCGGCGTCGGCCCGGGAAGCGGGATGATGAGCTTCTGGCCGACGCGGATGAGGTTGGGGTCCGCGATGTTGTTCGCCGCCTGGATCGCCGCCACCGTGACCCCGTAGCGCGCGGCGATCCGGGCGAGCTGCTCGCCCGCCTTCACGACGTGGATGAGCGGCGTCGGGACGGGGGTCGCCGCCGGCGCCGCGGTCGGCTCGGACGTGGTCGCGGCGGAGGGGAGGACGCTCGGCGCGGGCGTCGCCCCGGAGGTCGGCGCGGCGGTCGCCCCGGCGCCGCTCGGCGACGGGGTCGCCGTCGTGACGCCGGGACCGGGGAAGACCACGGGGAGCATCATCCCGGCGACGAAGCCGACGACCGCGACGGCCGCGATCGTCGCGATGCCGACGAGGACGCCCCGGAGCCGGCTCCCGCGGGGCCTCCCCGCCGGCGCGGGGGCCGCAACGACGACGGGGCGGTCGCGATCGCGGACGACCGCCTCGGGCTCCTCGGCCGGCGCCGACTCGGGCTCCGCGGCGACCGCCGCGGCCGGCTCGGGCTCCGCGGCGACCGCCGCGGCCGGCTCGGGCTCCTCGGCCGGCTCGGCCGCCGGCTCGGCGGCGATCGGCGCGATCGGCTGCGTCACGTCGGCGACGGGCTCGGACGGCCACGCCGACGCTTCGAACGCGGCGGGCTCGGCCCCGGCCAGGGGCTCGTCGCGGAACCAGCCGACCGGCGCCTCGGCGTCGGCCTCGGCGAGCGACGCGGCCTCGGCCTCGGCCGACGCGGCGTCTTCCGGCGCGAGGTGGTCGCCCAGGCCTTCGGCCTCGGCGGCGGGTTCGGACTCGGCGGTGGGATCCGGCTCGGGCGCGGGCTCCGCGATCGCCTCCGGCTGAGCGGCGGGCTGGGGCTCGGGCGCAGGCTCGGCGATCGCCTCCGGCTCGGGCGCCGCCGGGACGGCGGGCGCGGGCGTCCCGGGAGGGCGCCCGGGGTGGGCGCCGTGCGGCCGCAGGCGTCGGGTCCGCGGGTCGGGCATCGCGCCGGATTGTACGGTGACGAGGACCGCCGCGCGACCCGCCGGCGCCGGTCGCGCCGTCAGCCCGCCTCGCTCACCTCGAAGCGGGCGAGCCGCCAGGCGCCGAGGAGGACGGCGCCGCCGAGCGCGGCGGCCGCGAGCAGGAGGGCGGCGCGAACGTCGACCCCGCCGGCGGCCACCGTTCCCGGCCCGCCGAGCGCGCCGACGACGGCGAGCGCGTACTCGCGGACCGAGAGGATCCGCGTGCCGGCGAGGATCGTCGTCGCCAGCCCCTCCCAGACGAGCACGTAGCCGAGGCCCACGAGGAGCGCCCGGCCAGTGAAGACGGAGAGCGTGACGAAGACGACGGCGTAGAGGACGGCCGCGAGGAGGCTCCCGAGCGCCATCCCGGCGAGGAGCCCGGGCGCCGTCCCGCCGAGGACGAGGAACCCCGTGAGGACGGCCGACGGGACCGCGAGGGCGGCCGTCGCGACGGCCGCGACGAGCATGGCCGCGAGGACCGGGACCCGCCGCGGGACCGGCTTCACGAGGACGTAGACGATCGTCCCGTCGTCGATCGCCGCGCCGAGGACGGCCGTCCCGAGGACGAGGCCGACGAGCGGGACGACGAGGGCCAGGACGAGGGCCGTGAAGATGTCGAGGGCCACGGCCCGCTCGTCCCCGAGCCTCCCGCTGAACGCGAGGATGGCGGCGACGAACGGCGGGGCCGCGGCGAGGACGACGACGCCGAGCGAGCGGCGCCGGTTGAGGAGCCCCCGGGTGGCGAGCCGGACGAGCGGGCCGAACGCGGTCGGGCCGGGTGACATGACGCCGCTCATCGGCGGACCAGGTACGCGAAGACAGACTCGAGCGACTCGTCCGCCGGGATGAGCTCGAAGATCGAGACCCCCGCGTCGCGGGCGATCCCCGCCAGGTCCCCGGTGAAGCGGGCATAGTCCGCGGCGTGGACGACGAGCCGGTCGTCCTCCACGGCGACGCCGGCCACGGTCGGCCGCGCCACGAGCGCCGCGGCGAGCGACCGATCGTCCGAGGTCCGCAGTCGGAACGCGTGCGGGCGATCGGCCATGAGCCGCCGGATCTCCCGAAAGTCGCCCGACGCGGCGAGCCGGCCGGCGACGACGACGAGGACGCGCTCGGCCACGCGCTCCACCTCCTCCAGGATGTGCGAGGAGAAGAGGATCGTCCGGCCGGCGTCGGCGAGCGCCCCGAGGAGGTCCATCATGTGGAGGCGCTGGCGGGGGTCCATCCCGTTGAACGGCTCGTCGAGGACGAGGATCGGCGGGTCGTGGACGAGCGCCGCGGCCACCTTCGCCCGCTGGCGCATCCCCTTCGAGTACGTCGCGAGGGAGCGATCGGCGGCGCCCGCGAGCTCGACGATGGCGAGGGCGCGGTCGACGGCCGCGGCGGGCGCGGGCAGGCCCTGGAGGTCCGCATTGAGGCGGACGAACTCGCGGCCCGTGAGGAAGCCCGGGATCGCCTCGCGCTCGGGGACGAGCCCCACCCGCCGGAAGACCTCCGGGTCACCGTACGGCGGGCGCCCGTCGACCGTCACTGTGCCGGCCGAGGGCCGGAGGAGCCCGGCGATGAGGTGGAGGAGCGTCGACTTCCCGGCCCCGTTCGGGCCGAGGAGACCGGTCACCCCGGGCCCCGGCGAGAAGGAGACGTCGTTGACGGCGACGACGTTGCCATACCAGCGCGAGACGTTGGCGAGGACGACCCGCGGGGCGCCCTCGCGGGCCGCGAACGTGCTCATGCCGGGATCCGCCGGTAGCGGAGGACGAGGATCGCGAGGCACGCGAGGGCGACGGCGACGGCGGTCGCGGCGAAGAGCTCGACCGGGAGATCCGTCCGCCGGATTGCCGGCATCGTCGGCTCCACGCCGAAGAGGAAGGACGAGACGCCGTCCATGAGGGCGAACGGGTCCGCGAGGGCGGCGAGGGTGAGCGGCCCGCGGAGGCCGACGCGGTTGACGAGGACGGTGACGACGCCGCTCGAGACGAGGAAGGCGGCGATCGTCGTCCCGGCCGCGAACGCGCGCCGGGTCGTGAACGCGCTCGCCACGAGCCCCACGCCGGCAAGGAGCGCCGCGATCACGACGGTCCGCCCGACGACCGGCCAGACCCGCGGGGCGACCTCGCCGAGCCCGGCGCCGAGGTCGGAGGTCGCGAAGAGGGTCCCGAGGAGGAGGATGGCCTGCGGGAGCGCGAGGACGAGGGCGACGGCCGTGAGGAACGCGAGGTACTTCGCGAGGGCATAGTCGACCCGCTCGAGGGCCCGCGAGAAGTAGAGCGTGAGGACCCCGTGGCGGCGGTCACCGACGAGGAGCTCGGGGGCCTGGGCCGCGACGAAGAAGACGAGGAGCGTCTGGGCGTACGCGAGGTACCCCTCGACGGTGATCGGGTTCGCGTGCGCCACCAAGCCGCCCGCGACGGCCCCGATCCCCACACCGACGACGGCCGGGAGGGCGATGAGCCCGCCGACGACGAGCGGGGCGATCTTCGCCCGCGCGCTCCGGCCGAGCCCGAAGGATGCCCGCAGGCCGTGCCGGTAGAGCGCCTCGACAGCATGGCGGCGCCCGAGGCGAGGCCCGTCGTAGCCGCGGTAGCCGAGGTCGTAGATGCTGCCGGTGGCGGAGCCGGCGAGGAGGTCAGGCGGTCCCGCCACGGCGCCCTCCCTCCGAGCCTGCGGTCGTCGGGTCGCCGGCCGCCCGCGGCGCGCCGTCGTCGACCGCGTCGCGGAACAGGTCCTCGACGCGGTGGCGAGCCGGCTCGACGCGGGTCAGGGCGAGGCCCCGCGCGGCCACGGCGTCGCGGACG
>JAJZRQ010000018.1 GCA_021802585.1 Chloroflexota bacterium
GGGTCCCCGCCGCGTTCGAGGGGCGCGTCGTGGAGCTCACCGCCGCGCTCCGCGCGGCACTCGCCGGCGTCGACGTCGTCATCGCCCACAACGTCGCCTCGCTGAACGCGAACCTCGCCCTGACGGCGGCCCTCCACGCGGTCGCCGCGGGGCGGGCAACGCCCCACCTCATCCTCTGGCATCACGACCTCGCCTGGTCGCAGCCGTCACGCCGCCCGGCGCTCCACGTCGGGCGCCCCTGGGACCTCCTCCGGTCGGCGTGGCCCGGCGCAACGCAGGTCACGATCTCGGAGGCGCGGCGCGCGGACCTCACCCGGATCCTCGGCCTGCCGCCCGGCACGATCCACGTCGTGCCGAACGGAGTCGACATGGCCGCGCTCCTCGGCCTCGACGAGCGGACGGCGGAGCTCGCCCGCGCAGCCGGCCTCTTCGCGGTGGACCCTCTCGTCCTCCTGCCGGCCCGGGTCACTCCGCGCAAGAACATCGAGCTCGCCCTGCGGGTCGTCGCCGCCATGCGCGCCGGCGGACGCCCGCACGCCGGCCTCGTCGTCACCGGGCCGGCGGATCCCCATGACGGGGCGGCCGACGGGTACCTCGTCGCGCTCCTCGAGCTGCGGCGGACGCTCGGCCTCGAAGGAGCGGCTCTGTTCGTCGCCGAGGACCTCGGGGAGCCGCCCGACGAGGCCCTCGTCCGGGACCTCTACCGGCTCGCCGACCTGCTCCTCCTGCCGAGCCTCGACGAAGGCTTCGGCCTCCCGATCCTCGAGGCGGCTGCGCACCGGCTCCCGATCGTCTGCTCGGACCTCCCGGCGCTCCGTGACCTCGCCGGCGACGCCGCGACGTACGTCGAGCCCGACGCCGACCCCGGGCACGTCGCCGCCGTCGCGCTCGCCCGGCTCGACGCCGACCCCGTCGGTGCCCTGGCGCGGAGAGTCCGCACCGAGTTCTCCTGGGAGGCGGTCTTCCGGCGCGGGATCGCGCCGCTCCTCGAGGCCGCGACGGTGGCGGTCAGGACCCCTCGCCGCCCCGGCCCTGCTCGCGGAGGAACGGCTCGATCTCGCCGATGAGGTCATCGCCGCCCGGCCGCCGGGGCCTCGTCGGCGAGCGTCTCGAAGCGCTCGACGTGCGCCCGGGTCGCGGCGCGGGCGAGCTCGCGCCAGCGGTCGTCCGGCTCGGGGCCCGAGAGGACGAGGAGGTCGCGCTCCCCGAGCCGCGCCCGCCGGAGGGTCAGCTCGGGCCACGTGAGGCGGTCCGGTGGCCCGTCGAGGATCTCCAGCGTCGGCCGGCGGGCGCGATCGTCGTAGAGGCGGTCGCCGTCGAACGTGGCGATCGTCTCGGCGTCCTCGGCGAGGCGCGCGGCAGCCGTCGTCGCGGCCGCGCCCGCGTCGACCCAGCCGTCGAACGACGCCACGCGGAGCGGCGGAGGCGCGGACGCCTCCGCGATCCCGCCCGCCCGCGCCCGCCGCAGGGAGGCTAGGCCGGCTTTGGGGTGGGGCCGGGGACGATGCGGGCGCTGCCGGCCGACGGGCGGATCGTGCTCTCGTGCCCGTCGTCCCACCGGACCCGGTAACGGATCCCGTACGAGGCCTCGATGACCTCGAGGATCACGCCCTCGCGATCCGCCTGCCCGACCTTCTCCGACTCGACGACGATCCGATCCCCGACCCGCGCGGTCATCCCACACCTCCAGGCAGCCCGAGCCGCTCCGCACGAACGATCGCCTGTGCGCGTCGCCGGCGGTAGGGGCCGAGGTCACAATTCGCGTGGTCAGGGGACCGCCGTGGAGGCGGTACCCGCGCCCGCCGGCGGGTCAGCGGTCCTGGCGGCCTGCGCGGGTCGCGGCCGTCACCGGACGCCGTGCCGGTCGCCCGCGCGCCGTCGCCGCGACGATCGGCGCTCGTTTCCGGGCGCTTCGGCCCTCCGTCGCCCGGCGCGGCGCCGGTACCGTCCGCGGAGAGGGGTCCGCCCGGTCCCCGCGGATCCGGCTCGGAAGGTGCGTTCCATGAGAGTCCTCGTCAGTGTCGCGTCCCGACACGGCGCCAGCTTCGAGATCGCCGAGGAGATCAGCGCGACGCTCGCGGCGGCGGGCTTCCAGACCGCGGTCCTCCCGCCCGACGCCGTCACGACGCTCGACGACTACGACGCCGTGATCCTCGGCAGCAGCGTCTACGTCGGCCACTGGATGGACGCCGCGGTGCACCTCGTCGAGCGGTTCTCGAAGGAGATCAGGGAGCGTCCCGTCTGGCTCTTCTCGAGCGGGCCGATCGGCCACGAGCCCCGTGCCGACGACGAGCCGGTGGACGTCGCCGACGTCGTCGCCGCGACCGGGGCGCGCGAGCACAAGGTGTTCGCGGGGCAGGTCGACCGGAGCCGCCTCGGCCTCGGCGAGAAGGTCATCCTCACGGCTGTCCGGGCGCCGGAGGGGGACTTCCGCCCGTGGGACGAGATCCACGCCTGGGCGAACGAGATCGCGGCTGCGCTCCGCCAGGGCTGACCGGGCGCCGGCCGCGTCGTGCGGGGCGGCCGGGAGCGGAGGGCCGCGGCGCCGGGGACGGGGATCAGGCGAACCGCAGCTCGTTGCGGAACGCGCCGGCGTCCTCGAGGCGCCGCCGGAGGGCGCCGAGGAACCGCGCCCCGAGCTCGCCATCGACGAGGCGATGGTCCGCCGCCAGGGTGAGCTTCATGATCGTCCGCACGGCGAGCCCGTCGCCGATCGCAACGGCCGTGGGAAGCGCGCTCGCGACGGCGAGGATCGCGGCCTCGCCAGGGTTGATGATCGCGCTGAACTCCTCGACGCCGAGCATCCCGAGGTTCGACACGGTGAACGTGCTGCCCGTCATGTCGTCGACCGGGAGCGCTCCCGCGCGGGCCCTCGCCGCGAGCGCCGCCGCCTGATCGTGGATCTCGCCGACCGTCAGGCGATCGGCGTCCCGGAGGACCGGCACGACGAGGCCGCCAGGGAGCGCGACCGCCACGCCGAGGTGGACCCGGCGGCGCGGCCACACCATGGCGCCGTCCGTGCGCGCGTTGACGTCGGGGAACTCGGCGAGCGTCCGGGCCGCGGCGGCGAGGACGAAGTCCGTCACCGAGAGGCTCGTCCCGGCCGCCTTCAGCTCCTGCCGGAGGGCGAGGAGGGCGGTGACGTCCACCGCGACGGTCACGGTGAAGTGCGGGGTCGACGTCCACGACGCGGTGAGGCGGTCGGCGATGACCCGGCGCATGCGGCTGAGCGGGCGGGGCGGCTCGACGCCGTCGACGGCCGACGGGGCGAGGGGGATCACGGCGGGCCGCCTCGCGGCCCCCGCCGCCGCGACCGCAGCCTGCACGTCGCGCTCGGTGATCCGGCCCCCGGGGCCGGTGCCCGCGATCGAGCGCGGGTCGACGCCGGCCTCCGCGGCGGCCCGGCTCGCACGCGGGCTGATCCGCAGGCGGCCCTCGACCGCGGGTCGCGCGCTCGACGCGGCCGGCACGGCGGACGCGGCGCGGGCGGGGGATGCGAGCTCCGCGGCGGACGCGGCGTCGGCGCGCCCTCCGGGGGACGCCGCGGGGGCGGGAGCCGGGGCCACGGCGGCGGACGCGCTCGCCGGCGCCGCGCCAGCCGCCGTCGCGGGGATCTCCTCGCCCGGGGCGCCGATCCAGGCACAGATCGCGTTCACCGGGACCGTGGCGCCCTCGGGGGCCACGATCCGCAGCAGCACGCCGTCGTCGAACGCCTCGACCTCCATCGTCGACTTGTCGGTCTCGATCTCGAAGAGGACGTCGCCCCGCTGCACCGGGTCGCCCTCCTTCGCGTGCCAGGCGACGACCGTGCATTCCTCGGTCATCTGCCCGGGCTTCGGCATGAGGATCGCGTGGGCCATGGTGCGGGGTCCTTCTCGCTCTCGTCAGGGGCGTGCGGTCATCCGACGGCCCGTCACAGGAGCCCCTTCGCCGCCGCGCGGATGTCGTCGGCGCTCGGCAGGAACGCCCGCTCGAGGCTCTCGGCCTGCGGCGAGATCCCGCTGAGGGCGCCGATCCGGGCGATCGGGGCGTCGAGGTCGTCGAAGGCGTCGTGCTGGATCCGGGCGACGACCTCGTTCACGAAGCTGCCCGCGAGGACGGCCTGGCTGGCGACGACGCAGCGGCCGGTCCTGCGCACGGAGGCGAGGACCGTCTCGAGGTCGAGGGGGACGAGGCTCCGGAGGTCGACGACCTCGGCCGCGACGCCGTCCTCGGCCGCAAGGCGGTCGGCGGCGGCCAGCGCATCCGGCACCGCCGGGCCCCAGCAGACGATCGTGACGTCGGACCCCTTGCGGACGACGTTCGCCACCCCGATCGGCACGAGGTGCTCGCCGGCGGGCACGATCCCGGTCGCCGGGTAGAGGCCCTGGCTCTCGACGAAGAGGACCGGGTTGTTCGTCCGGATCGCCGACTTCAGGAGCCCCTTGGCGTCCGCCGCGTTCGACGGGTAGACGACCCAGATGCCCGGGAGGTGCGTGAAGAGGCTCTCCAGCGACTGGCTGTGCTGGCCGCCGTAGCCCTTCCCGGCGCCCACCGACGCCCGGATCACGAGTGGCACCTCCACCTGGCCGCCGCTCATGTAGTGCCACTTCGCGGCCTGGTTCGCGATCTGGTCCGACGCCATGAGGGCGAAGTCCATGTACATGAGCTCGACGACGGGCCGGAGCCCGACGATCGCGGCGCCGACGGCGGTGCCGCAGATCGCGGCCTCGCTGATCGGCGTGTTGAAGACGCGGTCCCGGCCGAACGACTCGAGGAGCCCCTTCGTGAGCTTGAACGCCCCGCCGTAGTCGGCCACGTCCTCGCCGTAGAAGATGACGCGCCGGTCGCGGAGCATCTCCTCCGCGAGCGCCTCGCGGAGCGCGTCGCGGTACGTGATCGCGCCGTCCGGACCCCGCTTCGAGACGGGGAGGGGAGCGAGCGGGACGACCGTCCCGTGCCGGCCCGGGACCACGTCCGCGGCCGTGTCCGTGTAGAGGAACTTCAGCGCGTCGGCCGGATCGGGGTCGGTCGCCGCCGCCGCCCGGACCGCGGCCCGCGCCGTGCGTTCGCGGGCCTTCGCCTCGATCGCCGCGAGGCCGGCCTCGTCCGCGACGCCCGCCTCGACGATCTGTCGCTTCAGGCGCTCGATCGCGTCGATCGCCCGCCAGGCCGCCTCCTCCTCCTTCGTCCGGTACTCGTTCCGCGGGTCCGACAGGGAGTGGCCGTAGTACCGGTACGTGCTCGCCTCGACGAGGAACGGGCCCCGGCCCGCGCGGCAGAGCGCCGTCGCCCGCCGGACGGCGTCGCGGACGGCGAGGACGTCCATGCCGTCGATCGTTTCGGCGTGCATGTCGTCGTCGGCGAAGCCGGCGCCGCGGCGGGCGAGGTGGCGGACGCCCATCACCTCCTCGTCGGTGCGGTGGGTCATCCCGTAGTGGTTGTTCTGGATGAAGTAGATGATCGGGAGCCCGTACGGGTGGTCGCCGGCGAGGTGGTTCGTCCACTGCGCCTGGGCGGCCCAGTTGAGGGACTCCAGGACGACGCCGTTGGCGTACGCGCCGTCGCCGGCGAAGCAGCAGACGACCCGGTCCGTCCGCTCGTACCGCTGGGCCATCGCGGCGCCGGTCGCGATCGGCACGCTGCCGCCGACGATCGCGTTCGCGCCGAGGTTTCCCGTCGAGAAGTCCCCGATGTGCATCCCGCCGCCCCGGCCCGCGCCGTAGCCTTCCTCCTTCCCGAAGAGCTCCGCGACGACCCGGTACACGTGCTCCTCGAGGGCGGCCTCGAGGAGCTCCTCGGGGGTCCCGTCGGCTGCCCCGCGCACGCGCGCGAGCAGCTCGTCCCGGGACATCCGGCGGATCGCGGCGAACCCCTTGGCGATCGCGTCCCCGTGCCCGCGGTGGCTGCTCGTGATGTTGTCGTCGATCCGCAGGACGCTGCAGGCCCCGACCGGGGACGCCTCCTGCCCGATCGAGACGTGCGTCGGGCCGCGGTAGTCGTACCCGGGAAGCGGGTCGTAGCCGCCCGAGCGGAGCCGCACGATCATCTCCTCGACCTCGCGGATCGCGAGCATCCCGTCGAGGAGGTCGAGGGCCTCCGCCGCGGTGATCGTGCCGGCCGCCAGCTCGGTGGCGAGCGTTCCCGCGTAGGCGAAGCCGCGGATTGTCCCGGCGGATTCCTCGAAGGGCTCGGTGGCGGGCCGATGGTCGCTCCGGTAGGCGGTCGCCATGGTCGTCGTTCCCTCCGCGTGCGTGCGGCCGGCCGGCGCGGGCGAGCCGGGTCCGCCGGTCATGCCGTGATCACCCGGATGCCCCGGCGCTCGAGGCTCCGCTCGGTGCGCTCGTCGATCGCCGCGTCGGTGACGAGGATGTGGACGGCCTCGAGCCGGCCCGCGGTCACGAACGAGCGGGTGCCGATCTTCGTGTGGTCGGCAAGGAGGATGACCTCGCGGGCCCGTTCCATGACGAGCTGCTTCGTATACGCCTCCGCCGGGTCGGTCGTCGTCATCCCATCCTCGAGGGCGAGGGCGAACGTGCCCATGACCGCGCGGTCGACGTGGAGGCTCTCGAGGAGCGGCCGCGTCAGCGGACCGACGATGGCCCGGCTCGTCGCCCGCACCTCGCCGCCGACGACGATGAGCCGCGGGCCGCGGCCGACGAGCTCGGTCGCGACGGGCAGGCTGTTCGTCACGACGGTCAGCCGCGTCCAGCCGTGGAGGAGGCGCGCCAGGCCGAGGACGGTGCTGCCGCTGTCGAGGTAGACCGTGTCGTCGGGGGCGAGGAGCTCCACCGCGCGGGTCGCGATCCGCGCCTTCTCCTCGGCAGCCGCGCTCGCCTTGACGTCGAAGTGCGGCTCGTCGAGCCGCTGGTCGACGGCCACGGCCCCGCCGTGGACGCGCCGCAGGCGCCCGGCCGCGGCGAGGGCGTTGAGGTCCCGGCGGACGGTCGCCTGGGAGACGCCGAGCGCCGCGCTGAGATCCTCGAGGCGGACGGCCCGCCGCGCGTCGACGAGGGCGCCGAGGCGCTGGCGGCGCGCCGCCGCGAGGTCGAGCCCGCCCGACGGATCCGCATGATCGTGCACGATCTTCCACGACATGAGACAAGTCTACCATGATCGCGCGTAATCATGCACCTCCGGGTACGGCGTGCCGAACGTTGCGGACGCGTCGCGGCGGCGCCGTGGCAGAGGTTGCGGGATCGCAACTTCGCTGTTGACACCGCGATTCGCCATCCGTACTCTTCGTTAATCGATTATCGAGGAACGAGGAGGCCCGCGGGTACGGCTCGTTCGCGAGGGAGGCGGATGACCAACCGGACACGGCTGGACGGCGTCGAATCCCGGCGGTGCGGCATCGCGACGCGCCGCGATCGCCTCCCGCGCCGAGCAGTGGGCAACGGCTGATGGAGTTCGTCACCCAGTCCCTCGTCATCGGCCTGACCGAGAACGCGCCCCTCATCCTCGCGGCGATCGGTTTCGCCCTGCTGTACCGCCTCACCGGCCTCATCAACGTGGCCTACTCGGAGACGATCACGCTCGGGGCGTACTTCGGGATGTGGATCAACACGACGTACGGCCTCGACTTCTACGCCGTCCTCATCCCCACCGGGCTGCTGGCGGGCGTCCTCAGCGTCGCGACGTACCTCGCGCTCTTCCGGCCGGCGAAGCAGCGCCACGTGGGCGGGCTGGAGATGATCATCATCTCCTTCGGGCTGTCGATCTTCCTGCGGCACGGCCTGCAGTTCGTCTTCGGCTACCCCGAACGGTTCTACGACGTCCCACCGCCGGACACGATCATGGTCCTCGGCGTCGGGGTGACGTCGTTTCGCCTGCTCGCGCTCGTGGCCGTCGCGGCCCTCTCCCTCCTGCTCTACCTGTTCATCCAGCGATCCGGCTACGGCCTCAGGATCCGGGCCCTGGCCAGTGACGAGGCCCTCGCGCAGGTGAGCGGGATCCGGCCGCTCGTCGTCACCGTGATGATCTGGTTCATCGCCGGGGTCGCCGGCGGGCTCGCCGGCGCGTTCTACGGCGTCGGGGCGTCCGTCTCGCCGCTCCTCGGCTGGCGGCAGTTCCTGCTCATCCTCATGGTCGCCCTCGTGGGAGGCAGCTGGGGGCTCGGCGGCGTCATCCTCGTCGGGGTGGGCACGAGCGTGGCGCTGGCCGCGATGGCGCTCCAGCTCGAGCAGGTCCTCTACGCGCAGCTCGTGCTCATCGTCGCCTTCGTCATCGTCCTGAAGATCCGCGGCTCCCGACGCGCCGAGACGGCGAAGGTGTAGTGGCATGACGCTCGACTGGCTCGACGCCTTCCTCATCACGGGGCTGTTCGAGGTCGTGATGGTCATCGGCCTCGCCCTCCTGCTCCACCTCCAGCTGGGGCTCGCCCGGATCGCCAACTTCGGCGTCGTCGGGTTCTGGGGCATCGGGATGTACGTCTTCGGCGTGCTCTACGTCCAGGTCGACTGGCCGTTCGGCGAGCCCTGGCAGTTCCTCGCGTGCGCCGCCGCCGCGACGGTCGTCGCGGGGCTGGCCGGGCTCCTCGTCGGGTGGCTCGTCGCGGACCTCGACACCGACGGCGTGCTCGTCGGCACGCTCGGGTTCGCCACCGCCGTCCAGATCCTGGCGACCACCCAGGACGACCTCACGGGTGGCGCGCGGGGCATGGGCGGGCTCGGCTTCCCGTACGACATCGGGCGGGTCAAGGACAACGAGTTCCTCTGGCTCGTCCTCGTGACCGCCGTCGTCGGCGCGATCCTCCTCTATGTCTGGCGGGTCCACCGCTCGCCGTACGGGCGGCTCCTCATCGCCGTGGGCAGCAACGAGCCGCTGGCCCGGAGCCTCGGGAAGCCGACGTTCCGGACGAAGCTCTGGCTGTTCGCCGTCGCGTCGGCGGCGATGGGGTTCCTCGGTGCGATGTACGGGGTCATGGTGCGCTTCCTCGACGTCGGCAACCTCGGGGTGGGGGTCACGCTCGCTGCGATGGTGGGGCTCGTGCTGGGCGGCACGGCGCGCGTCTGGGGAGCGGTCGTCGGCGTCGTCCTGACCGTGGGCCTCTTCGACATCGTCATCCAGTCCTACCTCCCGCTGCCGCGGGAGTGGTACACGCAGGCGATCCCCGTGCTGCGCGAGGCTGCCTTCGGCCTGACGCTCATGGTCGTCCTCCTGTTCCGGCCGCTCGGCCTGCTCGGCGACATGCGGCGGGACCGGCTCATGGGGAAGATCCA
Organism: Chloroflexota bacterium; assembly: GCA_021802585.1. Taxonomy (GTDB): domain Bacteria; phylum Chloroflexota; class Limnocylindria; order Limnocylindrales; family CSP1-4; genus CTSoil-043. The sequence continues at coordinate 9,201 of JAJZRQ010000018.1, forward strand.
TGGTCGCTGACGTCGTCCGCGCCGCGGCCGGCCCCCGGATCCATGTCCGGGGGGCCGTCAAGAGCTTCTCCGGACGGGTCGTCGTGAACGTCGAGGACCTCGTCCTCGGCGACCGCCCGATCGAGGGCCTCATCGGGCCGAACGGCGCGGGGAAGACGACGTTGATGCGCATGATCATGCACTCGACCTCGCTCGATCGCGGCCGGGTGTCCCTCCTCCCTCCCGGGGGAGGGGAGGTGGTGCTCTCGAGCCTGCCCGCCCACCGGATGGCGCGTCACGGCGTGGTGAAGAGCAACCAGGTGATCATGGACTTCGACAAGCTGACCATCTGGGACTCGCTCCTCCTCGCCGTCGCCGAGTCCCGGTACGAGCAGCCGCAGCGGATCCTCAGCGAGCGGACGGTCTTCGCGCGCCACGAGGCGGAGATCCGGCGGCATCTCGACTTCTTCGGGTTCGGGGATCCCTCCGCCTTCGCGATGTCGGCGGGCGAGAAGAAGCTCCTCGACATCGTCCGGTGCCTGCTCCTGAAGCCGACGTTCCTCCTCCTCGACGAGCCGACGGCCGGCCTGCCCGACGACCTGACCGAGAAGGTCATGACCGTCGTGCGAGAGCTCGCCGCCACCGGCACGACGGTCGTCATCGTGGAGCACGACCTCAACGTCATCTGGAACCTCTGCGACGAGGTCCACTTCATGGCCGAGGGCAGCGTCATCCTGCGGGGCGACCCGCAGTCGATCCGCGAGCACCGGACCGTCGTCGAGAAGTACCTCGGAGAGGGTCATGTCTGAGACGGCCGGACCCTCCGTGCTCGAGGTCGAGGGTCTCCGCAGCGGTTACCACGGCGTCACGGTCCTCAAGGGGCTCGACTTCTGCGTCGGCCCCGAGATCTTCGCCGTGCTGGGAGCGAACGGGGCCGGGAAGACGACGCTCCTGGCGACCCTGGCGCGCCTCATCCCCCTCATGGCCGGGACGATCCGGTTCCAGGGCGAGGACGTGTCCGCGCTGCCGCCGTACGACACGGCCGGCCGGGGGGTCGGCTACGTCCCCCAGGAGAAGGGCGTCTTCCCCGACCTCACCGTCCTCGAGAACCTCAGCGTGGGGGGGATGATCGGCCGGCGTTCGCGCGACGAGCGGATGGCCGAGGTGCTCGCCCTGTTCCCCGACCTCCGGGCCCTCCAGGCCCAGCCCGCGGGCACCCTGAGCGGCGGCGAGTCGCGGATGGTCGCGTGCGGGCGGGCCCTCATGCAGGACCCTCGGGTGCTGCTCCTCGACGAGCCCACGGCCGGCCTCTCTCCGCTCTACGTCGACATGTTCTTCGACAAGATCCGCGAGATCCACGAGACCCGGGGCGTCGCCATCGTCCTCGCCGAGCAGAACGCCACGAAGGCGCTCCAGGTGGCCGACAGGGTGATGGTGCTGAGCCTCGGCCAGGCGTACGCCGTGGTGGACGCCGCCGAGCTGACGACCCAACAGCTCAAGGAGGGATACAGGATCTGACGACCCCCCTTCGGCGTCCCGCCACAGCCGGATCTGAGACCCACCGCTCGGCGTCCCGCACAGGAGGAGAAGTGCAATGAGGGTCGAACGCGTCACAGGGGGCCGCTCCGCGGTCGCGATCGCGGTGCTCGCCCTGCTCGTCGCCGCGTGCAGCGGCGGCGCGACGGCGACGCCCGGCACGACGGCCGAAGCCACGCCCGCCCCGTCGGCCGGCGGCGAGGCCACCCCCGTGCCGTCCGCGGCAGGCGGGCCGGTGACGGTCTGCGAGCTCGCCTACTACACGGGTGCGTTCGCGGCCTACGGGAAGTCGCTCACGAACGATGTGCGCTTCCCGATCGAGGAGGTCATCAACGTCGACCCGCCGCTCGGCCGCGCCTGGGAGCTCGTCTCCGAGGACATCGGCGATGACCACGAAGGCCAGGCGGCGAAGATCTGCATCGAGCAGCACAAGGCCGAGATCCTGGTGAGCATCGCGCACCAGTACCGGACCTACCGCGACTACATGATGGAGTGGTGGCAGGAGAACGACTCGCCGCTCGGGCCGTCGGTCCACGGCGGGGCGATCCCGGGCAACCTCGGCGGCAAGGCAGCGGAGCCGATCTTCCGGGCCCAGGGCCTCGACCAGGCCCTCGGGACCTATGGGAGCCTCTACGCGGAGTCGATCGGCGCCAAGAAGCTCGTCATCTTCGCCACCCAGGTCGAAGGCTTCCAGCTCGCGGCCGACGCGGCCGAGAAGGCTGCCGGGATCCTCGGGCTCGAGGTGCTGGCCCGCCTCGACGTCCAGGCCAGCCAGCCCTCGTACCGGGCCCAGGCCCAGAAGATCGCCGACCTCAAGCCCGACGCCGTCATCGTCCAGGCGGGATCGACGGAATCCGCCGCGCTCATCAAGGGTGCGGCCGAAGCCGGCCTGTCGCTCACCTGGATCGGCGAGACCGGGTGGAGCGAGGCGGAATTCATCGGGACGCTCGGCACCGCGCCGATCGCCTCGCAGAAGGCGATCGGCTTCCCCTCGTTCGCGCCGAACAAGTCGACCCCGGCATGGGCGTTCTTCCAGCCGCTGTGGGATGCCCAGACCGACGTTGCCTACGACGCGACGAACCAGTACGCGTTCTCGACGTACGACCTCATGGTCCAGACGGCCCTCGCCGTCGAGGCCGCGGGCTCGTACAAGGCGAGCGCCTGGGCGCCGGCGATGTTCAAGGTCGGCGACCCGCCCGGCGAGGTGTGCTACACGTACGCCGACTGCCTGAAGCTCATCCGCGAGGGCAAGGACATCGACTACGAGGGCGTCACCGGCCCCGGCACGTACACGGATGGCGGTGTCAACGCCGTCACCCCGGCGTACATCCCGTTCAAGGCGGACGGGACGCCCGGCGAGCCGGTGCTCCTCGACGCCCAGAAGGGGCTGCAGCTTCTCGAGCAGATCGTCACGTACGCGAAGTGCGACCCCGAGAACCCGCCCAACAAGTGTGAGTGGTAGCGGGCCGGAGCCCGTCTGACACCGAGCGAAGGGGTCCTCCCGCCACCCGGCGGGGGACCCCTTCTCGCACGTCGCGGCGCCTCTCCCGCCCGCCGGGGGGCCGCCCGCGTCGGCGATCGAGCGCACCCCGATGACCGGGGGCCTGACCGGCGGGCCAGGAGGAGGCGCCGTGGCAGCGCAGCGAGAACAGGTCTCGCGGAGCGTCCTCGCCGACCAGGTGAGGGACCGCCTGCTCCAGGACATCGTGGGCGGCGTCTACCCGCCCGACTCCCGCATCATCGAGACGCAGCTGGCTCGCGAGCTGGGCACGAGCCAGGCCCCCGTCCGCGAGGCGCTCCGGGCCCTCGAGGCGCTCGGCCTCGTGGAGATCAGCCCCTTCCGGGGGGCCCGCGTCCGGCGCCCCGGCCGCGCCGAGCTCCTCGAGGCCTACGTCGTGCGAGCCGAGCTGGAGGCGCTCGGGGCCCGCCTCGGGGTCCCCCGGATGTCGGACGCCGACCTCGCCGACCTCGAGGCGCTCGGCGAGGCGATGCGGCGCGCGGCGTCGGCCGGCGACGGCCGCGAGGTCGCCGTCGCGGACGCCGCCTTCCACGCCCGCCTCCTCCATCTCGCCGGGAACGCCACGCTCGAGCGCGTCTGGCGCTCCCTCGAGCCGTTCTCGCGGACGTACATGACGCTCGTCGCCCCGGGCGCCGACGCGCACCGGACGGCCGAGCTCCACCCCCGGATCCTCGCGGCCCTCCGGACGCGCAGCCCCGAGCCTGTCGTCGCCGCCCTGCGGCTTCACTTCGCCGAGGCGGGGGCCCACCTCGCCGAGAGCTGGCCGGAGCCGGGCGCCGGGGCCGGGTAGCCCCCGCCACCGCCCGACGACGACGCCATGGACGGACGCGAAGGACCGGAGGCGGCCGCGGCGGTCCTCCTTGCCCGGGACCTCTTCCTCGACGAAGGCCACCGCTACGGGTGCGCGGAGACCGCCTTCGTCGTGCTGAAGGCGGCGTACGGCCTCCGCGACCCGCTGGACTCTGCCGCGGCGGTCGCCCTCAACGGCGGGATCGCGTACGGCGGCGGCCCGTGTGGCGCCGTGACGGGGGCCGCGCTCGCGGTGGGGCTGCTCGCCGAGGGCCGGATCGGCGATCACGGTCGGGCGAAGCGGGTCGCCCGCGAGGTCGTCGCCGACCTGGCCGAGGCGTTCCGCGCGGAGCACGGCGCCCTCGACTGCCGCGCCCTCATCGGCTACGACCTGCGGGCTCCCGGCGGCCACGAGGCGTTCCTCGCGAGCGACGTCTGGCGGGACGCCTGCCTCCGCCAGGTCGAGTTCGCGGTCCGGCGGCTCGCGCCGCTCGCCGATCCGGCGACGTGGGACCGGGCGGTCGCGGCGATCGAGGGCGGTGGCGCGCCGGAGGACCCGGGTCGCGCAGCCGCGGGGCGGGACGGGGAGGGCGACTCGCGCGGCCCGGCGGGACGGGGAGCGGACCGCGCACGCTAGACTGCGCTCGCCGGAGCTCACGAGGAGGATCGATGACCGAGCGCGACGCGATCTCGCGCAACGTCCTCGCCGACCAGGTGAAGGACCGCCTTCTCCAGGACATCGTCTCCGGCCGCTACCCGCCGGACGCCCGGATCGTCGAGACGAGCCTTGCCCGCGAGCTCGGCGTGAGCCAGGCGCCGGTCCGCGAGGCCCTCCGGGGGCTCGAGGGTCTCGGCCTCGTCGAGATCCACCCGTTCCGCGGGGCGCGCGTCCGGCGCCCCTCGATCGGCGAGCTCCTCGAGGCCTACACGGTCCGCTTCGAGCTCGAGGCGCTCGGCGCCCGGCTCGGCGTGCCGCGGATGTCGGACGCCGACCTGGCGGAGATCGAGGCGCTGGGCGAGGCGATGCAGCGCGCCGCCGCCGCCGGCGACCGTCATGCCGTCGCGGTCGCGGACGCCGCCTTCCACGGCCGCCTCCTCCACCTCGCCGGGAACGCCACGCTCGAGCGCGTCTGGCGCTCCCTCGAGCCGTTCTCGCGGACGTACCTCACGCTCGTCGCCCCGGGCGCCGACCCGCACTGGACGGCCGACCTCCACACCGCGATCCGGGTCGCCCTCCACGCGCGCGATCCCGAGGGCGTCGTCGACGCCCTGCGGGGGCATTTCGACGAGGTGAGCGGCCGGCTCGCCGAGGAATGGCGGGCGAGCGCGCCCGACGCGGGGCACGCGGTACCCGTCGGCGAGCCGCCGGCCGGCCGATCCTGAGGGATCGGTTCCCCGGGGCGGACCCCCGGCCCGGCCTCTACCCCGCGCGGACGAGCGTCCGGACCTGCTCCGCGACGCGGGCGGCAGACAGCCCGTAGATGTCGAGGAGCGCGTCGTTCGGACCCGACTCCGGGTAGACGTCGCGGATCCCGATCCGGTCGACCCGTGTCGGGCGGTGCTCGGCGAGCGCCTCCGCGACCGCCCCACCGAGGCCCCCGATGACGGTGTGCTCCTCGACGGTGAACACCCGTCGCGTCCGCTCCGCGACGGCGACGAGGGTCGCGACGTCGAGCGGCTTCAGCGTCGGCACGTGGAGGACGAGGGCGTCGATCCCGTCGGCGGCCAGGAGCTCGGCCGCGTCGACCGTCCGCGGCGTCTGCGACCCGGTGCTCACGAGGGCGATGCCGGCGCCCTCGCGGACGACGACGGCCTTCCCGAGCTCGAAGCGGTACGAGGCGTCGAAGAGCCGCTGGGTCGCGTCGCGGACGAGCCGGACGTAGCAGGGACCCGCGTACGCCGCCGCCCAGCGGAGGGCCGCGGCCGCCTCGACGTCGTCGGCCGGCGCGACGGAGACCATCCCCGGCATCGCCCGCATGATCGCGAGGTCGTCGACGATGATGTGGCTCATCCCGGTCTGGCCGGTGAAGAGACCGGCGTACGAGGGCGTGATCTTCACGTTCGCCCCGGTCTGGGCGATGAGAACCCGGATCTGGTCGAGCGGGCGGACGACGGCGAACGAGACGAACGTGCTGATGTACGGGATCAGCCCCATCGTCGCGAGGCCCGCCGCGACTCCCAGCATGTTCTGCTCGGCGATCCCCATCTGGAGGTAGCGTCCGGGGTGCGCCTTCTCGAAGATGTCGGCCCGGGTCGAGCTCCCGACGTCGCCGTCGACGACGACGATCCGGGGATCCTCGCTCGCGAGCTGGGCGACCGTCTCGCCGAAGATCTCGCGCATCGGGCGGCCCATCGGGAGCGTCATCGCGGGCCTCCTTCTCCGGTGGCGACCGGCTCGCCGAGGTCGGCCATCGCCTGGGCCAGCTCCTCGGGCTTGATCGCCCGGGTGTGCCAGAAGTAGCGGCCCTCCATGAACGAGACGCCCTTCCCCTTCACCGTGTGGGCGATGACGACGGTCGGGCGGCCATCGCCGCGTGCCGCCTCGCCGAGGACGCGGAGGATCTCGGCGATGTCGTGGCCGTCCATCTCGAGGACTCGCCAGCCGAACGCCCGCCACTTCCCGACGAGCTCGCCCGGGACCTGGGGCGGGAGCCGCCCGTCGGGGCCGTCGCCCGGCCAGCCGTACTGCTGGAGGCGGTTGTGGTCGACGATCGCGACGAGGTTGTCGAGGCCGTAGCGGGGGGCGGCCATCGCCGCCTCCCAGACTTCGCCCTCCTGGCACTCCCCGTCGCCGAGCATGACGTAGACCCGCACGTCATGCCCGGTGAGGCGGGCGCCGAGCGCCATCCCCATCCCCGCCGAGATCCCCATCCCGAGCGACCCGCTCGACATGTCGAGGCCCGGAAGGCGGGTCATGTCGGGGTGGCCCTGGAGCCGCGACCGCGCGGCGTCGAACGTCGCGAGCTCCTCCACGGGGAAGTAGCCGCGGAGCGCCATCGCCGCGTACAGGCCGATCGACGAGTGGCCCTTCGAGAGGATGAACCGGTCGCGGTCGGGCCAGGCCGGCTCGCCGGGGCGGATCCGGAGGACGTGGAAGTAGAGCGCGGCGAGCATGTCGGCCGCGGAGAGGGGACCACCGAGGTGGCCGGCCTTCGCGTGGTCGACGGCCTTCACGACCTCGACGCGGATCCGCCGGGCGACCTCCTCGAGGCGCGCGACCTCCGCGGCGTCGGCCGGGCCGGCCGCGGGGACGGTGGTGTCGCTCACGCCCGGCCGCCCATCTCGTACGAGCCGGGGACGACGGGCGGGGAGAAGAAGCAGACGAGCTCGAGCGGCTCGGGGCCGTCCGATTCGGTCGCGTGGAGGGTGCCGGGCGGGACCCAGACCGTGACCCCGGCCTCGATCTCGGCGGTCGCGTCCGGGGTGACGATCCGGCCGCGGCCGGCGGCGCAGTAGATCGTCTCCTCCTGCGTGTCGTGGACATGCCCCGCCGGCTTCGAGCCGGGAGGGAAGATGGAGACGCCCATCGAGACGCGCTCGGTGGGGGTCGCCGGCGGCCCGATGTACGTGAACCAGTCGCGGCCGGGGAGCGGGAAGCGCTCGGCCTCGGATCGCGTCACGCGTCGGATCATCCGCTCACCTCGCTGGCCACCGGGGGCCGGGGGCGCGCCGCTGGCGTCGCGGCTCGGCCGGGGGAGTCACAATCGATTATCGATGATAGCGGCGGGCTCATCGGCGCGTCAAGCCGCTTCCGGGGTCCGCGACCGGCGCAACCGCGGCGCGGGACGTTGGGGCCTGGGCGACCCTTCGTCGAGGGACCGGGTCGCCGGCGCGCCGGGTACCCGGAGGCGGGCCGGGAGCCGGCGGGCCGGGAGCCATCACGACGGCGGGATGGTCGGTGGCCGGGCCCGGGGTGTCAGGCCGCCCGCCGGGGGGCCGGCGCGCGGCCTGGCACAGGAGGCTCAGGCGTTGCCGGGGAAGACGAGGCTGAGGGCCGCGCGGCGGCCGGGCTCCGGCCAGCGCTCGGTGACCATCTTCTGCTGGGTGAAGAAGCGGACTCCGTCCTCGCCCCGCATCGCGAGGTCGCCCATCGCCGACTCCTTCGCGCCGCCGAAGCTCAGGTACCCCGCGGGGACCGGGATCGGGACGTTGACGCCGATCATCGGGACGTCGACCTCGAGCCGGAAGCGCCGCGCGGCGCCGCCGTCGGTCGTGAAGATCGCCGTCCCGTTCGCGTACTTGTGGTCGTTGATGAGGCGCAGGGCCTCGTCGTACGTCGCCGTGCGGACCATCCCGAAGACCGGGCCGAAGATCTCCTCCTGGTAGACCTTCATGTCCGGCGTGACGTGGTCGAAGAGGGTGACTCCGAGGAAGAAGCCGTCGGGGTTCTCCGGGTGGCGGAACGCGCGGCCGTCGACGACGACCTCGGCGCCCTCGGCCTCCCCGACGCCGATCCAGCGGATGATGGACTCGCGGTGCTCCGCCGAGTAGATCGGGCCCATGTCGACGCCGGGCTCCATCCCGGGGCCGACCCGCAGCTTCGCGATCCGCTCCTCGATGAGCGGGCGCAGGCGGTCGACGGTGTCGCCGACGCCGATGAGGAGCGTCTGGGCCATGCAGCGCTCGCCGGCGGAGCCGTAGCCCGCGGCGACTGCCGCGTCGGCGGTCATCTCGAGGTCCGCGTCCGGGAGGACGAGCATCGCGTTCTTCGCCGAGGTGTACGACCCGACCCGCTTCCCGCGCTTCGTGCCCTCCTCGTGGACGTAGCGCCCGACGGCGGTGCTCCCGACGAACTGGATCGCCCTGACGTCGGGGTGCTCGACGATCGCGCTGACGGCCTCGCGGCCGCCGTACACGACGTTGAACACGCCGTCGGGCCCGCCGGCCTCCTTCCACAGCTCGGCCTGGAGCTGCGCCGCCCCCGGCGTGTGGGACGAGGGCTTCCAGACGAGGGTGTTCCCGGCGGCGAGGGCGATCGGGTAGATCCACATCGGGACCATCACCGGGAAGTTGAAGGGGGTGATCGCCGCAGTCACGCCGAGCGGGCCGCGGAATGTGTAGGCGTCGACCTTCGTCGAGACGTTCGGGGTGGTCATCCCCGCGAGGTGGACGGGGAGGCCGCAGGCGAACTCGACGGTCTCGAGGCCGCGCATGACCTCGGCGAGCGCGTCGGGGAATGTCTTGCCGTGGTCGCGGGTGATGAGCGCGGCGAGCTCCTCGCGATGCTGGAAGAGAAGCTCCCGGAAGGCGAAGAAGACCTGGCTCCGGGCGATGAGGGGCGTGTCGCGCCAGGCGGGGAAGGCGGCCTTCGCGGCGGCGACGGCGCGGTCGACCTCGGCCCTGCCGCCGCGCGGCACGCGGGCGATGACGGCACCCGTCGCCGGGTTGTGGACCGGGCCGGTCTGCTCCGGGAGGACCTCGACCGGGCGGCCGTCGATCCAGTGGGAGAGGATGGGCAGCGTCGCGGGCTGCGCGATCTCGGTGGTCACGACTTGCGCCTCCTTGGGGGCTGCTGCTCGGGCGGTGGCTCTAGGCGGGGCGGGCGTCGGGGTCGGGCAGGACGAGGTCCCGGATCGTGCCCTGGAGGTCGTGGTACGACTTCACGAAGGTTCGCAGGGTGCGGGCGCTGGCGCCGTACTGCTCGAACTCCGCGGGCGCCATCCCGTCGGGATCGTACGCCCGGCGGAAGTCCGGCACACGGTCCAGGAGGTCGTCGACGAGCGCCGGGTCGACCGGCGCGTCGATCCGCGGCTCCGGCGCGATCCCGCTCCTGTTGAAGCGAACCTGCCAGGGGTAGGGGAGGGTCATGCTCACGTCGCCCCCCACGAGCTCCGTCCAGTGGAGCCGGTGACGGTACGCGGCGGCGAGGAGGCGCGAGCGGTAGCCGCGCTCCTGGAAGATGCCGTACGTGCGCTTGAAGACGGCGAGGCCCGCCCAGTTCGGGGCGTCGGGGTGGACGGCGAGGTCGTCGCGCTCCACGAGGACCTTCATCCAGTCGTCGAGGCGGCCGATCATGAGCGTGACGATCGGCGACATCGACGCCGTCTCCTCGCCGCCGGCGGTGCGTCGAGCGAGGCCGCGCTCGACGGCCTCGGCGGCGGCGAGGGCCTGGGGGACGGTGAAGCTCACCGTGGCGTTGATGCTCACGCCGCGGGCCGTCGCCTCCTCGATCGCCGCGATCCCGGCGGCCGTCGCCGGGAACTTCACCTGCATGTTCGGGGCGAGGGTCGCGAAGCGGACGGCCTGCTCGACCATCCGGGCGGGGTCGCGGTGGTTCGCCGGGTTCGTCTGGAGGGACAGGCGTCCCGCGCGCCCGCGCGCCCGCTCGAAGACCGGGGCGAGGACCGCGGCGCCACGGGCGGCCATCTCCTCGACGATCGCCCACGTCAACTCGACCTCGGACCACTGCGGGTGCTCCGTCGCGAGCTCGTGGACGCGGGGGACCCAGTGGTCCCTCTCCTTCTTCATGACCTCGAGGACGATGCTCGGGTTCGAGGTGGCGCCGGTGGCGCCCCGCTCGACGGCGTAGGCCAGCTCGGCGACCGCGCACGAGTCGTTCCAGTACTGCGTCGGCGTCTCCCGCGTCATCCGCAGGAGCGGGCTCTCGATCATCGTCGTGACCATGCGGTCTCCTCGATCCGGACCCGCGGCGCCGGGGCAGGTCGGCGGATCGCGCCCCGATCGGCGTCGGGGCGCGCCCATCGCGCCTCGCGTGCCGCGATGCAGGGCATATAATCGATCATCGATGCTTCGAACGCAAGCCACGCTGCCCGCCGACCCTGCGCCTCCAGGGTTGACGTGGCGTTCCGCGGTGCTATCCTCCAACAATCGATTATCGACGATTCACCGGCAGCGGCGCGAGCGCGGCGGAGGCGAGGATGTCGAGATCAGGGTCACGCTCGACCCCGGAGCGATGAGCGAGCGACACCTCGCCGGGCCCGAGGACGCCCGGCGCGTCGGCCGCCGCGCGCGGCGCGCGGCACGGTTCATCGGCGCTTCGAACGGGGAGCGACTCCCGACGGAGGTGGCGATCACAGAGAGCATGCGGCGCTTCACGCGGATCTCCCGCGCGGCGAGCTAGGCGTCCCGCTCGGCCCGGCGACACCAGGCAGGCACAGGAGGAAGCCACGGTGCCCCTCAAGGAAGAAGTCCTCGGCGAGTTCCTCGGGGACGCGACGTTCCCGATCGAGTGGACCTCGGAGACGGAGAAGCTCCTCTTCTGGGTCTACGACGACCTGCACAACCCCAAGCCGCTGAGCCCGATGTTCGAGGACATCGGCGGCTGGTGGATGAGCTGCGACCACATGTTCCGCCGGTTCGGCACGCCGTTCGCGACCGACTGGATCTACAAGAACATCAACGGCTGGTGCTACACGGCGGCGATCCCCGCCGAGGCCGGCCTCGAGCTCGCCACGCAGGAGTACAACTTCCGGGTCAGCGCGATCGTGCCCGAGGACGACACGTATGCGGGCAGCATCGGCGCCTACCTCGGAACGGTCCTGCCGGTCTACGGGCACAACTTCGCGCACTGGTGGCGCACCCGGTTCGTGCCCGAGATGCAGAAGAACTTCGACTATATCGAGGGCATGCTCGACCGGAAGGGCCGGCTGAGCCTGGCCGACGTGGCCGTCCTCCTCGAGGACGCCATTGACATGCACGACCGCCACTGGAAGATCCACTGGATGCTGAACTTCGCGCAGCTGAGCGCGACGCTCAACCTCCGGGCGGTCATGGAGAAGACCCACGGCAAGGTCGACGAGGTCCTCCTCGGCCGGCTGCAGAACTCGGCGAGCGACCGCAACTGGGACAAGATCCGGGCCCTGTGGGAGATGAAGGAAGAGGTCAAGGGCGACGCGGAGCTCGGCCGGGCGTTCGCCTTCGAGACCGCCCCCCAGATCGTGCCGGCCCTCCAGGCCACGGAGCGCGGTCGCCGCTTCATCGCCGAGCGCGTGAAGCCGTACCAGAAGGAGTTCGGCTGGCACGCGGTCTGGAGCCACGAGTTCATCTTCCCGTCCTTCTACGAGGACATGAACCCGGTCATCCAGCTCGTCCGCGACCAGTACTCCTCGGACTACGACTACCCGTCGAAGGTCGCGGCCCTCAAGGCCGACATCGACGCGGCGGCGAAGGAGATCCTCGCGGGGCTCGAGGGCGAGGCGCTCGAAGAGATGCGCGCCGCCAACGAGATCAACCTGAAGATGGCGCCGCTCACCCCGGACCATCACTTCTACATCGACCAGGGCGCGAACGCCCACGTCCGCCAGGTGCTCCTCGCCATTGGCGAGAAGCTCGTGGAGATGGGCGTCCTCGACGCCCGGGACGACGTGATCCTGTTCCGCTACAACCAGCTCCGCGAGTTCATCGGCAACCCGGCGAGCATGGACGGGCGGGCGATCGTGGCGGCGGCCAGGGCCCGGCGCGCCGCGGCCGAGCAGTACCAGCCCAGGGACTGGGTCGGCACGGCGACCGCGACCCAGCTCGCCTTCCCGTACCTCAACCTGTGGGGGTTCCCCGACAAGTTCTATCGCTCGATCGAGAACGAGCCCGGCAGGGTGAAGGGCATCGCCGGGTCGCCGGGCGTCGTCGAGGGCGTGGCCCGGGTCGTCGGCTCGGAGGCCGAGTTCGACAGCCTCCAGGTCGGCGAGATCCTCGTCTGCCAGATGACGAACCCGGCCTGGCAGGTCCTGTACGGCAAGATCATCGCCGTGGTGACGGACGCCGGCGGGACGGTGTCGCACCCCGCCGTCCTCGCTCGCGAGTACGGCATTCCGGCCGTCGTCGGCACGTCCGTGGCCACGTACAAGATCCGGACCGGCGATCGCGTCCGCGTCGACGGCAACGCCGGCGTGGTCGAGGTCCTCGTCAGCGCGCCGGCCGCGCCGGCGATCGTCGGCAGCTAGCGTTCCGCCGATGACGCGCGACGCCTCCATCTCGCGCAGCGTCCTCAGCGACCAGGTCAAGGACCGCCTCCTCCAGGCGATCCTCGACGGCCGCTACCCGCCGGGGGCCCGGATCGTCGAGACGCGGGTCGCCCGCGAGCTCGGGACGAGCCAGGCTCCCGTGCGGGAGGCGCTCCGCGACCTCGAGGCGCTCGGCGTCGTCGAGACCACCGCCTTCCGAGGAGCTCGCGTCCGCCGCCCGTCGGCGGCGGAGCTCCTCGAGGCGTTCGCCATCCGGGCGGAGCTGGAGTCCCTCGGGGCCCGGCTGGCGATCCCACGCCTGGCGGACGCCGACCTCGCGACGCTCGAGGGGTACATCGAGGAGATGCAGCGGGCGGCCGAGGCCGGCGACACCCACGACGAGGCGGCCGCCGACGCGGCGTTCCACAGCCGGATCGTCGAGCTCGCCGGCAACCGGACCCTCGCCCGCGTCTGGCGGACGCTCGAGCCATACTCGCGGACGTACATCACGATCGACGCGCCCGGCATCGACCGGCGCCGGATCGCCGACGAGCACCTCCCCGTCCTCGACGCGCTCCGTCGCCGCGACCCGGACCTCGTCGTGGAGGTTCTCCACCGCCACTTCGCCACCGCGGCGGCGATGCTCGCGAGCCTCTGGGAGCGGACCGACGCCGCCGGGTCCCGGCCTGCGAGCGGGTCCGGTCCCGCCGTCCGGCGCCCGGCATCCCGTCGCGTGCCGCGCGCCATCCCCTCGCTCGTCGAACCACCCGCCTGAAACCGCCGGAGTCGAAAGGACGCCATGAACGACCAGCTGCACCTGTCGGAGGAGATGTCCGCCGGGACGGCCCGCCTCCGGGTGGACGTCCACGGGAGCGAGCCGCGCGAGCACGTCCTGGAGGACATGAGCTTCCTCAACTACCGGCTCGCCGACGTCCGCATCTCCCCGACCGTGACGCTGGCCGAGCCCGACATCGTCTGGCACGAGGACGGCCCGAAGGACGTCCGCTACGACGGGCGCACGGTCACGTTCACCGGCCCGTGGCCTGCCGGCCCGCTCCAGAAGGTCATCGTCGCCATCCTCGCCCTCCGGATGGAGGACACGGGGCTCCACCCGTCCCACAGCGCGGCCGTCCACTATCGCGGGAAGACGCTCCTCTTCCTCGGCGGCGAGTCGAACCACGGGAAGAGCATGGGGCTCATCGAGGCCGGCCGCCGGGGCGCCCTCCAGGTTGCCTCGGAGACGACCGTCATCGACGAGGAGGGTCGGGCAGTCATGGGCTCGGTCGACACGTTCCTCCGGAAGCGGACCGAGGGGACCGAGCGCTCCGACAAGGCGGCCCCGAACAGGGGCGTCGAGAAGTTCTGGGGCACGATGCCGACGTGGGCGATGTACGAGGGCACGCCGGACATCGACCTCGTCATCGTGCCGGCGATCGACGGCAACTTCGACCCCGCGACGAACGAGCTCATCCCGTTCGAGGCGCAGTTCCAGTTCCTCCACTCACTCCAGAACTACTTCCTGACGAACGAGCTCCTCGCGCCCGGGCACGTCATGCCGCTCGTCGACGACGACGGGCTCCGGCGCCGCCGGGCCGGCTTCGTCGAGCGGTTCTGCGAGCGGCCCTTCTACTTCATCCGGGCGGCGACCCCCCAGGTCCTCCTGGACGAGGTGGACGGGATCCTGTAGCGGAGAGGGGCGCCGGGACCGATGCACACCTTCGCCTACGCGCGACCGGCAACGGTCGCCGAGGCGCTGGCCATCCTCGCCGAGCACGGGCCTGACGCCCGCGTCCTCGCCGGCGGCACCGACCTCGTCATCCGGCTCCGGGACGGTTCGCTCCGGCCGCGCGTCGTCGTCGACATCAAGCGGATCGCCGAGCTGGGCCCCGGGATCCGGGTGGCGGACGGGCGGCTCGTCATCGCTGCCACGACGGTGATGGCCGAGATCGCGGCCGACGAGCGGGTCCGCCGCGACTTCACGGCCCTCGCCGAGGCAGCGGCGGTCGTGGGGTCGGTCCAGATCCGCAACCGGGCGACGCTCGCCGGGAACGTCTGCAACGCCTCGCCCGCAGCCGATACGGCGCCCTCGCTCCTCGTCTACGGGGCGGAGGTCGTGGCGGCCGGGCCGGCCGGCGTCCGCCGCTTCCCCGTCGACGACCTCTTCGTCCGGTCGGGGGTCACGACCCTCGCTCCGGCCGAGCTCGTGACCGCGATCGAGCTGCCGATCCCGGCCGGGCGCCTCGGGGCCGCCCACGCCCGGCGGACCCGCCGACGCGGCCACGACCTCGCGTCGGTCACCCTCGCCGTCGCGGTCGATGCCGCCGGCGTCACCCGGCTGGCGTACGGGAGCGTCGGGCCACGGCCCGTCCTCGTCGTCGACGAGAGCGGCGTCCTCGCCGATGCGGCCGCACCCGACGCGGCGACGGCCCCGGCCTTCGAGCGGCTGTTCGCCGCCGCGAGCCCGTCGCCGCGCTCGATGCGCGCCGGCCCGGAGTACCGCCTCGCGATGCTCCGCGTCCTTGGCGGGCGGGCGCTCCGGACCGCGATCGCGCGGCTGGCAGGGGAGTGACGCGATGAGCCCGGCGATCCCGATCGCGCTGACCGTCAATGGGCGCTCGCGGACGCTCGACGTCGCGCCCCACCATACGCTCCTCGAGGTCCTCCGCGATGACCTCGCCCTCACCGGCACGAAGGAGTGCTGCCTCGTCGGGGAGTGCGGCGCCTGCACGGTGCGCCTCGACGGCCGGATCGTCGACTCGTGCCTGGTCCTGGCCGTCGAGGCCGACGGTGGCGAGGTGACGACGATCGAGGGCCTCGCCCCGGAGGGCGGCCTCACCCGCCTCCAGGGGGCGTTCCTCGACAAGGGCGCCGTCCAGTGCGGCTTCTGCATCCCGGGCCAGGTCATGGCCGCCGACGACCTCCTCCGGAGGAGCCCGCACCCCACGGTCGCGGAGGTCGAGGAGGGGATGGCCGGCAACCTCTGCCGCTGCGGCTGCTACGCGCAGATCACCGAGGCGATCCTCGCCGCAGCCGAGGAGGGCGGGCGATGACCGGCGCCCGGGTCGGCGCGTCGCCGCGGCGCGTCGGGGGCGCCGAGCGCGTCACCGGCGGCCAGCGGTACGTCGCCGACATCCACATCCCGGGTGAGCTCCACGTGAAGCTCGTCACGCTGCCCGTCGCCCGGGCCCGGATCGGCGCGATCGATACGAGCGCCGCCGAGCGCGTGCCCGGCGTGCGGCTCATCGTCACCGCCGCCGACCTCCCCCAGCCCGTCCCGCGCTTCGGGCCGCAGTTCGAGGACCGCCCGGTCCTCGCCGTCGGCGAGACGAAGTACCACGGCGAGCCCGTGGCCGCGGTCGCGGCCGACACGCGGGACGCCGCCGAGGAGGCGGCGGGGCTCGTGCGGGTCGAGCACGAGGAGCTGCCGGCGGTCTTCACCCTCGCCGCGGCTCTCGATCCGGCCGCGCCCCTCGTCCAGGACCCGGCGCTCCGGCCGGGCGACCCGCTCGCCGGCACGAACGTCCTCCGCGTCCACCGCGTCGGCTGGGGGGACGTGGACGCGGCCGCCGCCGACCTCGTCGTCGAGCGGCGCTACGCGTTCCCGATCGTCACCCACTTCGCGATCGAGCCCCACGCGTGCCTCGCGGCGCCGGACGGCGACGGGATCGCCGTCTGGAGCACGATCCAGCACCCGAACTGGCTCCAGCGGATCCTCGCGAAGCTCCTCGGGCTGCCGCTCGCGAAGGTGCGGGTCCACGCCCCGGACCCCGGAGGCGGGTTCGGCGGCAAGCAGCACGCGAAGTACGAGCCGCTCGTCGCGCTCATGGCGCTCCGGGCCGACCGGCCGGTCCGCCTCGTCCTCACGCTCGAGGAGACGTTCCAGGCCGTGCGCCGCGCCGCCGCCGAGGTCACGGTCCGGACGGGCCTCCGGGCGGACGGCACGCTGGCCTTCCAGGACGTCGCCGCCGACTACCTCATCGGCGCGTACGCCGACATCGCCGACCGGGTCGTCGGCAAGGGCAGCTACGTCGGGGCCGGGCCGTACCGGATGCCGGCCGCGCGGATCGTTGCGCGCTCGGTCCTGTCGCACACCGTTCCCTCGACCGCCTTCCGCGGCTTCGGCAACCCCCAGGTGAACTGGGCGGTCGAGTCGAACCTCGACGAGGCGGCGCTCGCGCTCGGGATCGACCGGCTCGAGATCCGCCTCCGGAACCTCGCCCGGAAGGGCGAGGCATTCATCCCCTGGGACACCCCGGCCGACGGCGACTGGGCCGAGGCCACGCGCCGCGCGGCCGACCGGATCGGGTGGGGGACGCCGGCCGCGCCCGGCCGCGGCCGCGGGATCGCCGTCGGGATCAAGTCGGGGCCAACGACCGGCCTCTCGTACTCGACGGTCCGGCTCCTCGCCGACGGGAGCGTCATCGTCTTCGCCGGCACCTCGGACATGGGCCAGGGCGCCCGCACGGTCTTCGCCCAGGTCGCCGGCGACGAGCTCGGCGCGCCGCTCGACGCCGTGACCGTCGTCATGGGCGACACCGCCGTCGTTCCCTACGACCAGCAGACGTCGGCGAGCCGCTCGACCGTGCTCATGGGGAACTCCGTCCTCGCCGCCTGCCGGGAGGTCCAGGCGAAGGTCCGGGCGATGGCCGCCCGGGTCCACGGCGTCGACGAGGCCGCGATCACCGTGGAGCACGGCGTCGTCCGCCTTCCCGGGCGCGAGCTGCCGATCCGCGACGTCGTCGCGGCAGGGCTCGGCCGGCTCGGCGGCGAGGTCGTCGGCAACGGGGAGATGCGGAAGGACGCCGATCCCGGCCACCCCCTCCAGGGTGCGCCGGCGTTCTTCGAGTTCAACTGCACGGCGATCGAGGCCGCGGTGGACGAGGAGACCGGCGACGTGACGATCGTCCGCCATGTGACCGTGTCGGACGTCGGCAAGGCGATCAACCCGCTCCAGGTCCGGATGCAGGACGAGGGGGCGGCGATCCAGGGCCTCGGCCACACGCTCATGGAGCACTACATCTACGACTTGCGGGGCCGGGTCCGGAACCTCGGGGCGATCGACTACCGGATCCCGACGAGCATGGACCTGCCGCTCGAGCTCCACAGCGAGGCGGTCGAGAACGCGGACGGGCCGGGCCCCTACGGCTCGAAGGGGATGAGCGAGGGCGCGCTCCTCTGCGTCGCCCCGGCGGTCGCCGCCGCCGTGCGGGACGCGTGCGGGGCGGTCATCCGCGACCTGCCGCTCAGCCCGGAGCGCGTGTGGCGGGCGCTCCGCGAACGGGATGCGGCCCGGGCGGGCCGGGAGGATGCGCGATGACCACCCCCGACATCGGCCCGATCGGCGCCCTGCCGCCGGAGCAGGTCGTCCGCGCCGCTCGCCTCGTCCACGAGGGCCGGATGATCTCCCTCGCGGCCGTCCGGTACCCCGGGATGCCGCTCTTCCCCGGCCACCCGCCGTTCCAGGTCCTCAACTACCGCACGCCGCGGGGGATCCGCGTCGCCGGGGCCCAGCCGTGGGGACCCGTCAACGACGCCGGCCTCGGCTACATGGCCGAGTACGTCATGGCAACCTCCCATTCGGGGGCCCACATGGACGGCCTGGCCCACATGACGGTCGGCGACGACATGCACTGGTACGGCGGGGGGAGCGCCGACGCGCACCTTTCGGACTTCGGGCCGACGCACCTCGACGCGTCGACGATGCCGCCGTTCTTCACCCGCGGCGTCCTCCTCGACGTCGCCGGGCATCGGGGGGTCGACTGCCTCCCGAAAGGCGCGCCGATCGACGCGGCGGAGCTCCAGGCGGTCGCCGCCGCGGAGGGCGTGACCGTCGAGCCGTGGGACGTCGTCGTCATCCGCACCGGCTACATGGGACTGTGGCCGGACGCCGAGCGGATGGCCGCCCACAAGACGCCGGGCCCGGATGTCTCGGCGGCGCGCTGGCTCCTTGAGCGGGGCGTCGTCGCGACCGGCACCGACACCGAGACGTACGAGGTCCAGCCCGCGCTGGACCCGGGGTCCGAGGGGAACCCGCAGCCCGTCCACACGCTCCTGCTCATCCAGAACGCCGTCTACCTCATGGAGAGCCTCGACCTCGAGGCGCTCGCCCGCGCGCGCATCCACGAGTTCCTGTTCGTCGCGCTCCCGGTGAAGATCCGCGGCGCCACGGGGTCGATGGTCGACCCGGTGGCCGTCGTCTGAAGGAGGAGGCCTGTCGTGCCCGAGACCATGGAGGCGCTCGTCGTCCTCGAGCCGAACCGGATGGAGATCCGCGCGGTCCCGATCCCGGTCCCCGGCCCGAACGAGGTGCTCGCGCGCGTCCGTGCCGTCTCGATCTGCGGCACCGACGCCCACCTCATCCGCGGCGACTACCCGGGGTTCTGGCCGCCCGCCTTCCCCTTCATCCCGGGGCACGAGTGGGCCGGGGAGATCGCGGCCCTCGGACCCGGCGTCGAGCTCTACGGCTGGAAGGTCGGCGACCGCGTCGCCGGGACCTCCCATGACGCCTGCGGCGTCTGCCAGAAGTGCGTCGAGGGCCGCTACAACCTCTGCGAGAACTACGGCCGGCCCGGCCTCCACAAGCAGTACGGCCACAACGTCCAGGGCGCCGACGCCGAGTACGTCGTCCAGGGCGTGAAGACGATCTTCCCGCTCCCCGACGGCCTCACGTTCGAGGACGGCGCCCTCGTCGACCCCGCGTCGATCGCCCTCCATGTCGCGAACCGCGGCGGGATCTCGCCCGGGGACACGGTCGCGATCACCGGCGCGGGGGCGATCGGGCTCCTCGGCGGTGACGCCGCCCGGATCCGGGGCGCGGCCCGGGTCATCGTCGTGGGCCGCGGGCACCGCCTCGCGAAGGCCGCCGCGATGGGCTTCGAGACGGTCGACGCCGCGGCCGGCGACCCCGTGGCCACGGTGCGCGCGATGACCGGTGGCTTCGGGGTCGACGTCGTCCTCGAGTGCGCGGGCGTGCCGGTCACCGTCCAGTGGGCGCTCGGCATGCTCCGCCGCGGCGGGCGCTGCGCCGCCGTCGGGATCCCGACCGTCGGCGTCGAGATCGCGATGCAGCGGCTCGTCCTCGACGAGCTCGAGCTCGTCGGGTCGCGCGCCTCGGCGGGCGAGATGCGGCGCGTCATGCCGCTCGTCGAGCAGGGCCGGATGCGCGTCCGGGACGTGACGACCCATCGCTTCAGCCTGGCCGAGTACGCCCGCGCCATCGCCACGTTCAACGACCCCGCGAGCGGGGCCATCAAGATCATCGTCGCGCCCTGATCGGCCGGCCGCGCGGCCCCCCGACGCGCGGCCGGCCGGACGGGCGTCCAGGAGACCCGCTCCGTGCCCTACGTCTTCGACTGCGACCAGCGCCACGAGCTCTCCTTCCCGGAGCTCCGGCGCCTCATCGGCGGGAAGGCCGCGAACCTGTCGGTCATGGCCCGCGACCTCGGGCTCCCCGTCCCGCCGGCGTTCACGATCTCGACGGCCGCCTGCAACGAGTACCTGGCGCGCGGCTGGCCGGACGCGCTGGACGGCGAGTTGCGGGAGCACATGGCGCGGATGGAGGAGCGCGTCGGGCAGCGCTTCGGCGACCCCGTGGAGCCGCTCCTCGTGAGCGTTCGCTCGGGGGCTCCGGTCTCGATGCCGGGGATGATGGACACGATCCTCAACCTCGGACTCAACGACGCGACGGCCGCCGGCCTCGCGGCCCGCTCCGGGAGCCCGAAGTTCGCGGCCAACTGCCGGAAGCGGTTCGAGGCGATGTTCCGCGACATCGTCGGCGTGGAGACCGTGCCGGCCGACGCCTGGGTCCAGCTGCGCGCGGCGATCGAGGCGGTCTTCCGCTCGTGGAACAGCGACCGGGCCCGGACGTACCGCGAGCGGGAAGGGATCCCCGACGACCTCGGCACGGCCGTGACGGTCCAGGCGATGGTCTTCGGCAACCGGAGCGTCGACTCCGGGACCGGCGTCCTCTTCACGCGCAACCCGGCGACCGGCGAGCCCCTCCTCTACGGCGACGTCATGTTCAACGCCCAGGGCGAGGACGTGGTCGCAGGGACCCACAGCCCGCAGCCGATCGCCGTCCTCGACGAGCGGATGCCGGCCGTCGGCCGCGAGCTGCGCGACTACGCGGCGCGCCTCGAGCGTCACAACGCCGACCTCTGCGACATCGAGTTCACGATCGAGCACGGGAAGCTGTGGATGCTCCAGTGCCGGGTCGGCAAGCGCAGCCCGCAGGCCGCGCTCCGGATCGCGGTCGACATGGCCGAGGACCCCGGATTCCCGCTCACCCGGGCGGAGGCGGTCCGGCGCATCGCGGGAATCCTCGCCGACCCCCCGCAGCGGATGACGGAGCGCGTCGACGCCGGCCCTCCGCTGACGACCGGCCTGCCCGCCTCGCCGGGCGTGGCCTGCGGCGAGATCGTGACGTCCCCCGACGCCGCCGTGGAGGCCGCCGCGGCCGGCCGGGCCGTCATCCTCGTGCGCGCCGAGACGTCGCCCGACGACGTGCACGGGATGGCGAAGGCCGCCGGCATCCTCACCGCCACGGGCGGCCTTGCGAGCCACGCCGCGGTCGTCGCGCGCGGCTGGGGGATCCCGGCCGTCGTCGGCGCATCCGCCGTCACGGTCGGCGAGGCAGAGGTCGTCATCGGGGACTGCACGCTCGCCGCCGGCGAGACGATCACGATCGACGGCGCGACCGGCGACGTCTTCGCCGGTGCGGCGGCCGGTGCGGCGACGGTCGTCCCCGAGGTCGCCACGCTCCGCGCGTGGGCTCGCGAGCTCGGCATCGCGGTCGGGGAGGAGGCCGTCGGCGAGGCTGCCGCGGGCGAGGCTGCGGCGGGCGAGGCTGCGGCGGGCGCCCAGCCGGGGCCGGCGACGTCCGGGCAGCCCGGCGCGGGGCCAACCGTGCTGACGACGGATGGCGTCCTGCGCGTACTCGTCGTGAAGGGCTACGGCACGCCGGAGAGCATCGCCGCTGCGCTCCTCTCCACGCCCGACGAGATCGGGGACCTCCTCGACCGGCTCGTCGCCGACGGGCTGGCGGAGATCGCCGCCGGGTCGTTCCGGCTCACCCGCGACGGGAAGGCCGTGGGGGCGGAGCGGATGGCCGCCGACCGCGAGGCGTGGGGGACCGCGAACGCGGTCGCCGCCCTCGACGCGTTCCTCGCCCTCGACCAGCGGATGAAGGCGACCGTCACGGCCTGGCAGATGCGGGAGGTCGACGGCGCCCCGGCGTTCAACGACCACACCGACCCGGGGTACGACGCCGGCGTGCTCGCCGACCTCGCGGCCCTCCATGCCGACGCCGCGGCCTGGCTGCGGCCCCTCGTCGCGGGCCTCCCCCGCCTCGTCGCGTACCTCGAGCGCCTCGACCGTGCCAGCGCGGCCGCCCAGGCCGGTGACCATCGGTACATCGCGTCCCCGCGCGTCGACAGCTACCACGGCGCCTGGTTCGAGCTGCACGAGGACCTGATCCAGCTGGCGGGTCGCAGCCGGGCGGACGAGGTCGCCGCCGGCCGCGCCTGACCCGCGCCCGGCCACGTCCGGGAGAGAGGAGCGTCGCGTGTCCCTTGCCGGTCGCCGGATCATCGTCACCGGCGCGTCGAGCGGGCTGGGCGCGGCCACGGTCCGCCATCTGGCCGGGCTGGGCGCCGGCGTCCTCGCGGTCGCGCGCCGCGGCGACCGCCTGGAGCGGCTTGCGCATGACCTCGCCGACGCCCCCGGCCGCGTCGTCCCGTTCCGCGCCGACGTCACGCTCGACGTCGATGCCCGGGCGATGGTCGCCGCCGCCGCCGAGGCGTTCGGCGGCGT
This sequence comes from Chloroflexota bacterium, assembly GCA_021802585.1. Taxonomy (GTDB): domain Bacteria; phylum Chloroflexota; class Limnocylindria; order Limnocylindrales; family CSP1-4; genus CTSoil-043. The sequence goes on from JAJZRQ010000018.1 coordinate 31,734, forward strand.
CGACGTCCTCGTGAACAACGCCGGCAGCGAGGTCCAGGGCCCGATCGACGCGCTGAGCGACGCCGACTTCGAGGGGATGTTCCGGGCGAACGTCGTGAGCGTCGTCGTCTGCACGCGCGCCGCGCTCGGCGAGCTCCGCGTCAGCCGGGGCGCCGTGATCAACCTCGGCTCGACCGTCGTCTCCCGGCCGCCGCGCGGCCGCTTCGGCTACGTCGCGAGCAAGGGGGCGGTGGAGGCGATGAGCCGGGCGCTCGCGCTCGACCTCGGGCGCGACGGCATCCGCGTCAACGTCATCCGGCCGGGGATCATCCCGTCGGAGCTCCGCGGGATGACGGAGGAGGCCGAGCGGGCGAAGCTCGCGACGGGGGTCGCCTTCGGCCGGCAGGCGCTCTCCGCGGTGGGCGACGCCCGCGATGTCGCCGAGGCGGTCGCCTGGCTGTGCGGCGCCGGCGGCCGCTGGGTGACCGGCGCCGTCATCGACGTCGACGGCGGCTTCACGCTCGGCGCGGCCGACGTCCTCTGAGACCCGCCGCGGGACGATCCGCGCCGCCGCCTGCCGCCGTGACCGTGCGGGTCAGGGCGCGACGATGATCGTGATGGCCCTGCTCGAGCGGTCGTTGAACGTGGCGATGGCGCGGGCGTGCTGGGCCAGGCTGAGGCGATGGGTCGTCACGAGACGAGCGCCTCCATGGTCTCGGGCACGGCGGGCCTCCCGGGCGAGGGTGGGGCGGAGAAGCAGGCCCGCGCCGGCGGGGGCCGGCTCGGGCAGCGACGCGGGCGGCGTCAGGCGCCGGAGATCGCCCCCGTGAGCTTGTCGTAGAGCGAGGCGGCGTTGAGGTTCTGGATGTAGTCGAGCATGTAGCCCTGGCCGATGTCGACGGGCCCGAAGCGGTCCCGGAAGTCGATCCGGGCGATCGTCTCGTCGCGCGACCACCCGTTCGCGACGGCGGTGGCCACCGCCGCCTTCCACTCCATGAGGTGGGAGCGCTGGACGTCGAGGTACGACTTCGCGACGACCGGCCCGTGGCCGGGCACGATCCAGTCGACGTCGAGGGTCCGGATCCGCTCGAGCGCCGCGAGCCACTGCTCGACGTCGGAGGTCATGAGCCAGGTCTGGCAGCCGGAGAAGATCGTGTCCCCGGTGAAGACGACCCGCTCCTCGGGGACGTGGACGGCGATCTGCCCGGGCGTGTGGCCCGGCGTGTGGAGCAGGTTGAACGTGTGGTCGCCGACGCGGAGGGTGAGGTCGCCGGTGAAGACGATCCGGCCCTTGTTCGGGTCGCGGTCGTACTCCGCGCGGTCGGGCCAGAGGGCGACGCCCTCCGGGTCGTCGAGGTCGGTGCCCTTCGCGTTGTCCCCGGGCACGGACTCGTACGCGTACGCGAAGGGGTCGAGCTCGGGGAAGACGACCATGAACCGGTCGTAGACGCCCTGGTGGTGGACGACCGTGCCAGCGCCCCGGAAGTAGTAGTTCCCGAAGATGTGGTCGACGTGGTGCTCGGTGTTGATGACGTAGCGGATCGGGCCCCGCGACTCGGCGAGGGCCCGCATCGCGACGGCCTTCGTCGGGAGCTGCGGCGTGTCGATGACGACGACGCCGTCCGACGTCGTGACGAAGCTCGGGTTGCAGCCCCGGAGCTTCGTGTTCGTGAAGACGTTCGACGTCACCGGCTCCATCGCGATCGAGCCGGGCCGGGTGGCGGGGGAGGTGGTCACGGCGGTCCTCTCCGGCTACTGGGTCGCGGTGAGGCCGCCGTCGATCCCGAGGATCTGCCCGGTGACGAACGACGAGGCCGCGGAGCAGAAGAAGATCGCCGCGCCGGTGAGGTCATCCGTGCCGCCGACCCGGCCGAGCGGGATCCGGCCCACGATCCCGGCCTTGAACGCCGGGTCGTCGAGGAGCATCGCCACCTGCGGCGTGTCGACGAACGTCGGGGCGATCGCGTTCACGGTGATCCCGTGCTTCGCCCACTCCGTCGCCCACTGGCGCGTCAGCGAGCTGATCGCGCCCTTCGCTGCGACGTAGGCCGAGTACCCGGCGTTGATCCCGAGGGTCGCCCGGACCGAGGAGATGTTGAGGACCCGCCCGCCGTGGCCGGCGGCGATCATCGCCTTCACCGCCGCCTGGGTCGCGAGGAGCGTGCTCCGGAGGTTGAGCTCCATGATCCAGTCCCAGGCGTCGCGCGGGTAGGCCTCGGCGTCGAAGAGGACCCGGCCGGCGCCGCCACCCACCGCGTTGACGATGATGTCGAGGCGCCCGAAGCGCTCGACCGTCGCCGCGACGGCCCGCTCGCAGTCGGCCTCGTTCGTCACGTCCGCCCCGAGGGCGAGGACGTCGCCGCCGGCTGCCCGGATCGGCGCCGCGGCGGCCTCGGCCTTCTCCTCTGTCTGGTCGACGATCGCAACGCGCGCGCCCGCCCCGACGAGCGCCTTCGCCATCGCCGAGCCGATCGCACCGCCGCCCCCGGGGATGATGGCGACGCGACCGTCGAGGCTGAAGACATCGAGCTGGCTCATGCGCTCCCTCCCGGGCCGGGTCGGCCCGGCGTCCGTCATCGTGTCGTCCGGCCCGCGGAACCGCGACCGGCGGGGGTCGGAACGCCGTCGGCCGTCGCCGACCGCGCGACGTTTCATCGATTATCGAGAATACGCCACCTCGCGAACGTGGTCAACGACGCCGCCCGCCCACTGTCGGAGCCGCCCGCCCGCTCGGCGCGGCCCCCGCGCGGCGAGGGCATCCCGCTCGGCGGGGCCGGCGCACGGTCGCCGGACCCCGTACCCTCTCGCCATGACGACCCCCACGGACCCGCTCGGGGCCGGGCCCCGGCGCCCGCTCCGGACCGCCGAGCTCCTTGCCGTCGGCAGTGAGCTCACCGCGGGCGAGACGCGGGACACGAATGGCGGCGAGCTGGCCCGTTCGCTCGCCGTCCGAGGGGTCGGCATCCGCCGGATCATCGCGCTTCCCGACGACCTGGCGCTCGTCACGGCCGCCGTCGCGGAGGCGCTCGCGAGCGTCGACCTCGTCGTGACGACCGGCGGCCTCGGTCCGACCCCCGACGACCTGACCCGCGAGGCCGTCGCCGCGGCGGTCGGGGAGGCGCCGGCGGTCGACGCCGCGCTCGAGGCCTGGCTCCGCGACCTCTTCGCCCGTCGCGGGGCCCGGCTACCGGAGTTCAACCTCAAGCAGGCCTGGCGCATCCCGTCGGCGACGGCGATCCCGAACCCGAACGGCACGGCCCCGGGATGGTGGGTCGACCGCCCCGACGGGCGGGTCGCCGTCCTCCTGCCAGGCCCGCCGCGCGAGATGCGGCCGATGTGGCGCGACTGGGTCGTCCCGCGCCTCTCCGCGCGGGGACTCGGCGACGGGCGCCTCGTCCGGACGCTCCGCACGTACGGGATCGGCGAGTCGAGCGTGGCCGAGATCCTCGGCGAGCCGATGCTCCGGGCCGCGAACCCGATCGTCGCGACGTACGCCCGCGCCGACTGGCTCGACGTCCGGATCTCGGCGGTCGACGAGCGCGACGCCGGGGACCGGGTGACCCGGCCCGCGGCCGAGGTGCTCGAGGTTGCGACCGCGGACGTCCGGGCGCGGCTCGAGGGGTTCGTCCGCGCCGAGGGCGAGACAAGCTGGGCGGACCTCGTCGCGGGGGCGGCCGAGCGGGCCGGCGTGCGGATCGCGATCATCGAGCTCGGCACGGGCGGGGCGCTCGGCGACCTCCTCGCCGAGGTCGCGGCCGTCGAGCGGGATGTCGCGTACGGGCCGCGGACGACCCCCGACCCGTCGACGTGGCCCGCGGAGGCTGAGGCTGAGGCGGTGGCGCGGGACGCCCGCGTCGAGGTCGGGCTTGCCCTCGCGGCCCATGACGACGGGACGCAGACGGTCCTCCGCGCCGCGGTCGCGGCCCCGCGGGCCGGATGGGCGCGGACGCTCGACCTCCGCCTCTTCCCGCGCGGGCCTCATGGGCGGTTCCGGGCCGGGGTCGCCGCCGCCGCGTTCCTCGTCGAGGTCCTCGGCGCCGAGCCCTGAGGGGGCCCCCCGGCCCCGGCGCCGCGTCCCGGACATGGCAGCGCCCCCGGTCAGGGTGGGGGAGACCGAGGGCGCTGCAATAGTGGCGCACCGGGGAGGGGGGGTCGACCGATGCGCCTTGCCCGAAGGATCGCCGACGCCGCAACCGGCGCCGAAGGGCCGTTCGGCCCCTCGTGGGGGGCCGTTGCGACCCCGGCCGCCAGAGGGCCCGGCGGGCGGCGAGCCGCGGGCAGCCGGGCCGGGTGGAGGGGCCCGCCGGGGGCACCGGCCGGGCGTGCCCGCGGCGTCGCCCCCGGCGCGGCAGAATCCGAGGATGTCCACCCCATCTGCTCCTCCGCCGCCGCGCGCGGCACGCGCAAGCGCCGCCCCGGCGGCGTCCCCGCGCGTGGCCGCGGTCGTCTTCGACCTCGGCGGGGTCCTCATCGACTGGGACCCGCGCCACCTCTACCGCACGCTGTTCGCCGGCGACGAGCCCGCGATGGAGGCGTTCCTCGGCACCGTGTGCACGCCCGAGTGGAACGCCCGGCTCGACGCCGGCGCGTCGTGGCCGGACGCCGTCGCCGAGCTTGCCCGCCGGTTCCCGGCGGAGCGCGACCGGATCGTCGCCTACTGGGAACGGTGGCCGGAGATGCTCGGCGGCGCGATCGAGGGCAGCGTCGAGATCCTCGCCGACCTCCGCGCGGCGGGCGTGCCCGTCTACGCCCTCAGCAACTGGTCGGCCGCCACGTTCGCGATCACCCGCGAGCGCTTTCCGTTCCTCGACTGGTTCGCGGGGATCGTCATCTCGGGCGAGGAGGGGATCGCGAAGCCGGACCCGCGCCTCTTCGAGATCCTCCTCGACCGCTACGGGCTCGACCCCCGGGCCGTCGCCTACGTCGACGACCGCGCCGACAACGTCGCCGTCGCCGCCCGCCTCGGGATGCGCGCGGTCCGCTTCGACGGGCCCCCTGCCCTGCGCGCTGCGCTCGCCGGCCTCGGCGTCCCGGGGGAGGGGCCGGGCGGAGCTCGGGCCCGGCGATAGACGCCGGCCCTGCCGCTCAGACCCCGGCCCTGCCGCTCAGACCCCGGCGGCCCCCTCGTCGGCGAGCCGCGACTCGACGACGGTCGTCGGCGTGTGGTGGACGGCGGTGATCGCAGGGATGCTCCCGAGCCGCCCCGCTCGATAGTCCTCGAAGGCCTGGATCACCTCGGCCCGGGTGTTCATGACGAACGGGCCCATCCACGCGACCGGCTCCCGGATCGGGCGCCCGCCGAGGAGGAGGACCTCGAGTCTCGGGCTGCGGCTCTCCTGGAGCGGCGCCGCGGCGATCATCAGCGCGTCGCCCGGGCCGAAGACCGCGAGCTGGCCGGCCTGGACCGGGCGCCGCTCGCGGCCGACGCTCCCGTGGCCGGCGAGGACGTAGGCGAGGGCGTTGTCGTCGGCGCGCCAGGGGACCGCAAGGCGGGCGCCGGGGCTCAGCGTCGCGTGGACGAGCGTCATCGGTGTGTACGTGGAGCCCGGGCCGGCATGCCCCGCGACCTCGCCGGCGATGACCCGCACGAGCGCGCCGCCGTCGCTCGACGAGACGAGCGCGACCTCGCGCGCCCGGAGGTCCTGGTAGCGCGGCGGCGACCACTTCAGCGCGCGGGGCAGGTTCACCCACAGCTGGATCCCGTGGAAGAGCCCGCCGCTCACGACGAGCGCCTCGGGCGGCTTCTCGATGTGGAGGATCCCGGCGCCGGCGGTCATCCACTGCGTGTCGCCGTTCGTGATCACTCCGCCGCCCCCGTTCGAGTCGCTGTGCTCGAACGTGCCGTCCATCATGTACGTCACGGTCTCGAAGCCCCGGTGCGGGTGCCACGGGGTTCCCTTCGGCTCGCCGGGCGCGTACTCGACCTCGCCCATCTGGTCCATGTGGACGAACGGGTCGAGGTCGGCGAGGTCGACGCCGGCGAACGCGCGACGGACGGGGAACCCCTCGCCCTCGAGGCCGCGCGGGGCGCTCGTCACCGTCCGCACCGGGCGCTGGCGCGCCGCGATGGGGTCCGGGTCGGGGATCCGGGGGAGGACGGTGATGTCGTCGACGGTGATGGCGGGCATGGCCGGCTCAGTCCTGGTGCTCGACGCCGCACCATGGCGGCGCGCTTCGGGTGGATAGTTGCATACGCAACTATTGGCGTCAAGCGAGGGAGCGGTGCCGGCCCCGGCCCGCCCGCGGATCGGGGCCGCCGGCTCGGGACCACACCGGTCGACCCGCGCCCGGGGTGGTAGGCTCGGGCCGCCGGGAGGCCCCGACGAGCGGGGGGCGCCGCGAGCCGCGCAGGGAGGAGGATCCGCGCCATGGCCGTCGACTTCGGGCGCGTCGAGGTGCTCACCTTCGACTGCTACGGGACCCTCATCGACTGGGAGGCCGGGATCCTCGCGGGCCTCCGCCGCGTCCTCGACGCGCGCGGCGTCGCGGCCGCCGACGAGGACCTCCTCGCGCGGTACGCCCGCCACGAGGCGGTGATCGAGGCGGGCCCGTACCGCCGGTATCGCGACGTCCTCGCCGACGCGCTCCGCGGCGTCGCGGCGGAGCTCGGCGTGGAGCCGAGCGCGGCGGAGGCCGCCGCGTTCGGGGACTCCGTGGGGGAGTGGCCGGCGTTCCCCGACTCGGCCGACGCGCTCGCACGCCTCGCGGACCGCTACCGGCTCGCGGTGATCACGAACTGCGACGACGATCTGTTCGCCGCCTCGAACCGTCGGCTGGGAGTGACCTTCGACGCCGTCATCACCGCCGAGCAGGTCGGGAGCTACAAGCCGAGTCGCCGGAACTTCGAGCTCGCGCTCCAGCGGATCGGGGTGCCCCGTGAACGGATCCTCCACGTCGCCCAGAGCCTCTTCCACGACCACGTCCCGGCGCAGGAGCTCGGACTCACCACCGCCTGGATCGACCGGCGGCGGGGCCGGCCGGGGAGCGGCGCGACCCCGCCCGCAGCCGCCACCCCCGACCTCGCCGTGCCCGACATGGCGACGTTCGCCGACCTCGCGACGCGCTGGTAGGCGGGCCGCCCACGCGGCGCGCCGTGGAGCCGGTCGCCCCCGGGTCGCGCCGCGGAGCCGCCCCCGCCCGTGCCGCACGAGGTGGCACGCGGCGCGCCGTATCCTCGGTGGATGACCTCGGAGGCGGCACGCGACCCGGAATGGCTCCTCGACGGCCTCGACCCCGAGCAGGTCGAGGCCGTCCGGATCACGCGCGGCCCCCTCGTGATCCACGCCGGCGCCGGGTCCGGCAAGACGCGGGTGATCAGCCACCGGGTCGCGTACGCCGTGGCGACGGGCGCCGTGGATCCCCGCCGCGTCCTCATCGTCACGTTCACGGACAGGGCCGCCGGCGAGATGGCCGCCCGGCTCGCCGCCCTCGGGCGGGCCGAGGCGGCCCCCGGGCTCGCCGGCGTGGCGGCGCGGACGTTCCACGCGGCGGCCCTCGCCCAGCTCCGCCACTTCTGGCCCGCCCGCCACGACGGCGCGCCCGCGCCCGAGGTGCTCGACTCGAAGGTCCCGATCGTCGGCCGGCTCGCCCGCGGGCTTCCCGGCGGCTACCGCTTCACGCCGGCGAAGGACCTGAGCGACGAGATCGAATGGGCGAAGAGCCGCCGGCTCACGCCCGCGACGTACGCGGCCCGCGCGAGCGACCGGACGCCGCCGCTCCCGGTCGAGCTGTTCACCCGGCTGTGGCTCGACTACGAGCGGGCGAAGGACCGCGCCGGGAAGCTCGACTTCGACGACATGCTCACCCGCACGGTGGACCTCCTCGAGACCGACCGCGAGGCGGCGGCGGCCGTCCGCCGGCGGTACTCCTGGTTCAGCGTGGACGAGTACCAGGACACGAACCCGCTCCAGCAGCGCCTCCTCGAGCTCTGGCTCGGCGACCGCGACGACCTCTGCGTCGTCGGCGACGAGGACCAGACGATCTACACGTTCGCCGGGGCGACCGCGGAGTTCCTCACCGGGTTCGCGGCCCGCTTCCCGTCGGCCCGCTCGGTGACGCTCAGCCGCAACTACCGGAGCAGCCCCGAGATCCTGGAGCTCGCGAACCGCCTCCTCGCCGCGGAGGGCCGGCCGAAGCGGCTCGTCGCCGCGGGCCCTCCAGGACCCCCGCCGACGATCCGGCGGTGCACCGACGACGCGGCGGAGCTCGCCCACCTCGTCGCGACGATCCGGGGCCTTGTCGCCGGCGGCACGCCGGCCGGCGAGGTCGCGGTCCTCGTCCGGATGAACGCCCAGGTCCCGCCGATCGAGGCGGCGCTCACGAAGGCCCGGATCCCATTCCGCGTCCGCGGCCAGCGCTTCTTCGAGCGGCCGGAGGTCCGCGACGCCCTCCGCGTCCTCCGCCGGATGCCGCCGGACGTGCGGGGCGTCGCGCTCGGCGACGCGTTCGAGCGGCACCTCCGGGACGACCTCGGGCTCGAGCCCGAGGAGGCCGCCGCGGGCGCCGAGGCCCGCGAGCGGCGCGCGGCGCTCGCCCTCGTCCTCGAGCTCGCGCGCGACGCGATCGCCGCGGAGCGCGACACCGACGCGAGTGCAGTCGTCGCCGACCTCGAGGTCCGGGCCGCCGCGGAGGCCGCCGGCGGGAACGACGGGGTGAACCTCCTCACGCTCCACCGGGCGAAGGGCCTCGAGTGGGATGCCGTCCTCCTCCCGCAGCTCGAGGAGGGGACGCTGCCGATCCGGCAGGCCGATCCGGACGGCGAGGCGCTCGCCGAGGAGCGACGGCTCCTCTACGTCGGCCTGACGCGCGCCCGCCGGTTCCTCCACCTCTCCTGGGCCGCGATGCGGACCGGCGCCGGCGGCCGCGCCACCGCCCGGCGACCGAGCCGCTGGCTCGCGACGCTCGGATCGCGCCCCGAACGGCGCGTCCTCCGGCCGGGCGCGCGGCCGGAGCCCGCCGCCGGCCCGTGGCGCCCGGCCGCCGCGACGCTCGCGCCGGGCGTCCCGCTCCTCGACG